>NZ_CP047984.1:1331666-1664583 GCF_009931655.1 Pontibacter russatus | reverse complement strand
CAAAGCAGGCAGGCGGCCGCTAGTATGTTCGCTATTTTTTTCACGTGGAATGGATATAAGTCCCGGTTTGTACCAAGATACGGGGAAAGTAGTTCAATTCAAAGCCTTATGACTTCGCTTCAGAACGCGCGGCACCTTAGTTTGTTGTCACGGCTTCCCTGACTTTGGACCCGAGCCAGGCCTCGCGGTATTTTTTCATTTCGGGTGTCAGCTGCTTGCCGATGTTCTCGTACAGCGCCACCTCCAGCGTCGGCACCTCGTCCAGCACCAGCGTGGTGCTGCGGGTCTGGCCGAGGCGGCTGAAGGTAACCGGGATGCTGTCGCCGGGTTTATGGCTGTCCAGCACCTTCTGCAGGTCTTTCTCGGTGCGTATTTTCCGGCCATCCAGTGTCAGGATGATGTCTGTCCTGTCGAGTCCGGCCTTGTAGGCCCCGGAGTTCACGAAGGTGCCTGACATTAGTTTAGCTCCTTCCTCGCTGTACTCCAGCGGCACCATGCCTAGCGTGGCCTCCCCGGGTTTCGCCTTGCGCAGCGCCATACCCGCCTTGGCCAGCAGCGACGTGAAATCGGGCAACTGGCTGCCATATATGCTGTTACGGAAGAATCCTTTTGCCCAGGCCTTGTCGCCCGACACCTCCGCCAGCGTCTCTTCCAGGTCGGCCAGGGTATAGGGTTTCTCAGGCTTGCCGTACTTGCGCCACAGCGCCTGCATGTAGTCGTCGAGGGTCTTGCTGTAGCGCTGGCGCAGCGTCATGTCCACGGCCAGGCCCGTCATGCTGCCGTAGGTGTAGTACGAGACAAAGGTGTTGTGCCGGTTTACGGGGTCTACGGAGCGGGCGGCGTCTACGAAAGGAGCCTGCAGGCTCATCTCTATCAGGCTGTGGTACTGCCTACCCGGCAACAGCAGCACGTAGTTCAGGTCACCGGCCAGGTCAGAGGCGTACTTTTGAAGGTCGGAGATGCCGCTGCGGACCATCACCATATCGCCGTAATAGCTCGTAAAGCCCTCCGCCAGCCACAGCGCCTCCGATATGTTTGCTTCCTGAAAGTTGAACGGCTCCAGGGTTTTCGGGCGGATGCGCTCCACGTTCCAGGCATGGAAGAACTCATGCGACACTGTGTTCAGCAGGCTGTTCATCGCCTCGGCCAAAGAACGGGAACTCGTGAGCATGGTGGAGTTGCGGTGCTCCATCCCGTCGCCGACGGCCTGCGGCATATAGCACCCGATAAAGGTATAGCGCCCGAAATCATATGCCGGCAACTGCCCATATATGGCCCGCTGCTCCGCCACAATCTTTTTCGTTTTCGCCACATAGTCCGCGAACTGCTCCGGGGTGCCCGGGTGGTGCAGCGCCACCTGAAGCGTTTTGGTTTTGCCGTTTTCCTCCACCGTCCACTCCGCAAAGTCGAAATCGCTAAGCTCGGTGGGGCTGTCCATCAGGTACTGGAAATTGGGGGCGAAGAAGGTGTTCCCCTTTTCCTGCCGCAGTTGCGTGGCCACTTTCCAGTTTTTGCCCTGCGGGATGTGGAAGGACACGTACGCCGGTGCCTGCTCAAAGCCTTTGGCATACAGCAGCGTGGCGGGCATGTTCAGGTGCGCGTGCGTTTCGTCTACCCCGGCGTAGGTGCCGTCGGCGTGGTCGGCAAACAAAGTGTAGTTCACGGTGACGGTGCCGTTGTGGCCCAGCACGTCCCACTCGCTGGTGCCAGGGCGGAAGATGCGCAGCGGCTTGCCCTGGGCATCGGTGGCCCGCACATTGTAGACGTTCTTGGCGAATTCGTGGATGGCATAGCGCCCTGGCGAGGAGCGGGGCATGAGCACCCGCAGCGTGTCGGACTTTATATCGGAAAACGTCACCTGCACTTCCGCCTCGTGGTGTACCGCATTCGGGAACGACAGGCTGTATGTTACTTTTTGCTGCGCCAGTACGGGCTGCACCAGCAGCGCCAGCACAAGGGCCAGCAGGCTATATAGTTTTGGGTTCATTACAATGGTTTGAGAATATATTCATTTTGGGATAAAGATATGGTTTGTGCGGGTGTGGTGCAATTTTACCTCCCCCCGGCCTTGATGCAGTAGCAGAATATGGTGCGAGCGTCCTCGCTCGTATCTACTATTCCTGGGCCTCCCCGAGACATCGCTCGGGACAGGCTGGCCCAGTCGGATTACAAACCCGACATCATGGTAGGACACAAGTTTGAAAACTTGCGCCAGTTAACGATAGACGTTGAGCGGCAGTAGAGCCTGTGCTGTCAACATTCTAACTCTTCACTCTTACCTCTCACGAACACCTTTGCCTGCACCATGCCTTTGTAAAAGCTGCGGCTATATAGCTCCTGATAACCTAAAGATTTGAAGTGCTGTGCGTAGTCCGGGAGTTGCCGCGCTTTGACGCCACTGACTGTTCCGAAGAACGCGTACATGCCCCAAATCAGCAGCTTCTGCCAGTGTGGCGGGGGCTGTTGCTGTGGCCAGAAATCGGCGAAGAGCCAGGTGCCGTTTGGAGTGAGGGCGTTATTCAGGGTAGCCATCAGTTGCTGCAGGCGGCGGGGCGGGAAAAGGTCGAGGAGGAAAGGCGTAACCACCGCATCGAACTGCTCCTGCGGCTGCAGGGTTTGCTCGGTGCCTAACCTGAAAGTAACCCTGCACTGGTGCGGTTTCTGAAACATTGCATAACGCTGCCGGGCCCGTTGCAGCATGGCGGGGGCCGCGTCTATATATAAAATATCCAGTTGCCTGCCTGTTTTCAGGAGTTGCTCCAGCAGCCAGCCGCTTCCCCCGCCGATCACCAGCACGCGCCCCTGCGGCGGCAGGTGCGGCAGCAAACTGCGCTGCGCCTGCTCCAGCGCATCGCCATATATGAGGCGGGCCAGCCAATCGTAGAAAGAGGCCACACGGTGAAAGCCGCTGTCGGGGAGGTTTGGCAAGGGGAGGGGCAGTAGGTTTAGCCGCAAAGGCAGGCATCAGCGGCTGTAGTGCTCGTCCAGGATGCCCCGTATTTTCTGGAAGGTGAACTGCACCTGCTTTTGCCGGATGGCTTCTGAGGAGCCCTTGAACACTTCCCGGAACTCCTCGGCCTTGCCGTCGTACAGGATGGCGAGAAAGGTGCTGCCCACCGGTTTCTCGCTGGTTTCGGAGCCGCCCTCGCCCATCAGGCCCGTAATGGCGACGCTGATGCCGGCATTCAGCTGCTTTTTCAGCCCCATCACCATCTCGTTCGTCACCTGCTGCGACTCGGGGGTATAGAGTTTCAGGGTGTCCTTGCTCACGCCCAGCAGCTTTTGCTTTACCTCGGGCTGGTACACCACCAGGCTGCCGAGCAGCACATCGCTGCTGCCTTTGGCTTTCACAAATTCGGCGGCCAGCATGCCCGCCGTGCAACTCTCCGCAAACGCCACTGTCAGGCCGTTGTCTTTCAGGTCCATCATCAGCTTCGTCAGGTCTGTCTCGTTCATGGGTATATAGGTTGAGGTTCGGGCGCAGTGCTTTCATACTGCTTTTGCTGGCGGCGGGTTTAGCCCAGCCCGAAAGTTTCGACCACGGTGTATACCGGGTGCGGCGAGGCCAGTTCTGATTGCCACAGCGCCACCTCCCGCACCTCCAGTTGCAGCGGCTCCTGCGGTGTTATGGTTGGCAGGCCATCGGGCGCGGGCCTGTCTTTGCGGAACCGCGCCAGCGTGACGTGCGGAATGGCTTTCTGCTGTTTGGGCGGTGCCGTTGCCAGGGCTTCCATCAAATCTTGGCTGAGGGCGGCAAAAGCCCCGTGCTCCTGAAACCTCGCCCACACCAGCCGCGGGTGCCTCGGTTTGGGGCCGGGCCCGGTGCAGGCAAAATCAAGCGTGAAGGGCCGGTGCCGCTGCGCCACCTCCCGGATGGCCTGTTTGATGGCGGCCACTTGCTGCGCCGGTACGTTGCCGATAAAGAAAAGCGTGAGGTGCAGGTTCTGCTCCGGCACAAACCGGATGGCCGGGTGCCGGAATGGCTGCAGTTGCTGCTGTAGCTGCTCTTTCAGCGCCCCGGGCAAGGTGGCCGCCACAAATAAACGGATGCTGTCTTTCATAGGAAGCGGGGTGTGGTGCTGGTTAGCATGGCCTTAACTTATACTGATTACGTAGGAAAGGAGGTGCTTTGGCACGCACAGCATGAATTAGAACGAAACACCACGAATATGCTCCGACGTGTTTATAAGAGAATAGTGGCAGGGGCCGCCCTGTTTACGGTAGAGTTGATTTTTGTGTGGCTGCTTTTCCTGGTCTGCATCATCGGTTTTTTATATATAGGCGCTGAGATTCTGCAGGGCGATAAGATGGGCATCGACGCGGCCGCCTTCGCCTTTTCCAAAGACATTGCCAGCCCCTTTATAGACCAGCTTATCAAATTCATCACTTTTTTCGCGTCCAGGCAGTTTCTGACGCCAGCGGCGCTGCTGCTGGTCGCCTACTTTGTGTTTGTGCGCAAGCACCGCTGGTATTCCCTCAAAGTGCCGGTCATTGCGCTCGGCAGCATCACCCTCAACCTGGTGCTTAAGTTTTTCTTTGACCGGCCGCGGCCTGTGATGCCTCTGGTGGAGGCCGCGGGGCTGAGCTTCCCGAGCGGGCACTCCATGGTGGCGGCCTCCTTCTACGGGCTCATCATCTACCTTGTCTGGAGGCACGTGCGACCTTACGCGTGGCGCAACGTGCTGGCGGCCCTGCTGGCAATTTTTGTGCTGCTGATCGGCTTCAGCCGCATCTATCTGCGGGTGCATTATGCCACCGATGTGCTGGCTGGCTTCTCGGCTGGCTTTCTGTGGGTTATTATCGGCATATGGGCGCTGCAGCGGCTCGAGAGGCTGTCCAAGAAAGAGCTGGACCCGGTGGTGGAGGAGGAGACCGTCGCCTGACGAGGAAATTTTTTCGGGGCAGGTATTGCATATATAAATCTACCTGCTACCTTTGCAATCCCAATCAACAACAAGGGTTAAGGGTTTTTTGGGACATTGAATTTAACAATGCGTTTCGCGCACGTGGCGAAACTGGTAGACGTGCAGGTCTCAGAAGCCTGTGCCTTCGGGTGTGGGAGTTCGAATCTCCCCGTGCGCACACTTACCTCGCAAAAGCCAGTCTCCGGACTGGCTTTTGTGTTTTCAGGCCCTTCTTTTTTCGCAGCATCTACTAAGCAGTAGTTTTTTCATTGCGCCGCAACACCCATATATCCTGCATATATAAATTGGTGTCGCAGGGCCCTAGTCTGCCCAGTTGTCGGTGCGTCTGCGATGCTATTTTCTCCATCCCGCCTGATCAACAAGCACAGCGGCAGCGCGTATATTTATTCGGATTATGAAGCGCCTCACACAGAAACTGCTCAGCCTGCTGGCCCTGCTCTCGGCGGAGGTGGTTGTGCTGTGGGCGGTCTTTTTTGGGTGCCTGCTGCTGTTCCTGGCAATGGCGAACGAGGTGTTCAGGCAGGGCGACACCGCGCTGGACGATGCCCTCTTCCGCTTCGCCGACGGCCATACCTCTCCCCCTGTGACGCGGCTCATGATCGGCATCTCTTTCTTCGCCTCGGCCGAGTACCTGCTGGTGGTGCCCCCGCTGGTGGTGCTGGTACTTTCTTTCTTCAAAGGCCTGCGCTGGCTGGGGTTGAAAGTGCTGCTCATCTCCATGTCCAGCGCCATCCTGAACCAGGTGATGAAGCGCATTTTTGAGCGCCCGCGCCCTGAGATGGCCATGCTGGAGCAATCGGGGCTCAGTTTCCCGAGCGGCCACGCCATGATAGGCGGTTCCTTTTACGGCCTGCTCATCTATATTGTGTGGCAAACGGTGCCGCACAGGGGGTGGCGCTGGGCACTCATACTGCTGCTCACGCTCCTGATACTGCTGATCGGCTACAGCCGCATCTACCTGAAAGTGCATTATGCCACCGATGTGCTGGCCGGCTATGCCATGGGCTTGCTGTGGCTCCTGCTGTCGTTGTACCTCATGCGCCGACTTGAGGAGGTGTTTGTGGAGAAGGTGGAGGAGAAGCAGGCATAAGTTTCGCTCTGTGCGGATCTGTCAGCCTTTGGCTAGATAGGAGGGCTTGGGCGCCTCTTTGCCGCTATCGGAAAGGTTGCGCCCTGCCTCAGTGGAGGCATTACAGTTTATATATAGCTTTCCATGATCTTAGGTATCCGGGCACAATTTGCCAGCACTATATATAATAGCACTGCACCCCCCAGGGTTTTGATGCTCCCATATATGGCACAAAAGTTTTATATCTTGCTACTTATGTCCTTTTACCTATGCTAAAAACACGTATAATTCTCTAACTCATATGCGCTATATAAAAATACCGTTGCTGTTGAAGCTGTGGATCGTGCTCCTGCTATTCTGCACGGCATCCTGCCAGAGCAACCCCGATGCTGCAATTAGTGGGGCTGAAAGCAAGCCTACAATAGTCTACCTGGTGCGCCACGCCGAGAAAGACACCTCCGACGCCAAAAACGAGGACCCTGACCTGACGCCAGCCGGGGAGGCGCGGGCGGAGGCATTGCGTGCGCTGCTGGAAGGGCAGGAGGTTGACGCGCTGTATACCACGAAGTTCATCCGCAACAAAAAAACGCTGAAACCACTGGCCGACGACCGGCAACTGGAAATGCAGCTATATGAGGCACATGATTTTGAGGGTCTGAATAAGCAGTTGTTGGGGCAGCACCGGGGAGAGACGGTGGTGGTAGTGGGCCACTCCAACACCATCCTGCCAATTATAGAGGCCTTTGGGGCGGAAAAGCCTGTGAATGAGATAGCGGACAGTGCCTATAGCTACCTGTTTAAACTGACGGTGGCGCCCGATGGCACCGCCACTATAGAAACCAGCCGGTTTGGCGCAGTAAACAATTAGCTGATCCGGACCAGGCAAAAAGTATCCTCTGAGGAACGACCCTCCCGCTGGGTTACTTTTTTGATAGCAAGTGTGTAGGATGTGTTGCGGCTATACCCATAACGCGGCAAAGGCGGTACAAACCCTGCCTTTACTGCAGCACCACCTTGGTTTTTGCCAGTTTGTCGTGGAAGGTGGTGCGGGAAATATGGCCGGAATCCGTCAGAAACCGCAGCAGCAGCACAACCAGCGTCAGGGGCTTGGCAAAGTAGCGGATGCTGGCGGCCCTGAAACTGATGCGCCCGCCCGATACGGAGGTAACGCGCAGGCGCATGAGGTGTTTGCCCAGCGTGCCCTGGCAGGAACAGGTTTCGGTGCCGGCAAAGTACAGCCAGCCCAGGAGCAGGTGCAGCAGGCGCTCCGGCTTAAGCAGAATGGCCGCCTCATCGCTGCTGAACGTGAGAAAATCCGCCAAGCCCACCAGTGTCAGCAGCAGCAGCACATCAAGGGCGAAAGCCACAAGCCTCGTTTCCAGACTGGCCAGTTCTTCTTTGCTTTCGGATGGAGTATAGAACGCCCGCATAAGTATCAAAAATCCAGAGGAAAGTGTATACTTATATGGACCAACTAAGTTGCATTGCCGCTGCCGCGCCGGTACAAACCGGCCCCGGCGGCGCGCAGCAGGCCTTTCTAAAGGATGGATTTTACGCCTTCTCTCCCTTAAGGGGGTACTTGAGCACCAGCGTACCGGCAATCAGATCGTGCAGGGCCTGCCGCCTGGGCGTGAAGGCCGCCATGATATAGCCCAGCAGCAGCAGGAGCCCCGACAGCAATTTGCTAAAGTAGCGGCCCGAGGCGCGGGAAAAGGAGATGCGGTAGCCCCCGGTGTCTGTCACAAAAATACCCATCGTCTGCTTGCCCGGGGTGGCCTGATAAGTAGAACTCTCGAAACTGGCGTAATACAGCCAGCCAACGGCAACGCTGAGGAGGTTCAGTTTCATCTGTGATTCCAGGTCTGCCACGTCGGGCACGAGCGGCAGGTCCAGCGCCAGCAGCACCAGCGCCAGCAGCAGAGAAGTGAGGAAACCGTCGATGAGGAAGGCTATAAAACGGATCCAAAAGTTCGCGTAGGTCAGTTGTATCGGAAATCTGTCTTCTTCCTGCTTATAAAGCTCCATTTGTTGCCCTCGTTATCCTGCAGGCTATAATACAACTTCTGGGGCTCTTGTACAAAAAAAGCTGCCCGGCGGGGATGGGCAGCTTCTGGAATTTCTATGGCTTCCGTCCTACGACTTTGCGGGAGGCGTGAAGCGCTCTATCTTGTTGTTGATGGGCTTCACCGTCATCAGGTAGCTATAGATGGCGCGCAGGTCTTCCTCCTTCATGCCGGCGTACATGCTCCAGGGCATAATGGTGTTGGGCCCGCCGGGGGCCACGGCGGCTGGGTGCTCCTGACTTTTAAAGCGCTGCACAAATACCTCCGCTGTCCAGTTGCCAATACCTGTTTCCCTGTCGGGGGTGATGTTGGCAGAGCGGAGCTTACCGCCGTCAGGCGTCGGGAACTCGGAGCCGCCTGCCAGGTGCATCTCTTCGATGGGGTTGCCCTTGTCGCGGGGGGTGTGGCAGTCGCCGCAGGAGGAGATGGTGAGCAGGTATTTCCCTTTTGTCACCTCATCTTCCAGGGCGGTCTGCTCCAGCATGGGCGCCTCGTCAGACGGCATGGTGCGCAGAATCAGGTTCATCGGGAAGTCAGGGTCAGACGCGGGCACCTCGTTCCTGATCGGCGCTAACGTGCGGATATAGGCGATAACGGCATAAGCGTCTTCTGTTTTCATCTGGCTATAGGCTTTGTAGGGCATCACCGGAAACAGGGGCTCTCCGTTTTTGCTCACCCCTTTGGTCATGGCGCGATACACTTCGCCGTCCGTCCAGGCACCGATGCCGGTTTCTTTGTCAGAGGTGATGTTGCGGGCGTAAAAGGTGCCGGGAAAGCCCAGCGAATGGTCGAACCTGTCGCCGCCCTTGCCCTCGGTACCCGGCTGCAGCGGCCCCGAGTAGCGGGAGAAATCGCGGGTGGAATGGCAGTCGATGCACACCGCCACGTGGTTGGCCAGGTACTTGCCGCGTTCCACCAGCGCAGGCGTTTTCTCAATCGAGAGCACGGGGGCGGCATCCACGTTCGGGAAGGCGTACTGCAGGTATATGTACCCCGCGGCAACGGCGGCTATCACTACAGCCAGTAGATAGCCGGTAATCCTAAGCGCTTTTTTCATGTTCGTCTGTGAGGGGAGATGGGTGTTGCTTTGTTATATACTAACTTTAAATATAAAGATAAGAAACTTTGTATATAATTTAGTATACATCTCCCCTGGATAGGTGAACCTCATTAAAAAAGCCGCAGACTTCAGGCTGCGGCTTTTGTGGTGCTGGTTAGGTGCTAAAAATGAGGGGCTTATATAGGAAATTGGCTGCGTTGGCGCGGATTTAGGGCACAGGTTTGGCGGTGCGCACACCCGTTTAAGTCATCCCGTTCCCGCCGCTGTGCTAAATCGTTGTTGGCAGCCGGGCTTGGGTTATTCGTGCGTCTGCCTATCCTATTACTCGGATAAGTTCTTACCTAGGAAACTCGCTTGGTAAGAATCAAACCCTCAGCGAGCCACGGAAGCCCCTGGCGGCATAGTAGGATTGCGCCCCGTTGTGATACACAAAGACGTGGCCGTAGCGGAAATCGGCAAAGATGGCGCCGCCGAGTTTTCTGATGGCGGCAGGTGTTTGCAGCCAGCTCGAAGTTTTCGCATCGAAATGTCCGAGTTGCTGCAGTTCCCGGTATTGTTCTTCTGTCAACAGGTCAATACCCATGGCAGCAGCCATATCCACGGCGCTGTTTTCCGGCCGATGCTCTTTCCTCGACTCCAGCCCCTCGCGGTCGTAACAAACGCTTCTGCGGCCCTTAGGGCTTTCCGCCGAGCAATCATAAAAGATGTATTCGCCTGTTTTACTGTCGTGGCCGACCACATCCGGTTCGCCGCCGGTTCTCTCCATTTCATGGAGCGACCACAGTTTTTCAGTACTGGCTTCCAGCCTTGCCCGCACCTTTGCCCATTCAAGGCCTTTATGGCGGTTCATGTTTTTCGTAAATCGGGCTTCTAATGCGCTGAGTAGCGCTTCACGTTGTGCTGGCGACAGTTCCTTTTTACTGCTGGTAGTGTGGCTCATCCTTATATATTAGCTCTGTGGGATAGGTGTGTCAAGCATGAATTTCCTGAAATTACTTCAAAAGTTCACTATCTGAAACGTCAGGTGTATCGATCAGACTTCGATTATTGCAAGAGGATTCAATTATCAATACCCTAAAATTAACTGAGCTTATATATACCTGCAACTCTTTTTTCCTGGTTTGTCAGGTTGGGCGGTCGTTTAGCCTTGCGCCTAACGGTCTCATATATTGGCTTTCTACCTACTCTGAGCTGTATGTATAGTTAGCGGTTTTCCTTTCTAATTTTTCAAGTTTATTGCTATTCTGAATCCTAAATCGTCTATCTTGAAAGAGTATGGATGGCTTCTTCTTCGTGTTGTCGCCATCACCCCTCTCTCTTCATCACACCAGCCCCCGCCTCTGAAAACCCTATACGAACCATAAACAGTCTCGTCATAAATGTCTGTGCACCATTCCCAGACGTTTCCTAACATATCATATAGCCCCCATTGGTTTGGTTGCTTTTTACCGACTTCCTGGGTACGCTTTTCTGAATTGCCCTTGTACCACGCAATTTCGTTCAATTCCCCATATCTGATATTTTTTGTTCCCGCCTGGCAGGCATATTGCCATTCAGCTTCTGTTGGCAATCGGAATCCATCTGCTTTGAAATCAAATGTTATATCCTTAGTTTCTGAGTCAATGGAATAGCATTGGCTTTTCCCCAAAAATTCTGACAGTTTGTTGCAGAAACTGACAGCTTCAGTCCATGAAACTGTCTCAACTGGTAAATTGCCGCCTTTGAATGCGGCTGGATTAGCGAGTGTTACTGCCTCGTACAAGTCCTGTGTAACCGGAAATTTAGCTAAATTGAAGGTGTCTATGGCAACGTCCCAAACTTTGTTGATTCGGTCGTCTCTCATTTCAACGGTTCCTGACGGAACCGTAATGAACAACTCCTCAATCGCTTCTATATCAATCCTTCTTTTCTTTAATGCTTTCACAAACTTCTTAACGTGCTGGGCTTTGCGGCTGGCGGATTAAAGAGTAATAATGTTGATTACCTTGACCGAACAGCAAAGTAATATAATGATAATAGGGTATAAACCCGCCTGACGTGAAGGTTTTGTTAGGCGTAGAGACTTCTTCCTACTGCTTCTGACCTTTATATACAGGAGCCGGCAAAGAGTTTGGTGGCAGGGGGTGTAACGGCAGCACGTGCTTTCTTGCTAAACTATCAAAAGTGGCTATTAGGGAAACTGTGTCCATTCCCTTTAGCCTCATTCCTTCATCTACCTGGAAGCGAAGCAATGAATCAGAAACAATTCTCAATGCTCCTTCAGCCCTTCTTGGGGTAAAACTCACCACTCTTACTCTTCCGTCAGTTGTAATAAGAAGCAGCATGTAATTAAATCCGTGGTATATTCCTGTCTTTTCTGGATTTAGATTGAACAACGATGTGTCAGTAGGATAGCTCTCAGCCAGTTCAGGGAATAATTTTACTAAGTTCCCATCAGTTGTGGTGAAGGCGTGTAATGGAGCGGTGAAGCTGTCTCTTTTAACAACTGTAAGACTATTATTTGATGCTAATTCATGTAGGCTGGCAAGATAGAAATCATACCCATCTCTTGTTGGCTTCTCTCTGTAAGAGTACCCAACAAGAGAAATCTTCTCAATAGAGGCTGGCTCCGTTTTAGTTGACGGCTGGGAACAACTCATTAAGAGTAACAACACAAATAGAGTGTGATATTTCATTTCTTTAAGCCTAACTAGCAGCTAAACGGAGTTACTCTGTTTAGCCTCCCAATATAGTCGGATAAACGGAATTGGGCTAACGAATATACTATATATTTGGAATCCAGTAAAACCACCAGGACTTATAGTTCTACAGAGGTGAAGACGTAAAAAGGAGCGCTATAAAACAAAACCCGCTCCCTTGCCAGCAGGCAACAGAAGCGGGTTTTGCGCTAAAGCTATATATGGCTGTTGGGAATAGGGAATCGAAGCGATTTATATATGGCTCCTATATAACCTACACCAATTTCCGTTCCCTGTCTTCCTCCGGCTGGTCCTGTGTCAGTTCCGGGTTGGAGGTTTCTACCAGGCCAGTCTCCGGCTGCGGGTCAAACTCGCCTTCCCAGCGGGCCACTACGGCGGTGGCGAGGCAGTTGCCGGTCACGTTGATGGAGGTGCGGGCCATGTCCATCAGCTCGTCGATGCCCAGGATGGCGAATACCGGCCACACCGGCAAATTGAACGAGGCAACGGTGCCCAGCAAAATCACCAGCGAGGCGCGCGGCACGCCAGCCACACCCTTGCTCGTGAGCATGAGCGTGAACACCATCACCAGTTGCTGCTGCCACGTAAGCGGAATCCCGGCGGCCTGCGCCACAAACACCGAGGCGAGTGCCAGGTACAGCGTGGTGCCATCGAGGTTGAAGCTGTAGCCGGTCGGCATCACGAAGGCCACAATCTTTCGCGGCACGCCCATTTTCTCCATCTCCTCCATGGCGCGCGGCAGGGCGGCCTCCGAACTGGTGGTGGCAAATGCAATGGAAACCGGCCCTGAAACGGCCTGCAGGAAGCGCCGGACCGGGATGCGCGCAAGCAGGGCCACCGGCAGCAGCACGAGCAGCGCAAAAGCGAGGAGCGCCACATACAGGGTAGCCAGCAACTGGAACAGGTTCAGCAAAATGCCGAAGCCCATATGGCCCACCGTGTAGGCAATGGCCGCGCCCACCCCGACCGGGGCAAAATACATGATGATGTTCGTGAACTTGAACATGGTTTCGGAGAGGCTCTCGCAGAACTCGAGCATGGGCCTGCGCTTCTTCTCGCTCACCATGGCCAGGCCGATGGCAAACAGCACGCTGAACACCACAATCTGCAGCACCTGCCCCTCCACCACCGATTTGGCGATGTTTTCGGGGAACACGTGCAGGATGATGTCGGAAGTGGTTTGCGGCGGCACGGCGGCGATTTCCTCCTGGCTCTGGGCCAGCCCCGCGTCGATGCCCTCCCCGGCTTTGCTGATGTTGATGGCGGCCAGCCCGATGAACAGCGCCAGCGTGGTCACCACCTCGAAGTAAACAATGGCTTTCCAGCCCATGCTGCCCACCTGTTTCAGGTTGGAGTGGCCGGCAATGCCCACCACCAGCGTGGCGAAAATGAGCGGCGCGATGATGGTTTTGATGAGCTTGAGGAAAATCTTGCTCAGCACGTTCAGGTTGGTGGCGAATGCGGGGAAGTCGTAACCGATCTCAGCGCCCACCACCATGCTGATGAGAATCCAGGTGGTGAGGGAGCGCTTCTGCAGGCCGTAGCCCAGCAACACCGCGATGCCCACCCAGCGCACCGCCAGCAGCACCTCGGCCGGGAAGGAAATAAAACCGTACTGCTGCAGCACGGTAAGCAGGGCTGCCAGGGTGATGCAGACCAGCACGGCCAGGGGCAGGAAAGATTTCTTCATAAGCGAAAAGAAAGAAAAAAGCGGCTTGCTATATAGTCGCCGCCGGGAAAGGCTTTGCAGAAACACACCCGCTAAACCTCCCGCACAAGCAAAAATCAACAGGGCGCAGCTACATTGGATTAGCAAATATAAAGGCAAAAACCGCATCCGCAAACTGGTGCCCTCCGATTTTAAACAGCTTCAGGTGTCTGGGTGCAAACTTTATCTTTCCTGTGTGATTGTGGGGCCTGGGATAGCTTTTTATAAGAAAAACGTGCAATTTCGGCTATCTTTTCACCTGATAAGTACTGTTTTATATATGCTGACATGGCGCATCGAGGCCCTGCACCTCAAACTGAAGTACACCTGGAAAATAGCCCGGAACGCCAGCGACGAGAAACTCAACTTTCTGGTGCAGGTCACGGACGGCACCTTCAGCGGCTTCGGCGAGGCGGCCCCCAACATCCGTTACGGCGAGACACCGGAGCTGCTGCTGCAGCAGTACCAGGTGCTGCTGATGGCGGGCCTGGCCGGGATGAAGAGCATGGAAGACCTGCTGCAACTGCTGCAGGAGCACCCGCCGGTGAATGCGCTGCGCTTTGCCGTGGAGTCGGCTTACCTGCACTATTTCTGTCAGCACAAGGGCATCCCCGTACACCAGCTGCTGGGCCAGCGACCGCCAGGGCAGCAGGCCACCTGCTACTCGCTGCCTATTATGGAGCCAGGGCAGGTGCAGGAGTTTATACAGGCCAACAACCTGAACCGCTTCCGCAGCCTGAAGGTGAAAGTGAACCAGGAGCAGGGGCTGGACCTGGTGCAGGAGGTGCTGAAGGCCACGCCCCGCAAAATAGTGATAGACGGCAACGAGAGCTGGCAGAACCCGGACGAACTGGTGACTTTCCTGAACGCGCTGGACCCGGCGCAGGTGCTTTTTGTGGAGCAGCCCATGCCCGCCTCGCACGCCGCCGCCTACGCCCACCTGAAGGAAATGAGCCCTATTCCGCTGGTGGCCGACGAATCGGTGACGGACACGGCTGATTTTGAGCTGCTGCGCACGGAGTTTCACGGTGTCAACATCAAGCTGATGAAGGCGGGCGGCTACCTGAACGCGGTGCGCCTGCTGCAGGAGGCCCGCAAGCACGGCATGATGGCCATGCTGGGCTGCATGGTGGAGACAACGCTGGGGATATGGTCGGCTATGCAGCTGAGCAGCGCCTTCGACTTCGCCGACCTCGACGGCTTCCTGATCGTGGAGGACGAGCCGTTCCAGCTGGTGCGGGAGCAGGACGGGGTGCTTTTCTTAAAGTAAACACCTGCGGCCGTGCTGGTGCCTGCACACCAGCGCCAACCATTTAGGGCTTTCGGCTGTTACCCAGAGGTACGAATGTTACCCAGAGGTACGAACACAGGGAGCAGAGAATGAAACTATTTTTTATGTTTGTACATTGAATGTATATACATATATTTAGGGGTTAATCCAGGAGAAGCAGTTTTGAAGATGAAGATAGAAGAAGAAATCAAGCAGCCCACTTTTAAGAGCGAGCACCAGAAGGCGCACATCAACCTGTTATATACCTCCGGTTGGGTGCAGCAGGCGCAGGCAAGCCTGTTCAAGCCCTTCGGCGTAACCCTGCCGCAGTACAACGTGCTGCGCATCCTGCGCGGGCAGCACCCCAAGCCCGCCACCATCAGCCTGCTGATTGACCGCATGCTGGACAAAACCTCCAACGCCTCCCGCATTGTGGACAAACTGGAGGCGAAGGCGCTGGTAACACGCAAGCAGTGCCCCGCTGACCGCCGCACCGTGGATGTGCTGATAACGGAAAAAGGGCTCGCCTTGCTGAAGCAGATGGACGGTGTCGAAAGCGGGGCTGGCACCGGCATCACCAACCTGAGCACAGAGGAGGCGGAGCAACTGAACAGGCTGCTCGACAAAATAAGGGGCTGATCAGGCCCGGCCATCAGATTGTGGCAAGGCCATATATGATGTTGTTGTGGTGAAACCTGTCCCTACGGCAGTAAACGATGGCAATTCACAGCATGTCACTTTTAGAATCTATAACTATGAAGGGCGTTTTCTAAACTGCTTTAATTTTGCGCAACGTCAGTTATTTATATATAACCGCCCTATCCTGAAGCCGCTCCAATATAAAGGAGCGGCTTCCTTTTTTAGGCTGCTGCCAGCTAAAATGGAAAGCCTATATATAAAACTTCCTGAACATATGAGCGGGGCTCTTGTTTAAGGGTGCAGAAGAGTGGGCGTCAGGCGAGTTAAGATGCGGTGGCCTCTATGAATGAAGGTGTTATAACAAACCCGTTAGGCGTCCTGCTGAGGCAGGAACAAGAAATCCCCTCTTCCAGCACGCTACCATATATGTTCTTCTACCAGAGAAAATGAACTAAATTTCTTTTAATATGTTTGTACATTAAATGTATATACATATATTTGTGCCGTAGACAGAAAAACGCTTCGAAACGGCACTAACACAAATTAAGAAACAATTAAAAACACCATCATGAAAAAGACAGCCATTTATGCTTCCTTTGCCGCAGCACTTTTATTCACGGCCTGCAACAGCAACTCCACCGAAACAGCAACGGCAGCAGCCACTGAAACCGTAGTTGCCGCCGAGGCAGCGCCAGCCTCCGGAGAGGTTGAAGCCTACAATGTGGTAGCGGAGAAGAGCGAGGTAAGCTGGCACGGTAAGAAAGTGACCGGCGAGCACTTCGGAAACATCGCCCTGCAAAACGGCGAACTGGACGTAGTCGGCGGCCAACTGGCGGGCGGCACCCTGGTGATAGATATGCACAGCCTCACGAATTCTGACCTGACCAGCGCAGAGGACAACGGCAAACTGGTGGGCCACTTGAAGTCAGACGACTTCTTCGGCGTGGAGAAATACCCGACCGCCACGTTCGAGATCACCAGCGTGACGCCGATTGACGGTGCCGCCGCCGGACAGCCGAACTACACCGTGGAAGGCGACCTGACCATTAAAGACAAGACAAACCCTGTTACCTTCCCGGCTACCATCAACGTGGCTGAGGATGTGGTGACAGCGCAGGCCGATGTAGTGGTGGACCGCGCAAAATACGACATTCGCTACGGCTCTAACAGCTTCTTCGACAACCTGGGCGACAAGGCGATCGACGATGAGTTTACCGTTTCTTTCGACGTGACTGCCCAGAAATAAGCAACCCTCTTTTTTTCGATTTCCGCCCCGCGCTCTCCGAAGTGGCGGGGCGGTTTTCGTTTGAGGCTCTGTGCAGCTTTCGGGCGTAATGCCTACCTTTGAATTTTAAATTTTTGCCGCTCATGACAAACCCATCCAGACAATTCTATATACTGCTGGCGTTTCTGCTGCTTGCGGCCGCTGGCTGCACCCCGGAGGAGAAATCGGAGGCGCAGGCCATTGTGGATGCCGCCATTGCCGCCCACGGCGGGCAGCACCTGGACCAGAGCGTGGTGACGTTCCGGTTTCGCGACAGGCAGTACCGCGCCCTCCGCGATAACGGCGCCTACGTCTACAGCCGCACCTTCACCGACTCTACCGGGCAGCGCATCCACGACGTGCTCCGCAACAGCGGCTTCGAGCGCACCGTGGACGACGCAGTAGTGGAACTGCCGCAGGAAAAGCTGGAGGCGTACAGCGCCTCCGTAAACTCGGTAATCTACTTTGCCCAGCTGCCCTATTTCCTCAACGACCCTGCGGTGCAGAAGGCCTATATAGGCGAGGCCACCGTAAAAGGCGAGCCTTACCACAAGGTGAAGGTAACATTTGAGGCAACGGGTGGGGGAGAAGACCATCAGGATGTCTATGTGTACTGGTTCCACCGGCGGGACCATACCATGGATTACCTTGCCTACAGTTTCGAGGAAGAGGACGGCTCGGAGGGCACCCGTTTCCGGGAGGCCGTGAACGCCCGTGAGGTCGGTGGCGTGCGCTTCCAGGACTATATAAATTACACCTCCAAGGAGAAATTACCGCTCGAAAAATTCGACCAGGCTTTTGAAGCCGGCAAGCTGGAAAAAGTATCAGTCATTAATCTGGAGGACGTGAAAGTAAGCGGGATCTAATTTTGAATGAGTGATGGAGTGAATGAGTGAATGGGGCCATATATGACCGAGGAGGCAACGGTTGCCTCCTCGGTCATATATGGCCCCATTCAGTTATTCAGAAGTCAATTATTCAAAATTAAGATTCGCTCATTCACTCCATCACTCATTCAGAATTCACCTATTCCACCTCAAACGCGTGCGGAAGCGCAACGGGCACGGGCTTTTCGCGGTGGTGGATTTGCTGCAGGAAACTGTCCAATTCCGCTTTATATTCCAGGTGATAGTCCTCGTGCAGGTTTTTGCGGATGAGCTGCATGGTGCGGAGCAGCAGCCGGGCGGTGGCGGTGTAAAAGCCTTTGTAGTAGCTGTCGAACTGGCCGGTGAAGTTGCCGAAGATAAGGCGCAGCGTGTACAGGTTCAGGTCTATTTCCCCTTTTGCACTTTTGGTGATGCGCTTGAAGAGGGCTACTTCCTTCAGCGCCTTGCGCAGGGCTTTGGCAAGCGCCTTGGCCAGGCTGCGGCCGCTGGCGTTTAGCAGCAGCTCGTGTATCTTGTCCGAGGCCTGCTCATATACCTCCTCCAGCGTCAGCTCCCCTAACTCGAACAGAAGCAGGTCGTAAAGCTCGGCATCGCGGCGTACCGCTTTCAGGATAATGGCTTCTTTCTCTTTGTCGCTCAGCTGTTTTACGGCCTGTCGAAAAGCCTGGGAGATGGCGGGCATAGCGTGTTCCTAAAATTTTGCTTCCTACAGGTTGTCCTCAAAATACTGCGTCACTTTGGTCATAAGGTGCACGCGGTCTTTGCCGCGCACGTTGTGCGGGTGGCCCGGGTACACGAAGTAATCCAGCTGTATGCCCTCGTCCACCGCCTTTTTGATAAACGCGAGGCTGTGCTGCCACACCACCACGTCATCCACGGTGCCGTGTATCAGCAGTAGCTTCCCCTTCAGGTCCTCCACGTAATTCAGCAGGTTGGCTTCTTTATATCCTTCGGGGTTCTGCTCCGGCGTGTCCATGTAGCGCTCGGTGTACATCACCTCGTAATATTTCCAGTCGATGACCGGGCCCCCGGCCACGCCCACCTTGAACACGCCGGGAGCGCGCAGCATCAGCGAGGTGGTCATAAAGCCGCCGAAGCTCCAGCCATGCACGCCCAGGCGCTCCGCATCCACATAAGGCAGTGACTTCAGGTAGTCTACGCCCTTCAGTTGGTCGGCCAGTTCGGCAGTGCCCAGCTGACGGAAGGTTTCCTGCTCAAAGGCCAGTCCCCGACCAGCAGAGCCGCGCGGATCCACGGTGAAGACGATATAGCCTTTCTGCGCCATCAGGTGCATCCAGAGATTGGCACCCGCCAGCCAGCTGTCAGTGACCAGCTGCACGTGCGGCCCGCCATATACATATACCACCACCGGGTACTTTTTGCTTTTGTCCATATTGGGCGGCGCTATCATACGGGCATATAAATCGGTGCCGTCTTCCGCCTTAATCGTGAAAACGGTTGTCTCGCCAAGCGCATATTCCGCTACCGGGTTCCTGGCCGCCAGTAGCGACTGCGCCAGCTTGCCCTTCGTGTTGAGCACCCGGATGATGCGCGGCACCTCACGGCTGCTGTAGTTGTCGATGAGGTAGTTGCCACCCGGGCTCAGCTGTGCGTGGTGCGTGCCGCTGCCGTCAGAGAGTTTCTTCATTTTGCCGTTGTCCAGGTTTACACGGTATATATGGCGTTCCAATGGGCTTTCGGCGGTGGAGGTATAATAGAGTTCAGTTCCTTTTTTGTTGAAGCCAAGGATTTCGGTCACCATCCAGTCGCCGCTGGTGAGCTGCCGGATTTGCTTGCCGCTGGTGTCGTAGAGGTACAGGTGGTCGAAGCCGCTGCGCTCGCTCACCCACACAAAGCGCTTCGGGTTACCGGGCAGGAAGTACAGGCCGTGCTCGGGCTCCACGTATTTCTCGTGCTTCTCCTCAAAAAGGGTTCTGACGAAGTTGCCCGTGGCCGCATCGTACTGGTTCAGCTGCATATGGTTCTGGTCGCGGTTCAGCACGGCTAAATAGACCGACTTGCCGTCGGGGCTCCAGGTTACGTTGGTCAGGTACTGCTCTGCGGGCTCGCCTGTTTTTAGGTAAGTGGTTTTCTTAGTGGCCGTGTTATATACGCCCACCGTCACGTGGTGGCTCTTGCCGCCCGCCATCGGGTACTTGATGTTGCTGGGAACTGCCGGAAGCGGGGCGATGTCTACGAGGGGGTAGTCCGTCACCATGGTCTGGTCCATGCGGTAAAAAGCCAGCTGCCTGCCGTCCGGCGACCAGAACGTGCCCTTCGTGATACCGAACTCCGAGCGGTGCGCCGCCTGCCCATATACAATCGCCACGTTGGCCTCATCGGTCAAAGCTACATCCGGTGCGCCCGGCGCGGATATATATAAATTGTTGCCTTTGGTGTAGGCCACGCGCTGCAGGGACGGGTCCAGCTCGGTATAATCCGCCTCCTCTGAGAAAGTGGTGATGACTTCTGCCTTGTCAGCGTTCAGGTTGTACTTATATAGTTTGTGCTGCACTTCCATTGCCAGCGTGTTCCCGTCGGCCCAGTGCAGCGCCGGGAAGCTGCTGAGCTGCTGCGCTCCGGCAGCCTCCAATGCCTTGCTCAGCTTGCCAAGTGTCAGTGCCTGGATGCGTTTGGTGGAGGTGGCGCTGCCGCGCATCAGCACAGCGGCGCTGTCCTGTTGGTCTATATATACAAAGTCGTCGGTGCCTGCCACCCAGCTCAGCTGCTTCAGGTTCTCGGGCTGCAGGTTGCTGTTGAGGATGGCGTCCTGCATCGTCAGCAGTTTGCCCTGCGCCTGCGCCTGCAGCGAGGCGGCCAGCAGCACTATCAAAAAAGCCAGTTTCCGGAAGGGGTGAAGTAGCGTCATGAATAGAAGTGTATGTATGAATGTGATGATCAGAGCAACAATGCAAGTTCGCTGTTATTGCCCGGTATAGCAAAAATAAAGCCTGTTTCAGCGGATTGCGCCTGCCAGCCTGTATAGCGGATAATATGGCAAAACCTGCAGCCAGCCGGAATGAAAAAGGCTGCGGAATTGTTAAAACAAACGCGCCATCAACAAGGCCGCAGACGAAAGAAAAGGGGATGTCTGATGCCTTCGGCTTCGTTAAGTGCTTAATAGTTTGTATTTTTGCATCATGAACTGGGATACTGATATTTTACATGAAGAACAGGTTGAGGTAGAGTTGCTGGAAGAGAGCACGGACCTCCGCAACCTGGTGGTGTACAACGACGAAGTGAACACGTTCGACCATGTCATCGAGACGCTCATCAAAGTGTGCCGCCATACGGCCGAGCAGGCGGAGCAGTGTACCATGCTGATCCATTACAAAGGCAAGTGTACCGTGAAGGTGGGTTCTTACGAGGAGCTGGTGGGCATGTGTACCGCCCTGCACGACAAAGACCTGTCGGCGGACATAGAGTAGAGGGGACACTGAATGGATTTTCCGTCGAAGTTGATTGAGAATGCCGTCGAGGAGCTGGCCAAGCTTCCGGGCATCGGGAGGAAAACAGCCCTGCGCCTGGCGCTGCACCTGCTGAAAGAGGAGTCGGAAGACACTTTCTCGCTGGCCGAGTCGCTGGTGAAGATGCGCACCGACGTGAAGCACTGCAAACAGTGCCACAACATCTCGGACACCGAAATCTGCAGCATCTGCGCCAACCCGCTGCGCGACAAAAGCGTGCTGTGCGTGGTGAGCGACATCCGGGATGTGATCGCGATTGAGAACACTTCGCAGTACAAGGGCCTGTACCACGTGCTGGGCGGCGTCATATCCCCATTGGAGGGCGTCGGCCCGTCTGACCTGCAGATCGAGTCGCTGCTGGAGCGCCTGCCGCGGTCGGAGGTGAAGGAGCTTTTGCTGGCCATCAGCCCCACCATGGAAGGCGACACCACGGCCTTTTACCTCACCCGCAAACTCCGCGACCAGAACCTGCGCATCACCACCATCGCCCGCGGTGTGCCCGTGGGCGGCGAGCTGGAGTACACCGACGAGATTACCCTCGGCCGCAGCATCGTGGAGCGCACGGCCTACGGCAAAGTATAAGCATCATACAAAAACATACGCTTCACAAAAAGGGCTGCAAATTCACTTTGCAGCCCTTTTTGTGTCCTGCCCATAATAGAACTCTCTACAATTTCCAGCCATCGCCAAGGCTGTCCCTAAAGTTAGGCGGGGGACATAAGTATAAAGAAAGAGCAAAATAATATTTATATGATAAGTTGTGGAACTAAAAATCTATAACTTTATTTATTAAAATTAGTAATAAGTATAATATTAAGCATTCCATATTTTTTATGTATAGCTCTTCCTTCGGCACAAGAAGCCTCCGTGGGTTTCTGACTATTACCCTTGTTCTTGCTTTTGTAGTGCTATTCAATTCCGGTGTGTCTGCCAATCGGCACAGCAAAGGATCTGTGCCAGTGCAAATCCCTCAAAGCGGCGCCTGCGTCTCACCAGTGAAGCCAACCATAACCGCTAACGGGCCGATAACCTTGTGTGCGGGAGGCAGCGTGCTGCTGACGGCAAGCCCCGGCAAAAGCTATAAGTGGAGCAACGGGTCTACTGCGCAGGCCATCACCGTGACCAGATCGGGGGTGTACGGCGTGGAGGTGACAGACGCCAGCGGCTGCATCGGGAAAGCGGATGATGTGACAGTGACGGTGGCCGGAAGGCTGGCGGCCCCTACGATAGTGTATTCCGGCACGCTGCTGGTATGCCAGAAGGGAAGTGTGCAGATGTCGGTGCCGGCGCAGGAGGGTGCCGCCTACGTGTGGAAGCGGGATGGCGTGCTGGTGTATGACGGGTCGAACGAATACGTGGCACGGGAAGCTGGCGTGTATACCGTGGAGCTGTCCAACTTCTGCGGAGCCGTCCGGAGCACCAACAGGGTGGAGCTTAAAATCCAGGAGCCCATGCCCGCGTTCGAGGTCGTGGCCACCGGCTCCACCGTGTTTTGCAGGGGCGGGAGCGTGCGGCTGTCCGTGCCGGAATACAAGGAGACAACATATGCGTGGCATAGAGACGGGACCCTGGTAAGCGGCAACAAACACTTTTTTGTGGCCGAAGAGCCCGGTATATATACAGCGGAGATAACCAACCAGTGCGGCACCTTCCGCAGCAGCAAGGGGCAGCAGGTAAAAGTGCTCGCTTTGCCTACGCAACCTACCGTACAAGGTGCGGCAGCCTGTGCGAAAGCGGCGGTAACGCTGACCGCCTCAGGCGGCAGCCCGGGCATGTACAGGTGGTATCAGGCAGCCAGCGGCGGAGCGGCCATCGCCGGTGCCGACGCAGCTTCCTTCACCACGCCTGAACTCTCCGCCTCCGCCACCTATTACGTAGCCATCACCAACGGACAGTGCGAAAGCAAGCGGGTGCCCGTAAAGGCTACTATCAACACAAAGCCTGCTGCGCCGGAGATAGAGGCAGACGGCAGGCTGGAGGTGTGTGAGGGGGGCGCCGTGATGCTGCATACGGCGGCCATCCAAAATGTGACATATACCTGGCTGCGCGACGGGCAGGAGCTTTCCGGCGGTTCCAACACCCTGCAGGCCACCGAAAGCGGCGAGTACAGCCTGCGGGTGCAGAACGAGTGCGGAACAAGCCTCTCCTCCAACAAAGTGACAGTGCGTGTGTGGCCCGCCCCGGCGGCTCCCGCAGCGCAGGACGGAAGCTCCTGCGGCCCCGGCAGCGTAACGCTCACAGCCACGGGAGGGGCCGCCGGCGAATACCGCTGGTACGAGAGCGAAACAGCCCCAACGCCGCTTGCCGGTTCCACAGATGGCACTTTCACGACTCCTGCCCTCCAAGACTCCCGCACCTACTATGTGGCGCTGGTGAAGAACGGGTGCGAGGGAGAACGGACACCAGTGCAGGCCTTGGTGTACCCTGTGCCCGAGGCAGTGGCCAGCTTGCCGGACCAGGACATCGATTCGGGCGAGAGCGTGCGCCTGAACGGGAGCGGAGGAGAAAGTTATATATGGAGCCCGGCTGCAGGGCTCGATGATCCCCTTGCCGCAAGCCCTGTTGCCACGCCGGAGCAAACCACGCGCTACACGCTAACGGTGAAGAACAGGGAAGGCTGCGAGGATACGACCAGTGTGGTGGTAACAGTGCGCCAGCTGCTCGTGATTCCCAATGCCTTCTCACCGAACGGGGACGGTGTGAACGACAACTGGGAGATAGAAAACATCGAGTACTTTCCGGGGGTGGCGGTGGAGGTATACAACCGGTGGGGAAACCTGATCTTTGAGCGGGCCAATTACCAGAGTGACTGGAACGGGACGTACAGGGGAGCCGCGTTGCCTGTCGGCACTTATTTCTATGTTATCAGTATCCCCGGCAAGAGCAGGTTTACCGGCTATCTCAACATTGTGAATTAACTACCCTACTCAAGGAAACGCCCATGAAACAACTTTTACCGCTCCTTATTTTTCTTTGTATCCCTTTGCTGGTGTACGGACAACAGAAGCCTCAATACAGCCAGTACTCCATCAACAACTACCTGCTCAACCCGGCTATTGCCGGCATCGAGCAGTACGCGGATGTGAAGATCGGCAACAGGTCCCAGATGTCGGGCATAGAGGGCGAGCCATCAACAATTTATATCAGCGCCCATGCCCCCATCGGCTTCACATCCAGGGGAGGGCGTTACCGGACGGGCAAATCGACCCCCTCGTTTGGCGGCAGAAACCAGAACGGGCGGATCAGCCAGCAGTTCAGGCCGCACCACGGCGTGGGCATTCTGGCCGTGCGTGACCGCCTGGGGGCCTTTGCCAGAACAGAGGCGAGCCTGGCCTACGCGTATCACCTGAAACTCTCCCGTGACGTAAAACTGGCGGGTGGAATCAGCGCAGGCTTGATCCAGCAGCAGCTGCGCTCGGAGGAGCTGACCTTTTCCAACCCTGCTGATGCCGCCAAGGCAGACTGGAACATGGTGAAGCCAAACCTCTCCGCCGGATTCTGGCTATATGGGAACAGCTTTTACATTGGGAGCTCGGCAACGCAGCTTCTGGGCAACGCCACTAATTTCGACAATGCCGTACAGGACCGAAACCTGCTGTACGAGCACTATTTCCTGACGGGCGCCTACAAATTCGACATCACCGAAAGAGTGAGCCTGATACCGTCTATCATGTTGATGTGGTTGCAGCCTTTGCCGGGCTCAGTCGACTTCAACCTGCGCGCGGTGTACGACAACAGGCTGTGGGTAGGTGGCTCCTACCGGCAGAACGGGAATTACGCCGTACTGGCCGGTGTCACCATCAGCCACATCTTTGACCTCGGCTACGCCTACGACAGGGGCGTGCCTGCCTTCAACGGCATGGGGGGAGGCAATCATGAGGTGGTGGTCGGGATGCGCATTTTCAACAAGGCGAAGGTGCTTTGCCCGCAGAACCTCTGGTAACCGACTTACCCTATGGGTGTGGCTTTCTCCACACCCATAGGGTAAGTCTTTCCTGCCCTTCGCTTCATTGCAGCACATGCGCGCATTTCTGGCATCTGACAACAGAGAAGATAAAATAATCTTTTTTTTCTATCTTTTTATCGTTAGCATCGGGCCATGAATGCTCCGCTACCGCCCAAAGCGAAATTCCCTGCTTTTACCCGAACGATTCTCACAGCTATATGGGGCTGCCTTCTTGTCGCGCTTTTCACTCCTTTGGCTACTCAGGCGCAGTTTGTAACCCGTGGCGATGCCGTGAAGCTTTCGGAGCAGTGCTACAAGATCACGGAGGATCGGATGAACCGTTACGGATCTATTTGGTCAGAAAAGAAACTGGATTTGTCGAAGCCGGTGGAGCTGGAGTTCATCATCTATATGGGCACCAAAGACAGGGAAGGGGCCGATGGAATTGCTTTTCTGATGCATAACGACCCACGGGGACTGACGGCCACAGGAGCCATAGGAGGAGGCTTGGGCTATGGCGACCCCAGTGGAATCCGTCCGTCTGTCGCGATGGAATTTGATACCTGGCACAACATGGACGACCCCGCCGACATTGCCGCAGACCACACGGCCCTGGTATACAACGGCAACATCCGGCAGCCTGTGGTCCGCGCCATGCCAATCGACCCGAACAGCCCTGACATCGAGAACAACCAGTGCCATACCTACAAAATCGCCTGGGACCCCGAAACCCAGTTGCTGCAATTGTACTTCGACGGAGAACTCCGCATCAGCCACACCGACGATATTATCAAAAACGTGTTCAGGGGAACGAAGGAAGTCTATTATGGCTTTACAGGCTCCACCGGGGGGAGCTCCAACGAGCAGACCATCTGCGTGCTGGGCGAAGCCGGTGTGCCCGTGGCGAACGATGATATGGTGGAGGCAGCACCCGGCAAGCCCATAGAAGTGGCCGTGCTGGCCAACGACACCCACACAGGAGGCGCCGCCCTCACCCTCACGCGCATCGTCAGCCAGACAGGGAAAGGCGTGGCGGAGATTGTGGGAGACAAAATCATATATACCCCCGATGCCTGGGTGGCGGAAGCCGATAATGTGGTGACGTACGAGGTAAGCGACGCCGGCTCCGGCCAGTGCTATGCCAAAACCGCCACAGCCAAACTGCACATCCGGGTGAGGTGCCAACTCCCGCTTGACCCGGTGGAAATAACCGTTGAAGGGGCCATCACTTTCTGCGAGGGGGAAAGCGTGCGGTTGTCGGTGCCGGGGCTGGCCGGGCCTGTATATACCTGGAAGCGGAACGGCATCCCGGTCGGGGAGAACAATCCGGAACTGGTCGCCTCAGTCTCGGGCAATTATACCATAGAGGTGTCCACCGTTTGCGGCACCGTCACAGCAGACGCAGTGGCCGTGAAGGCCAATCCCACACCGGCACCGCCCATTGTGCCTGACGTGGAACGGTGCGGCCCCGGCACGATTACGTTAAAGGCAACCGGGGGCAACGAGAGCGAATACCGGTGGTATACAGCGGCTTCTGGTGCCCCGCCCCTGGAGGATGCCACCGGCAGCCGATATATAACCCCCGAACTCACTGCCACGGCCACCTATTATGTGTCGGTGGTGCGGGATGGCTGCGAGAGCAGCCGCGTGCCGGTGCGTGCCGTGGTGGAGACGGTACCGGAGCTGGCGCCTTTTGCAGAAGTGATTGTGGACGAGGGCGAAAGTGTAGAAATTCAAAGTGCGCCCGGCGGGGCAAGCTATATATGGACGCCCGCCTCGGGACTCAGCAATACCACTGTAGCCAACCCGGTGGCGCAGCCCGCTCAAACCACTACCTACACCGTGACCGTAACCACCGCGGGCGGCTGCCGGGTCACCGGCCAGGTGAAAGTGATCATGCGGAAAGAGCTGGTGATTCCGAATGCTTTTTCCCCCAATGGCGACGGCGTGAACGAGACATGGGAAATCGCCACGCTGGAGGGCTACCCCGACGCGCGCGTCGAGGTTTTTGACCGGTGGGGGAGCAGGCTCTTTGAAAGGACCGGCTATATAAGAGAATGGAACGGCACCCTGCACGGGAAAGCGCTGCCGCAGAGCACCTACTTTTATGTGATCACGTTAAGTGGAGGGCGCAAACTTACCGGATCTGTCAGCATCGTGCATTAATCTCTCCCATGAGCAGAACCTTAGCCCTTGTTTTTTTGATTCTCGTGCCCCTGCTGGGTTTTGCACAGCAGAAGCCACAGCACAGCCAGTACATGATAAACAACTTCCTCCTCAACCCGGCCATTGCGGGCATCGAGGATTACACGGACATCAGACTGAGTGCGCGCAACCAATGGGTGGGGGTGGAAGGAGCGCCGAGCACCTATTACCTCAGCGCACATTCCAGACTAGCAAAGAAAAACATCGCCGCAAGCCCCGGCTCTGTGGAAACAAGGACCCCGGGCTTTGCCGCAGAGCGGGAAAAGCGCAGCATCCACCGCACCGAACGCTACAAGCCCCGCCACGGCGCAGGGCTCATCCTGCTGCACGACAAACTGGGGCCGTTCGAGCGGACGGAGGCCAACTTCTCCTACGCTTACCACACCCCCCTTACCGAAAACCTGAAGGCGGCGGCGGGGGTGTCAGCCGGGCTGACGCAAATGAAAGTGGCGGGCAGCTCTTTGTCTTTCGTGGACCCGAATGATGCCGCCGGAACAGACAGAAGCACCTGGCGGCCTAACCTGTCGGGCGGGCTGTGGCTGTACTCGAGCAGGTTCTATGCGGGCGCTTCCGCCGCCGAGGTGCTGGGGAATGCCGTTGCCTTCAGCGGCGATGCGGGGGAGGCGCGCATCCACTACTTTTTTACGGGAGCCTACAAAGTCGCCGCCTCCGGAAAACTGGCGTTTATCCCCTCGGTGATGGTGAAATGGCTGCGCCCGCTGCCCGTGTCTGTGGATTACAACCTCCGGGCCTTATATAAAAACCGCATCTGGGCAGGCGTCTCGTACCGGCAGCACGACAGCGTCGTCTTTCTGGCGGGCCTCACCCTGAACCATATATATGAGCTGGGCTACGCCTACGACACCGGCGTGAGTTCCATGGGTGCCTCCAGCCATGAGGTGGTGCTGGGCGTGCGGCTATATAACAAACGCAGAATCCTCAGCCCTTCTAATTTGTGGTAGGCAGGATGCCATATATACATCGCCGCCCTCTCTTTTGTGGCTGATATACAGCACAGTGCTTTTTATTTTCAACACTTATCCCCAACTTGAACGGCAGCAACAAATGCAAATGCCACGGCCGCAACGTTGGATAGTCTGTGGCTTTATTAGTAAATTGCCAGCTTAACCAGAAAAGAGATGCAAAACACAGAGGAAGTAAGATCAGCACTGTCAGACAGAATCTTAGCCTTGTCTGAGTCACAAACCATCGCCATGGCCAAAAAGGCGCGCGAACTGGCTGCGCAGGGGCACGATGTCATCAACCTGAGCTTTGGCGAGCCTGATTTCCAGACGCCGCAGTATATAAAAGACGCCGCCAAAAAGGCCATCGACGACGGGTTCACCTTCTACACGCCGGTGCCGGGCTACCCGGAACTGCGCCAGGAAATCGTGAACAAATTCAAGCGCGACAACAACCTGGACTACAAGCCGGAGAACATCGTGGTGTCTACGGGAGCGAAGCAGAGCATTGCCAACGCCGTGCTGTGCCTCACCAACCCCGGCGACGAGGTGATCATTTTCTCGCCTTACTGGGTGTCGTACGAGGAGATTGTGAAGCTGGCCGAAGGGGTGCCGGTGCCGGTGATGGGCCGCTTGGAGAACGACTACAAGGTAACAGCGGAGCAACTGGAGGAAGCCATCACCTCCGACACCAAACTGGTAATGTATTCTTCGCCCAGCAACCCCACCGGCGCGGTATGGGACGAGGACGAACTGCGCGCCATCGCCAAAGTGCTGGAGAAGCATCCGCAGGTGTACGTGATCGCCGACGAGATATACGAGTACATCAACTTCGAGGGCAAGCATTTCAGCCTGGCCAGCGTCGACGCCATCAAAGACCGCGTGGTGACGGTGAACGGCTTCTCGAAAGGCTATGCCATGACGGGCTGGCGCGTAGGCTATATGGCCGCCAACAAGGAGATTGCCTCCGCCTGCGACAAACTGCAGAGCCAGATTACGTCCGGCACCTGCTCCATCTCGCAGAAGGCAGCCGCCGCAGCGCTCAAGGGCGGCAGCGCGTCCTCGCTGGAAATGACCGAGGCTTACCGCCGCCGCCGTGACCTGGTGCTGGGCCTGATGAACGAGATAGAAGGCCTCGGGACCTATGTGCCGAAAGGCGCGTTTTATATCTTCCCGGATGTGAGCCACTACTTCGGCAAGCGCGCCGGCGACAAAACCATAGAGAACTCGGAGGACCTGGCCATGTTCCTGCTGGCCGACGCGCACGTGGCGACAGTGGGCGGAGAGGCGTTCGGGGCACCGCAGTGCATCCGTTTCTCTTTTGCCGCCTCCGACGAACAACTGACCGAGGCGATGCGCCGCATCAAGAGCAGCCTTGCAAAACTGCAGTAATGACGCAAATTACAAGTTTAGAGGGCCTCTTTGAGGCCTTCAACAGACTTACTGTGCTGGTGGTGGGAGATGTGATGATTGATTCGTACCTCTGGGGAAAGTCAACGCGCATCTCTCCCGAGGCACCCGTACCCATTGTAAATGTAGTAAAGCGGGAGAAACGCCTGGGCGGCGCCGCCAACGTGGCCCTGAACGTGGAGGCCATGGGCGCCACGGCCCTGCTGTGCTCCGCTATCGGCGATGATGCCGACGGGGCCGACTACCTGCGCCTGATGGAGGAGAAAGGCCTTTCCACCGAAGGCATCCTGCAAAGTCCGGAGCGGGTGACGACCATCAAGCACCGCATCCTGGCCGGGGCGCAGCAGTTGCTGCGCGTCGACGCCGAGATAGAGCACAACCTGACGGAGCAGGAAGAGCGCCGCCTGGAGGAGCGTTTCCTGAAGCTGCTGGACAAGGCCGATGTGGTGATTTTTGAGGATTACGACAAAGGTGTATTCTCGGAACAGAACATCCGCCGCTTCCTGCAACTGGCCAACGCGCGCGGCATCCCCAGCGTGGTAGACCCCAAGAAAAAGAATTTCCTCAGCTATATAGGCTGCACCCTGTTCAAACCCAACCTGAAGGAGCTGAAGGAGGGCCTGAAGGTGGAGTTTGCCGATGAGAACCTGCCCGCCTTTGAAGCGGCCGTGGCCGATTTGCAAAAGCGCCTGCAGGTGCGGCGGGTGCTGGTGACGCTGTCGGAGCGGGGCGTGTTTGTGGCCGACGGAAAAGATAAAACCTATATAGCCGCCCACCGCCGTGCCATCTCCGACGTGTCTGGCGCCGGCGACACCGTGATCAGCATCGCGGCGCTGTGCATGGCCCTGCGCACCTCCAAAGAGCTGATGGCCGGCCTCAGCAACCTGGGCGGCGGGCTGGTTTGCGAGCAGGTGGGGGTGGTGCCCGTAAACAAAGCCAGGCTTTTAGAAGAGGCCCGGCAGGTGAGGTTGTTCCAGAAGGATGAATACGGAGTCGCTTAACAGGTTTCTGTACGGTAGCAAGCTGCGGGCCTATGCCCTGATGCGGCACACCGCCTACACCCTCACCGGGGCCGCCCTGGGCCTGCTTATATATGCCCACGGGGTGGAGCAGGACCCCATGATGCTGAACAAGCTGTACAAGGCTATTGACGCCATCCTCTCCATCTTCGTGCTCATATACCTCCTGCGCATTGTGTACGCCTTCGAGCGGGCCAAGTTTCTGAGGCGCACCTGGTTCGAGGGGATTCTGATGGGAATTATCTTTCTTAACGAGTTCTCCACCTATGTGCTGGGCTTCCCGCTCATATATAACCTCTTCGAAAGTATCGGCATTCCGCTCTCGGTGGAGGTATACCGCATCGTGGTGTCGCTGTATATGCTGGTGTTGCTCGTCATCGAGCTGCTCGAAACAAAAGTCCACCTGAAGGCCCTGCAGGTAAAGCCCGCCATCACGTTCATCGTAAGCTTTATTTCCCTCATTGCCATCGGCACAGGGCTTTTCATGCTCCCCAAGATGACGAACGCGCCCGACGGCATGCGTTTTATCGACGCGCTTTTTATGGCCACCAGCGCCTCCTGCATCACGGGGCTGGTTGTGGTGGACCCCGGCACTTACTTTACCCTCTCGGGCCAGGTGCTGCTGCTGCTGCTCGTGCAGTTGGGCGGCCTGGGCGTGATGACCTTCGCCACGTTCTTTGCCTCGCTGATGCGGCAGGGCATCGGCATCAAGCAGCATGTGGCCCTGCACGAGATCATGGAGAGCGAGTCGCTCTTCTCCACCAAAGGCCTGTTGCCGAAGCTCATCCTCCTGACCCTGTCGATAGAGGCGGTGGGCGCCTCCATCATTTTTTTCAGCTGGGGCCCGGAGGTGCGTTTCGAAAGCGTGGCGGGGAAAATATACTTTTCTGTTTTCCACAGCGTGTCGGGCTTCTGCAATGCGGGTTTCTCGCTTTTTCCGGAGGGGCTATATACCGCCCCGGTCCGCTTCTCCTATGTGCTGCACCTGATTATCGCGGCGCTGGTGATACTGGGCGGCATCGGCTTCCCGACCATGCTGGACGTGTTCTCACCCACGGCCATGCGCCGGCGCCTGGGGGCGCCCTGGCGCAACTGGAGGCTGCTCTCGCGCGTCACCATCTACACCTCGGCTGGGTTGCTTGCCGCCGGCACCCTGATTTTTTTCCTGCTGGAGTATTACAACTCGCTTTCGAGCCTCGGGTTTGCGGAGGCGCTCGTATCCGCCTTCTTCCAGTCGGCCACTACCCGGTCGGCGGGCTACAGCACCGTAGACGTGTCCTCCCTCAGCGTGTCCACGCTGCTGGTGTTCCTTGTTCTGATGTTTATCGGAGCCTCGCCCGGCTCCATGGGCGGCGGTATCAAGACCACCACCTTCACCATCATCCTCCTGTCTGTAGCCGCAACTATAAGGGGGCGGGAAAACGTGGAGATCGGGAACCGCAGTATCCCGCATTCGCTGTCTTACAAGGCGTTTTCGGTGTTTACGTTCGCGGTGGTGATCAATGTTGTTTTCGTGATCCTGCTTTCTGTCACGGATGCACAGTTCCAGATCGTACACCTGGTGTTCGAGCAGGTGTCGGCTTTTGCCACGGTGGGGCTGAGCACCGGCATCACGGCGGGCCTGTCGGATATGGGGAAGCTGATAATAGTGATTTCAATGTATGTGGGAAGGGTGGGCACGCTGACGCTGGCGCTGGCCCTGAGCACGCGCGCCTCGACTGCGGCCTATAAATACCCGGCTGCGCACCTGGCCGTCGGGTAAAGCGCCATATGGGGCAGGGAGGCAGAAGTATGAAGCACCTCACCGACAAAACCTGGGCTGGCGGCAACGGGCGGCGGGTGAAGCAAGTATCCTTAGAGGCTCCTGCCTGCAAAACCCGCGCGGGGCGGGCACACAACTAAAGGTTTGATATGACGCATGACTACCGAAACGCTTAACAGAATTTTATACGGCAGCAAGCTGACGGCCTACATGATCATGCGCCGCTCGACTTACGTGCTCACGCTGCTTGCCATTGGCCTGCTGGTTTACGCGCACGGGGTGGAGGAAGACCCCGGGGACCTGCATCTGTTGTACCATGCCATCGACGCCATCCTGTCCATCTTCGTGCTCATATACCTCCTGCGCATCCTGTACGCCTTCGAGCGGGCCAAGTTTCTAAGGCGCACCTGGTTCGAGGGGATTCTGATGGGAATTATCTTTCTTAACGAGTTCTCCACCTATGTGCTGGGCTTCCCGCTCATATATAGCGTTTTTGAAGGAATCGGCATCCCGCTCTCGGTGGAGTTTTACCGGGTGGCGGTGTCGCTGTACATGCTGGTGCTACTGACGGTGGAGTTGCTGGAAACGCAGGTGCACCTGAAGACGCTGCGGCTGCGCCCCTCCCTCACGTTCCTGCTCAGCTTTATCTTTCTGGTGCTGGTGGGCGCGGGGCTGTTCATGCTCCCTAAAATGACGAATGCGCCGGGCAGCATGCGCTTCATCGACGCGCTGTTCATGTCCGCCAGCGCCTCCTGCGTCACGGGCCTGGCCGTGGTGGACCCGGGCACTTACTTTACCTTTGCCGGACAGGTGGTGCTGCTGCTCCTGATTCAGTTAGGTGGGCTGGGCATCCTTACCTTTGCCACGTTCTTTGCCTCTCTCATCCGGCAGGGCGTCGGGATAAAGCAGCACGTGGCCATGCATGAACTGCTGGAGAGCGAATCGCTTTACTCCACCAAGGGCATGCTCGGAAAGCTCGTCTTTCTAACCCTCCTCATCGAGGGCATCGGGGCGGCGTCCGTGTTTATGACCTGGGGCACCGAAGTGGAATTTCCGAATCTGGGGAGCAAAATCTTCTTCTCTGTTTTTCACGCGGTGTCTGCTTTCTGCAACGCCGGGTTCTCGCTTTACCCGCAGGGCCTGTACACGGAGCCGGTACGGCACGCCTACATCCTGCACCTGGTGATTGCCACGCTGATCATATTCGGCGGCCTGGGCTTCCCGACCATTGTGGATATCTTCTCGCGGCAGAACATGCGCGCCCGCCTGAAGGCTCCCTGGAAAAACTGGCGGATGCAGACACGTATCACCATCTATATGACGGCCATCCTGCTGGCCACCGGCACCATTGGTTTCTTTCTGCTGGAATACTTCAACACGCTGTCGGACAAGAAGCCGGTCGAGGCGCTGATAACGGCCTTCTTCCAATCGGTGACCACGCGCACGGCTGGGTTTAACACCGTGGACATCTCGGCGCTGACGGTGCCCACCATGCTGCTTTTCATCTTCCTGATGTTTATCGGCGGCTCACCGGGCTCTACGGCGGGCGGTATCAAGACCACTACCTTTATGGTTATCCTGCTGGCCGTCGTCACAACCATACGCAACAAGCGGAATCTGGAGATCGGCAACCGCACCATTCCGCATTCTGTTGCCTACAAAGCTTTCTCGGTGTTCACGTTCGCGGCCGTCCTGAACCTGTTTTTCCTGTTCGTCCTCTCCATCTCCGACGGGCAGTTCAGCATCATCCAGCTGGCGCTGGAGCAGGTGTCGGCTATTGCCACGGTGGGGCTGAGCACCGGCATCACGGCGGGCCTTTCCGATGTAGGCAAAACCGTTATTATCCTGTCGATGTACCTGGGGAGGGTGGGTACGCTGACGCTGGCGCTGGCGCTGAGCACCCGCACTTCCTCCACCGCCTACAAGTACCCCGAAACGCACCTGGCCGTCGGGTAAGGGAGGTATAAAGTTAAAAAGTGAAAAGTGAACGGCTCATATATAAAAAGCCCCACTGTAAAGGCGGGGCTTTCTATATATGAGCCGTTATGGTTGCGCCTATTGCGCCTATATATAGAACCTGTTTAGAGTTTCTTTTTGTAAAATTCTAAACAGGTTCGTAGCCTAAAGGGCTACGCATCACTCCCAAACTCTCTAACTTTCTGACTTCCTGACTTCCCCATATTCCTTCACGGTCTGCACAAAGCATTTCACTTTTTCGGGGTCGGTGTCGGGGTACACGCCGTGGCCCAGGTTGGCGATGTGGCGCTGCGGCCCGAATGCCTTCAGCATCTTGATGGTCTCGTGCTGGATGGTGTCGAAGGAGCTGTAGAGCAGGCAAGGGTCCATGTTGCCCTGCAGTGTTTTGTTGGGGCCTACCTGCTGGCGGGCGGTGCTGATTTCCATGTTCCAGTCCAGGCCAATGGTTTCGCAGTTCAGCTCGCTGAAATCCTCCAGCGCGAAGAAGGCGCCTTTGGCAAAAACTGTTACCGGCACGTTTCGGATAGCGTTGCAGATGTCGGCGATATAGGGCAGGGCGAAGGCACGGTAGTGCGCCGGCGAAAGAATGCCCGCCCAGGAGTCGAACACCTGAATCAGGTTGGCGCCGGCCTCCACCTGCGCCTGCAGGTAAGCGATGGTGGTGTCGGTGATCATGCGGAGCAACTGGTGCGCCAGCTTCGGGTTGGTGTACAGCATGCCGCGCGCATGCGAGAACGTTTTGGAGCCGCTGCCTTCCACCATATAGGCCAGGATGGTCCAGGGGGCACCGGCAAACCCGATGAGCGGCACGCGCCCGTTCAGCCCCCGCTTCGTTACCCGAATCGCGTCCAGCACATAGTGCAGGTGCTCGTAGGGGTCGGCCACGCGCAGTGTTTTCAGGTCGGCCTCGGTGCGGATGGTTCTCGGGAAGATGGGGCCCTTGCTCTCCAGCATCTCGTAGGTGCAGCCCATGGCCTCGGGCACCACCAGGATGTCTGAGAAAATAATGGCGGCGTCCACGTCCAGTATGTCCACCGGCTGTATTGTTACCTCGGCGGCCAGCTCCGGCGTCTCCACCAGCTCCTTAAAGCCGCTCAGGCTGTTGCGCACCGCGCGGTACTCCGGTAAAATACGCCCCGCCTGGCGCATGAGCCATACCGGGGTGCGCTCCACCTGCTCGCCCCGGGCAGCCCTAATAAGCAAATCGTTCTTCAGTTGCATAGAGCAAAGATACTATAAAGTTATTGATTGTCGGTTGTTGATTGCTTAATGGCTGCATGGTTAAATGGCTATATATGTGGCGGGTGCAGCTTTATCAGACCTTTAACAATTTAGCCATATAACAATTCAACAATCAACACCCAAAAATCACCTCTCCGTGAAAAACAGCGCCGTCAGCGCCGACACGATGAAGTTGACGCCGATAGACAGTACAATAAAGCCCATGATGCGCGAAAGCGCCGACAGCCCCGCCTTGCCCATATAGCGGGTGAGTTGGTGGGAAGAGCGCAGGATGAGGTAAGTCACGGCGGCCAGCAGGATGATGCCCACCAGGATGAGCAGCATGTCGAGGCCGGAAAGGGTGGTGGTGAAGAGGCCGATGCTGATGGCGATGGAGCCGGGCCCGGAAAGCATCGGCATGGCCAGCGGCGTGAAGGAGATGTCTTCCTTTTGCTGGCCCTCTTCCACCACCTCCGTCGAGATCTTCTTCTTGTTGGCGCCCGGCGTCAGCAAATCGAAACCCGCCCGCATGATCATGAGGCCGCCCGCGATGCGCAGGTCGTGTATCCGGATGCCGAAGAAGTTGAGGATATACTGCCCCGTCAAAAAGAAAACCACCAGGATGCCCACCATATATAAACAGGCTTTCAGTGCCTGCTGGTTTCGCTGGGCGGGGGTGTCGTCCTGCGTCAGGGTCAGGAACACGGGCATGGCCCCAAAGGGGTTTACAACGGAGAACAGGGCGGAAAAAGTGGCCAGTATGATTTCCATAGATGAGCTTAGGCTTCCAAGGGCGCAAGCTACTCAGATTTATCGTAAGATGTACCAGTACAGCACCAGGTCATATACCAGCAGGGCCAGCAGCGTGGGGTAGTACTCGTCGCGGGAGCTGTCGCCGAGCACCAGGTAGCCTGTCAGGACCAGGCTGATGAACTGAAACGGAACCAGCAGCATGCTGGCTCCCGCCTGGCTGCTCCCATGCCAGAGCACCTCCAGGGCTATCAGGAACAAAGGGACATGGAACAATACCATCATGCTGCGCGCTAACCTTTCCGACATATCTCTGAGCATTAAGTATCATAAATATAGCGATGATTATATTGAGAAACAAAGGCTATTGCCGCAATTGCCGATATTCCTGCGGCATGAGGGGAAGGTTCGCGTATAATCCTTATTTTTGAGGAATAAGAACAAAAACGCACACTACGATGAAAGGAGAAGTGAAGCTGGGCATCCTGGGCGGCGGGCAGCTGGGCCGCATGCTGCTGCAGGCCGGGCTCGATTTTAATATATATACGCTGGTGCTGGACCCTGACGGGAACGCCCCCTGCCGCGACATCTGCAACGAGTTTTTCGTGGGCAGCTTCCGCGACTTCGACACGGTATATAAATTCGGGAAAAACTGCGACATCCTGACCATCGAGATTGAGCACGTGAACGCCGACGCGCTGGAGAAACTGGAGCAGGAGGGCGTGAAGGTGTATCCCGATGCCCGTACCGTGCGCACTATCCAGGACAAGGGGCTGCAGAAGGAGTTCTACCGGAGCCACAGCATCCCCACCTCGGATTTTGTGCTGGTGCAGGAAAAGGCGGAACTGCGGCAGCAATTGGACTTCCTGCCAGCCTTCCAGAAGCTGCGCCGCGAGGGCTACGACGGCCGCGGCGTGACGCGCCTGACAAACGAGGCAGATTTGCAGAAAGCCTTCGCGGAGCCCTCCGTGCTGGAGAAACTGGTGGACTTCGAGAAGGAGATTTCCGTGATTGTGGCCCGTAATGCTTCAGGGGAGGTAACGGCCTTCCCGGTGGTGGAGCTGAGCTTTCACCCGGAGCACAACCTGGTGGATTCGCTCTTTGCACCGGCCAACGTGCCTTACAAACTGCAGCGCCATGCCATCGAGATCGCCACCCGCGTGATCGAGGCGTTCGGGATGGTGGGCATCCTGGCGGTGGAGATGTTCCTGACGAAGGACGGGCAGATATTGGTGAACGAAGTGGCACCGCGCCCCCACAACAGCGGCCACCACACCATCAAAGCCAATTATACCTCGCAGTACGAGCAGCACCTGCGCGCCATCCTGAACCTGCCGCTGGGCACCACCGACATCCAGAGCGCCGCCGTGATGCTGAACCTGCTGGGCGAGCCGGGCTACGATGGCGAGGCAACTTACGAGGGCTTGCAGGAGGCGCTGGCGGTGCCGGGCGTCTACATCCACCTGTATGGCAAAAAATACACGCGGCCCGCGCGCAAGATGGGGCACATCACGGTGCTGGGCGAGAACATAGAAGAGGCGCAGCAGCGCGCCGAATCCATCAGAGACGTAATCAAAGTAAAAGCATAGATTTATATATGGCCGGAGAAACCACGACCACACAACCATTGGTAGGCATCATCATGGGCAGCCAGTCTGACCTGAAAGTGATGGATGCCGCCGCTGAGATACTGGAAACGCTTGGCGTGCCCTACGAACTGACGATTGTATCAGCGCACCGCACCCCGCACCGCATGATAGAGTATGCTGAAACCGCACGCAAGAAAGGGCTGAAAGTGATCATCGCGGGCGCGGGCGGTGCGGCGCACCTGCCGGGCATGGTGGCCTCGCTCACCACCCTGCCCGTCATCGGCGTGCCGGTCAAATCAAGCAACTCCATCGACGGCTGGGACTCGGTGCTGTCTATCCTGCAGATGCCGGGCGGCATACCGGTGGCCACCGTCGCTCTGAACGGGGCGTTGAATGCCGGTATACTGGCCGCTCAAATCCTGGGCACCACCAACGCCGCCATCGCCGACAGGCTGGAGAAATACAAGACGAGCCTGAAAGACAAAGTGCTGCGCTCCGTAGACGAGCTGAAAAGGGGTGACCGGGACGAGGATTAAGGGCCCTGCCTGTCTATCAGCAACAAACCATATATGGCTCAGTATAAACGCTGTGCCGCCGGTTGTACATAACCTTGGGTTTAGCTTTACAAAGGCTCTGCTTTGGCGTCAGCCGCATTCGCCTGCCACCGGTACACGTGTGCCGTCAGGGCCAGGAGCAGGAAGGCAAAGGCTGCAAAGGCGAGCCCTGCGGCGTAGAGGTGGTGCAGGCTGAACGCGGCAGAAAGAAAGACGACCCAGGCGGCTGTCCGGAACCGGCTCCACTTGTCTTCTACCACAATGATGAGCCGGAGGCACAGGATAACCGCCGCCAGCACGCAGAGCAGCTTCAGGGCCATGCTGGGCAACATGCCCTGTGCCGTTTCCCAGAGGGGGTGCGCGTAAAGGTTGCTGCCGTAATACATGGACACTGAGACGCTGACGAACGCCAGCAGCAGGTAAAAGTACCTGTTATACCGGTCTGCCCGATCGGCTATATGGTATATATACAGGCTGATGACGAACACCACAAAGGCGGTGGCGCTCGGGAACCAGTTTTTCGGGATGCCGTTGGCGTGCCCCGACACCTCGGCAGCGCCTGCCACCGCCGCCAGACCGGCCACCAGCACCAGGAGGATGAAGAGCAGGGAAACAAAAGCTGTTTTCCTGGCAAAGGAGAAATGGATGCTCAGGTGCGGTGTATAGGGCAGCAGGCTGGCAGCCTGCTGTTTGGTGATATGCAGCAGGTAAGTTGCTGTGGCGACCAGGAAACAGGTGGAGGCGAAAATCTCCGAGCCCTCCTCGAGCAGGAGCAGCGAAACAGGTCTTATCCACAGGCTGGGATCGGGGGCGGCCCGGAAGGCGGCAATCTCATAGTTCTCCTGCAGCGGGTTGCTCAGAAACAGCAGGAGACCCGCCACGGCAAACACCACTGACCACCCGGAGCGTATAAGCCGGACAAAGCTGAAGGTGAGCATGAAGCCCCCGACCAGCAGGATCACGATGTAAAAAAGCGCCCAGCCGGAGTAGCCACCGAAGCTGTTGAAGGCCTTGGTGTCGCCGATCGTTTCGTGGAACGAGCCTATCTCATCGAACGAGAGCGTCACGAAAACCATGCTGAACAGCAGCCAGCCGCCACTCAGATACCTGTCGCGCCAGCGGTGGAAGCGCTGCCAGTCGGCGCTGAAGCAAACCGCCGACATTACAGCGACAGACAGCAACAGCATGGAGGAGTACCAGGTCGCGATGGTGTTTTCCCTTGCCAGGTCCAGCAGCCACAGGGCCGTTTTAAAGCCGTAACTCTTTACATGCAGCGCATGGGCCGCCCATGTGCCTGCCAGCACCAGCAGGTTGGCAGCCAGTATAGCACCCAGGCACCAACGCAATTGCCCGGGCGAGAGGCGGATATGAATCAGGAGCTTTTTCATATATAACCAGGATATATAGATGGTGCATTATCATCGGTTATTCCCTGCTCTGTGGCCTCCGGGAGCAGTCGTTACAGCATTCTCATTTCCAGTTCTTCGCCAGGCAAAGGCCCAGGCTTGCTCTTCGTGAAGGTTACCAGCTTCTCGCGCTTGAACTGCAGTATCTTCGCGAAATTCCTCCGCATGGCGCGGTGCCGGCTGAAGCTCCAGAGCCTTGCCTTCACGCTCATGAGCTTGAGGGTGTTTGTCTTGGCGTCGTCTGAGCCGGCAGGAAGCCTGAACTTATGCAGCAGCAGCAGGTACAGCTGCTTTAAAGAGGAAAGAAAGAGGCGCAGCAGCTTTCTGTAGAAAGAGGAGGCGTTTCGGGCACCGGCGTTGATAACAAGCTGGTAAGGCACCAGCACCTCAAAGCATTTCGCCCGCTCCACAAAAAATCGCTCATAGTATCCCCATTCCATCCGCTCCCGTGGCATAAAGTGCCTGAAGCGGAGACTGGGGTCGTACCAGATGTCGTAGCCTATGAGGGCGAGCGCATAGCAAAACTCGTAGTCGCCGCCGGAGCTGAGGTTGGCGCCCACCCTGTCGGTGAGCATCGGCTCAAACCCGGCCGTGGCCACCGCCATATAGGCTGACTTGCGGATAACGCACCCTGCCCCATATACGGCGTTGCGGTAAACCTTTCCGGGTTTACTGGCTTGCCGCCCGTTGGCGAAGATGGGCATTGCGGCGGCCCAGGCCGGAGGTGGTGTTTCATACACAAGCTCCCCGTGCCCACCCAGCGCCCCGATGGAGGGATGCTGCTGCATGAGCTCGTACGCCACGCTCACATAGTCCGGTGCCAGCCAGTTGTCATCGTCGCAGAAGATGATGTACTCGTACCGGGCGCTTTCAAGGGCCAGCTCCCGGGCATAGGTAAGGCCAGGCTTTGGCTGGTGCAGGAGCGTAAACGGAGCCGTGCCGCCGCTTTTGGCCCACACAGCTTTCACCACTTCCGAGGTGTCGTCGGTAGAGGCGTTGTCCACCACGATCACCTCCCAGCATATATGCGGCGGCACCCGTTGCTGCGCGATGTGCGCCAGCGTGTCCGGGAGCATCCTGGCACCGTTGTAGGTGCAAATAACGATTGTCACGCCTATCGCCATACCGTGTGTATGAAAATTTTAAAGTAAACCTGGGCAATTTTAAGATAGAGCCGTGGTGCCTGGTGCAGGTGCAGCGCCTGCCTTACCTGGGCCTGCACGACCTGCCTGCTGTGCAGCCGCTGCCATAGCTGGCCGGCCAGCTTCACACCGTAATAGGCGTAATATTTTTTTGATTTTTTGAGTACTTTCTGCCGCTGGCGGGGGGGCAGGTGGCTTTGGATAAGCTCCATTGCCTGCGCCAGGTCCTGGATATGCTGCCCGTTCAGGTACTTGAGCCCCGATATGGAACCGGGGTGCTTCCGGTAATCTGCCAAAATATCAGGTGTGTAAGCCACAGGGTAGTGCCGGGCAATCCTGACCCACATCTCCCAGTCCTCGCCATACGTGAGGGCATAGAAACCGCCCAGCTTCTCGAACACTTCGCGCCGGACGGTAATGGCCGCGTACTGGATGCGCTGGCGCTCCGCTATCTTCAGGAGCCAGTCCTGCAAAACCCCGTGCTGCCGCACCTCCGGGCCTTGCTCATACAGCGTCTCGCCGGTTTCGTTTATGCATCTGTACCTGCAGAAGGCCGCGCCCGCCTCCGGGTAAGCCCGGAACAGCCGGCCCATGGCCGCGTAGTAGCCGTCGCTCACCTTGTCGTCCCCGTGCAGGAGATGGACCAACCGGCCCTGCGCCCGGTTAAGGCACGTCTCGAAGTTGCGCAGGCTGCCGACGTTTTCAGGCTGCCTGTGGTATTTCACGCGGCCTTTGCCGATAGCCTGAACCAGGGCGGCCACGTCGGTATCGGTGCTGGCGTCATCCACCACCTCCACCTGCATGTCCTGCTCCGGTACGCCCTGTGCCAGTACGCTGTGCAGGCACTCGCTTAAATACTCGCTGCAATTGTAGACGGGAACCATCACCGACCACAGGGGCCTGCCCTCCTTTTCAGGGAGGGGCAAAATGGGTGGGGGTGAGGGCGGTATACGGAGCATAGTAAAAATAAGGCCGGATAAACAAATCAGGAAAAGGTTAGTCACTGCTTTCCGATACCCGGTTTAAACAGAAATAATTATACGAATATTTTTTTAAAAAGTATTCTTTAATTTATATAATAAATTTTTAATATATCGTTGCGGGTATCCGGACGTGAGAAGCAGCCATATATTGAGCGGAAACGGCAGGTGCCTCAGGTAATAAATAAAGATGTAGCGGCGCTTGTACCGGGCGGCCCTGCTGATGGCGGCCGCCTCGCGGTTAACGTTTTCCTTCGCCAGGATGCATTGCGTGAGCGTGTCCAGTTCCCGGAGGCAGGCCAGCACTTTGGCAGGGCTTCTGGTGGCCAGCAGCGGCTCAAAGTTGTGCTGGAGACACTCTATATACTCCAGCGGTATGGTGTAGCCGCTGCCGGCGTAGTAGCGGAAGTTGCGCAGCAGTTGTTCCTGCTGCGCCTGTGCATACTCCTGCTTTTTCAGCACCTGGTGCAGGCTCTGGCTGGTTACGCGGTAGTCCAGCAAAACCTCGGGCAGGTTGTACAGCTTGTGCTGCCGGGACAGCTGCCAGAACAGCTCAAAGTCCTCGGAATAGGCCGCCGTATACATGCCTGCCGCTTTCACCGCCGCCGTCCGGTACATGACGGTGGGATGGTAAATCCAGCAGATGAACGTGAGGTTATAGTAGAAGAACTCGCTCTTAAACCTGTCCTGCCTCACAAACCGGCCATCCTCTGTAATTACCCGCACCAGCGAGGAAACCATGGCGCAGCCGGGATGCGCCTGCAGGTAGGCGTACTGCTTCTCCAGCCGCTCTGGGTAACTGATGTCGTCGGCGTCCATGCGGGCTATATATGGCGTGGCGGCCAATGCTATGCCTTTGTTCAGGGTGGGGGAGATGCCTCTGTTCTCCCCGTTCTGATAAAAGCGGATGCGCGGATCGGCGTATGACTTTACGATGGCCACGCTCTCGTCGGTGGAGCCGTCGTCGATGATCAGAAACTCAAAGTCGGCGAAGGTCTGGGTGAGGATGCTGTCCATGGCCTCCCGCAGAAACTGCGCAGCGTTAAAAACGGGCATGAGTACAGTTATCTTTGCCATTTGCTGCTGCTTATCTCATCCTTTTCTTTATGCTGCGCTTTACTTTGTCAGGAAGCGTGCGCGTCAAAAAGTGCAGCCTGGGGTGGCGATAGGGCAACAGGGCTTTCTTCAGGAGCCGCTGGATGCTTTTGTCGCTCACCTGCCGCTGCCGCAGGTAGGCACCGAACCACTCCAGGAAATGCCGCCGCACCGCATGGTACTGCCCGTCTGCATGCACCCACTGCACAATAGAGCCAGCGCGCTGCCGATATAAATTGTTGCACGCCGAGGAGATATAGACGCTTTCCTGCAGGTAAACCTTGTTCAGAAAAGCCTGGTCTTCGTAGAGCTGGTATTCTTTTGTGAAGGATTCCTCGAAGCCTCCCACGCGCTGAACAGCGTCTTTTGCCAGCATCAGGCCCGATGGGCAGGGGGCCGCGCCTTTTCCTAAAGGATAAAGGTGATTTATGAGCTGCCCGGGGGTATAAACACGGCCCGGCGGGGCACCTACCGGGATGTGGATATCCTGTTTCTGCGGGTCGTCCCAACTGTACCAGTAGGACGAGGCTTCCGCCACCATGGCTATAGGGGGGTGCTGCCCAAAAATCCGCACCTGGTCCGACAGCTTTCCCGGAAGCCAGACATCATCCGCGTCCAGCAAAGCCACCAGTGTGCCCGCCGCCTGTCGGATGCCACGGTTTCTGCTGGCGCTCAGGCCTTTGTTTATATGCCCTTCGTGCTCTATATAGCGGATGCGGCCGGGCAGCCTTTCTGCGTACTGTTTGGCAAGCTGTGTGCTTCCGTCGGAAGAGCCGTCGTCTACCAGCAGCAGCTCCCAGTTGGTGTAGTCCTGGTGCAGCACGCTTTCAATGGCCTCTCCCAAAAACCTCTCTTCGTTCAGGAAGGCAATCACAACGGAAACAAGGGGGGTATATGCTTGCGCCATAATATCTTATAATTTATGCTGCCACGCATCCAGTTGGGCCGCAAACGCCTGCCCCGGAAGATTCTTGACCTGCAGCCTGCCCAGCCTGTATAGAGAGGAGCGCTTTTTAACGGCTTTCTCCTCGGTGGTGAAGGCCGCCGCAAAGCCCGTGTTCACCGCCGCTGCCAGCGTGTCGCTGTTGTAGTTGCCGTAGGGGTAAGCCAGCAGCGGAATGTCTGCCCCGGTTACGGCTGTCAGATACTGCCTGTTGTCGCGCAACTCCTGTTCCTGCACCGGCAGGCGGTGCATCCCCAAAGCCGCGTGTGTCACCGTATGGGCGCCGATGTCGAACAGGCTGCCCCGGCCCATCTCCTGCAGCTGCGCGGCAGTCATGCTTCTATAGGCCGCCCGCCGCGACACGGGCACGCCAGCCCAGTCCCGGATGTGGCCCAGCAACTCCTTTTGCGCTATATATGGCAGCGGTTTCAGTTGTTGCCAGAGCGCGAGGAAAAGCTCCGCCCGCCGGGTGGGAGGTGCCTCGTCGCATGCGTTCCAGTATATATGCCTTTGCCGCAACTCCACTGTCAGGTGCGTCTCTGCCTGCAGGTCGAAAGTAAACGGGCCTTCCCCCACCTCGGCGGAAAAGGTCTGCGGCAGCTTTGGGGTAAACAGGAGGATATGCTCCAACTCCTCCCACCAGAACTCCTCATCCTTGCCAATATTGCCCGAGGTGATAAAGAAAGTAGCCGGCAACCCGTACTGCTCCAGCAGCGGCTTCGCGACAGCGAAATTATCTATATAGCCGTCGTCGAACGTAATGGCGATGCTGTTTTTCTGGAGCTTGCCGTCTCTCAGTTCTGCCACCAACTGCCGCAGGGGCTGCACATTGCCCTTTTTCCGGAGGATTTTCAGGTGCTGCTCAAAGTTTTCGGGGCTCACGGCTATATCCCATATATCCGCCGCTGGCGCCGCCACACGGTGGTACATCAGCACGAGGGCCTTGTGCTCAAAAAGCCTGTTGAGGATATGTCGCAAACCTTTTCTCAAGCGGTGGGTGCTTTTACAGCTTTTACGGTTACGACGACCTGGTAATGCGGGTCGTTGAAGTCAAGTCTCGCCCTGGGCACCTCCGGCAGGCCCATGCCATATAAAAAAGCAGTGGCGGCAAACACATTCCCGAAACAGTTCACATCGGCGTGGCCACCGGCAAAGGTCTCTTCCATCAGCCGGCGCATGGCCTTGTCGGTAAACGACCAGTACCAGGTTTCTTTCCACTCGCCGTGGTCGATGGGGGTGATGCCGGGCACCGTCAGCAGCAGTACCCCACCCGGTTTCAGCACGCGGTGGCAGGTCCGGAGCGCACCTTTAAAATCATATATGAGGTGCAGCGTCTGGGTCAGCACAAGGCAGTCGAAGGTGTTGTCGGGGAGGTGCGGCGCGTCGCTGATGTCCCCCACAAAAGTGGCCTTCGGGTTGCTGGCGTCTACGTGCAGGATGTCGCTCTGCGCCACCTGGTTTCCCCCAAAGCGCAGGGTGTATTCGTTGTCGCCTATCTCCAGCACCCGGCCATATATGCTCCCGGCCTCCTGCTGCAGGAAGTTCTCTATATAATACCGGTCCACGGGGCCACCCCTGTCATAGCCGAAGTTTTTGCTGAAGGGCCGTGTGCTGTCAAAGTCGCCGAGGTCAGCCTTCCCGACTGCGGGCACGTATTCCTTGTGCAGGCCCATTCTGTGCAGCCACCTCAGCCCGAAGGCGGGGGCATTTTTCCGGATGCGGGACTTGATGGCGGAGGCGTAGGGTGTAAGCATATAGCGTGGTATGAGTGATGGCTGGTGTTTCAAAAGGGTAAATATAACTTCTTTGGTAACAGGTACTTTCTTGGCCAGCGCCTTCCGGTACAGTTCCTGGCAGTAATAGTTTTTCCAGACGCGCTGCCCGCGCCGGTACGCGCTTTGCTCGGCCGCCGTTTGCAGCTGGCTTTGCTGGCGCGCCAGCACCTCGAGCACCGTGCCCAGCATGGCCGGTATGTTCGCCGACATGTTGGTGGTGTGCAGCCGGTAGGCGGCAATCCGCTGGCAGTGGTGCAGCACCGGGTGCTTCCGCGCGATTCTCAGGTAAAGGTCATAGTCCTCGCAGCGCTTCAGGGTGGTGTCATATAGCACCTCATCAAAAATCTGACGCCGGTACATCACAGTGGCATGCATGCCGATGTAATTGCCCTGCAGCAGGTGCTGGTAGTGGTTATCCTTCACCTCAGTCAGGTCTGCTTTGGTGATGCCCTCCTCCACAAACACCTTGTCGTGCCCGCCCGACACGAACGCTAGCCGCTTGTCCTGTTGCAGCCAGCGCACATTTGTCCGGATAGCATCCGGCAAAAGCCAGTCGTCCGCGTCTAGGAATACCAGAAACTCACCCTGGCTGTGGCGGATGCCGGTGTTGCGGGCGGCGGAGAGCCCCTGGTTGGCCTGGTATATATAACGCACGCCGGCGCAGGCAGCAGCCGCCTCCCGCGTGTCGTCCGTCGAGCCGTCGTCCACCACGAGCACCTCCGTGGCGGGGTAGTTCTGGCTCCACACGCTCTGCACGGCCTCCTGCAAATAGCGCCCGTGGTTATAACACGGGATTATAACGGAGACCAGCGGAAAATCGGTTTTGGGTGCTGCGGCCATACCTTAGCGGCTTGAGTCTGGGCGATGGTTCCTGTGCCTGAAGTAGAACGCAAGCCCCGACAGCACTCCCTTTATCTCAACCCACAAGGTGCTGTAGCGATATCCGTAACGAGGAAAACCGGCTTTTAGCATGCGCAGGTAGTGCCTGGGCAGCTTTCTGAATATATGGCGGGCATATCCTGCTTTCTGGTGCTGCTGCTGCTGTATCAGCGCCGCCGCCGTGAAGCCCCGCATATAGGAATATATCTGTTTCCGCAGCCCTTTCATATCCCGGCGGTGCTCGTGGTACACCACCGCCCGCGGGTTATATAGGATCACGTCCCCCTTCGCCAGGATGCGGTACCACATCTCGGAATCGCCGTTGCAGCCGGCCGCCCCCACGTCCAGCAGTTCGTTGAAATAGCCTGCCTCCTCAAACACATCCCTGCGAAACGCCATGTTGGCCCCGGCGCCGATTCGCCAGACCGGCGGCCCCTGGGATAGTGTGGCATCGAAGAAGGCCCGGTCGTATACCACATCCACATAGCCACGGTTAAAGCTCCAGTGCTGCTCGAAAATAAACTGCGCCTCTGTGTCTAACTCCGAGGCAATAACCAGCCCGGTCATGGCGGCTACGGCCGGGTCCTGGAACGTTTCCCATACCCGGTACAGCCAGAGCGGGTGTACCGCCACGTCGTCGTCCACATAGGCCACGATGGGGGCCGTGGCGTGGGCGATGCCTGTGTTGCGGGCAATGTCCAGCCCGATGCGGGGCTCACGCACATATATAACACCGCTGAACTTTTCCGCTGTTTCTCTGGTGGAGGGACCGTCGGAGCAATTGTCCACCACAACGATTTCGGCTGGCTGGCAGCTTAGGTTGGTGAGCATGTGCAGGCATTTTCCGAGTTGCGCGGCCCTGTTGCGGGTGCAGACTATCACCGATACCGGCACTTTGGCGGGCAGTTGTTCCGGCAGCCAGGCGGAGAAGATCCGGTCCATCCATTCCGCCCAGGCTTGCATATTCTGTTGCAGCAGCCACTGGTGCCAATCACCGGTCGCGGCGGCATGCCCTGCCGCATAGTGTTCGATGGCGGGGCTGATGGCCGCAGCCAGTTTATTATAGTAGGCCTCGGGGGTGAGGGAACTGCCCTGGCGCAGAAACAGGTGGCCTAAGGCAATGGCCTTCCACCAGAACACGAGGTAGTGGCCCTGCCGGTCAAAGTCCAGTTGGGGCGGCGCCTGCAGTTGGTCCAGGTATATATGGGTAATCTGGTAAGGGTGGTGTAGGCTCATAAAAGGTGGCGCGTGGGTATGCTATGGCTGCAGAATCATTTCTGTCTGCTCGAAGCGGAACGGCAGTTTGGGGCGCACAGCCCCCACCACTTGCCGTACCATTGTATGTTCTCCCGGTAGTCTTCCAGGTCGAAGGAAAGGCACTCCTCTAAATAGAAAAGGGAGACCGAGGTGTCTCTCACGAATATCAGGGATATATAGTAAGAGCCGTCGTTGAGGAAATTGCCCGGAATGGTGCATTCGCCTTCTATCAGCCCTTTGTCGCAGCTTTTGGAAGGGGAGGGCACGTCGAAGATGCACTCGCCCCCGTACGTGAACAGGTGCAGCCCAGCGCCGAGCACGATGTCGTCGGTCATGTTCCAGAACTCAAACTTCACCGTAAGCGGCGTCCGGATATCCAGCGGGGCCCCGGGGTGGGGGAGGTGCGGAACCAGCTCCACCGACTTGACGCGCACCCATTCGTTGCCGGGGGCCTCTTCCGGTGTTGCCCAGCTTTGCTTCAGGCGCAGCTGCTGCACACCGGTGATGTACTTGTTCACCACACCCGACACTTCGCCAATCGCCTTCATCTTCCCCTTGTCCAGCCACAGCGCCCTGTCGCAAAGGTTGCTGATGGCCTGCATGCTGTGGCTCACAAACAGGATGGTCCTGCCTTCGGCCTGTGTTACCTCCCGCATCTTGCCGAGGCACTTCTTCTGGAAGTCGGCGTCGCCCACGGCCAGCACCTCGTCCACAATCAGGATGTCCGGCTCCAGGTGGGCGGCCACGGCAAAAGCCAGTCGCACGTACATGCCGGAGGAATAACGCTTCACGGGCGTGTCGATGAACTTCTCGATGCCGGAGAACTCCACAATCTGGTCGAACTTGCTGCGGACCTCGTGCTTGCTCATGCCCAGGATATAGCCGCTCACGTAGATGTTCTCCCTGCCGGTCAGCTCCTGGTTAAAGCCGGTGCCCACCTCCAGCAAACTGCTCACTTTTCCTACTCCTCTGACGGCGCCTCTCGTGGGACGCACAATCCGGGAGATGATTTTCAGCAGGGTGGATTTGCCGGAGCCGTTGCTGCCGACAATGCCCAGCGCCTCGCCACGGTTTACTCCGAAGCTGACATCCTGCAGCGCCCAGAGGGCCTGGTTGCCCCCCGCACCGGGTGCTTCTGTGCCCAGCTGGAAAAAAGGGTCTTCTTTCCGGAGCACGCTTGTCGTCCACCAGTGCTGCAGATCCTGCCGGAACGAGCCCGTGCCGATGGTACCGAGGCGGTACATCTTGGACAGCTGCTCTACTTCTATGACTACTTCTCCCATATCGCTCTTATACCACGTCCATCAGTTTGGTGCCCTGCTTGTTGAACAGCAGCAAAGCGCCGGATAGCACAATTACCATGAACACCACACTGTAGAGCAGTTGCCACGGCGAGACATACCCCTCGCCCAGCAACGACAGCCGGAAAAGCTCAAACAGCGGGCTGAGGGGGTTTATTCCCACAATCCACTTCACGTTGTCGGGCACCGTGCTGAGCGGGAAAATAACGGGAGTCACAAACATCAGGAGCCGGATGCCCAGGCTCACCAGGTTCGAGATATCCCTGTATTTCGCTGTCAGCACCGAGAAGAACAGGCCCAGCCCCAGGCCGATGCCGCCCGTAAGCACAACGGCCAGCGGAAAGGCAAGCGCCCAACTGCCGAAAGAGAGGCGCAGGTCTTTGAAAAGCCAGTAGTACGCGATGAACAGGAGCAGCATCACCAACTGCATCAGGAAGCGCAGAAATTGGGTGGCGACAGTGGCAAGCGGCATGACGAGCCGCGGGAAGTACACTTTGCTGAACAGTTGGGCGTTGTCGCGGAAGGTGTTGGAGGTGCCCGAGAAGCTGTCGCTGAAGAAGTTCCAGAGCACGATGCCCGAGAAGTAAAACAGCACAGGCGGCAGGTCTCCGGTCGGGATGCCGACCATCTTGTCGAACACCACCACGTAGGTGACGAGCGTCATGATGGGCTGGAACAGTATCCAGAAAGGCCCTAACACGGTTTGCTGGTAGTTCAGGATGAAATGGCGCCGCACCAGGCTGCCCAGCAGGTGCCGAAACGACCAGAGTTCCCGGAGGCTTTCGCCCCAGTAGCTTGTCTTGTTATTAATCTCCCACTCCCACCGCTTCTCTTCTGCTGCCAGCATTTCGTAACTCCAAGTTATATTTCAACCGTTATTACTGCTATTTTACGAAATAGTTTGCATATAACTAAAATATATTAAAAAAGTCTTATATATGAGTGGATAGGATTTTCCGGGCCATGGTTCTGTAGAAGCTTTCTCAAAAACAGGAGTTAGGCTTAAACACGGTCGATTTAGTGTTCATAGAGTTAGCCATTAAGTATCGGGAAAGGATGTAAGCCTAAGTGCCGAATCAAGTGAAAAAAAGATTGCCTGGTCATTGTGCTGCTGGACTGCATTACTAGCCTGCTTAGGTATTTTTGGGATGGCTCCTAACCTACTTCTCTTCGCAAGGAGGCAGGTTGATAAAAGCGCCGCCCCATTCCTGAGGCGGCGCTTTTAATTGGATGTACAGTGGTCACTTCGGTTCAGCGAGCCGCTGCGCAATATTATTTGCGTTATGCTAATGGGTGGGCTATAAAATGCAAAGGCCGGTTATTATCAATATCCGGCCCTTGCAGAAAGATAAGAATTTTACTTCTTGAGGATTATTTTCTGGGAGCTGGTCTCAAGGGCGCTATGGAGGCGGAGAAAGTACATGCCACCTGCCTGCCGCTCTGTTGGCCGCCACTCCACCTGATACGCCTTGCCTGCCTGGGCCTCGCCCTGGAAGAGCACGGCCACTTCGCGGCCCTGGCTATCGTAGACCTTCAGCTCCGCCGCCTGGGTCTGCTCAAGCGAGAATCTGATAGCAATCTTATCTTGGAAGGGGTTGGGATAGGCCGCCAGGCCTGCCTGCTCCAAGAATCCTTCCGCCTCCAAGGCCAGGGTCTGTGCTAACGGTGTATCTCCCGAAGGAGAGACCTGCACCAGCCAATAGTCCGTGCCTCCCTGGCTGGGCTGGCTCTTGTCGCCCCCAGCGCCCGAGTCGGAGCGGCCCCCCAGCAGGTAGCCCCCGCCGCCGGTGCGCAGCAGGTAGCGCAGCTCCTCTGCCCCTGGGCCGCCGAAGGTTTTGTCCCACTCTCTGTTGCCCTCCGCGTCCGTCTTCACGATCCAGTAGTCGGAAGCGCCCCGGCTGGCTTCCGACTTGTCGCCGCGAGCGCCGGAGAAGGACTTGCCGGCCAGCAGATAGCCCCCATCGTGACTCTGGATGATGGAGCGCAGTTCCTCGTCTGCACTGCCGCCAAAGCGCCTGTCCCATAGCTTCTCTCCACTGTCGCTGACCAGCAGCATCCAGAAGTCCTTGCCCCCCTGGCTGCCCTGGCTCTTGTCTCCCCCGGCGCCGGAGGTGCTGTGGCCAGCCAGGAAGAAGTCGCCGTTGGCATTACGTCCCATGGAGTAGAGGTCCTCGTCTGCGCTTCCGCCAAAGCCCCTGTCCCAGAGTCGATTGCCATCCCCGTCGATGCGCACCGCCCAGAAATCCCTGCCGCCCCGGCTCTCCTGGCTCTTGTCCCCGCTGATGCCGGAGGCCGAGCTGCCGCCTAAGAGGAAGCCCCCGCCCGGGGCTTTCATGAAGCTCTCCAACTCCTCATTTTCGCTGCCGCCGTAGCGCCTGTCCCAGAGCTTGTCGCCGCCGCCGCTGAGCTTGAGCACCCAGAAGTCGTTGCCCCCCCGGCGCCCCTGGCTCCTGTCGCCGCTGGAAGGGGAGTCGCTGGTGCCGGCCAGGAGGTACTCGCCTGAGGGCAGTTGGCTGGCCTTGCGCAGGTCATCGAGGCCGCTGCCGCCAAAGGTCCTGTCCCACTGCTTTTCCCCGGTGGCCGAGATCTTGACGATCCAGAAGTCCTGGGAACCACGGCTGGGCTGGCTCTTGTCGCCGCCCTGGCCGGACCTGGAGCTGCCGGCCAGGAGAAAGCCGCCGTCCAGGGTGGGAATGATGCGGTTGAGGTAATCGTCGGATGGGCCGCCGTAGCGCCGGTCCCAGATTTTCTGGCCGTCCCTGTCGGTCCTGACGATCCAGAAGTCATAGCCGCCCCGGCTGCCCTGGCTCTTGTCGCCGCTGACGGCAGAGGAGGAGTAGCCGCCGGCCAGGTAGCCGCCGGGGGTGGGGACGACGACGGTGAAGCGGTCGGTGCCGGAGCCCCCGTAGCGCCGGTCCCACGCAGCGGTAACCGGAGGGGGGCTGTCTACCTTGAGCTTCACCACCCAGAAATCATAATCTCCCCTGGAGGGTTCAGTTTTATCTCCGCTGCTACCAGATACAGAGGTCCCCCCTATGATGTAGCCGCCTTCGCTGGTCTGCTGAACTGATTCAAGGCTTTCGTATCCATTGCCGCCGTAGGTTCTGTCCCATTCTTTGTCGCCGCTGGCATCCACTTTCACCACCCAATAATCACTACTTCCTTTGCTGGCTTCGGTCTTGTCCCCGCTGACTGGAGAAATAGAGGTTCCACCAAGGATATAGCCCCCATCACTGGTCTGCTGAAGGGAGTAGAGGTTGTCGTGTTCACTTCCGCCATAGGTTCTGTCCCATTCTTTATCGCCGCTGGCATCCACTTTCACCACCCAGTAATCAGTACACCAGGATTCGCTACAAAGGCTTTTGTTGGCCTCGCTTTTCTCGCCGCTGATTGGAGAAGCGGAAAACCCGCCGAGGATATAGCCCCCGTCGCTGGTCTGCTGAAGGGATTGAAGTCCATCGTTATTACTGCCGCCGTAGGTTCTGTCCCACTCTTTGTCGCCGTTGGCATCCACTTTCACCACCCAATAGTCACTACCTCCTCTGCTGGCCTCGCTTTTCTCGCCGCTGTATAGGGGGCTAGTGGTCCCGCCGAGGATATAGCCCCCGTCGCTGGTCTGCTGCAGAGATCTAAGTCTATCGGTTACACTTCCGCCGTAGTTCCGGTCCCACTCCTTCTCTCCGGCCGCGTCCAGTTTCACCACCCAGTAATCATAACTTCCCTCGTTAGCCTCTGTTTTATCGCCGCTGACTGGAGAATCAGAATATCCTCCCAGGATGTAACCGCCGTCGCTCGTTTGCTGAAGGGAGATGAGATAGTCATATCCACTTCCGCCGTAGGTCCTGTCCCACTGTTTCTCACCTGCTGCATCCACTTTCACTACCCAGTAATCAGTAGAACACGCAGGATTACCTTCATCGTCGGGATAACAGGCACCTTTGCTGGCTTCGGTCTTGTCGCCACTGATGCCGGAGTGGGAATACCCACCGAGGATATAGCCCCCGTCGCTCGTTTGCTGTATAGAGGATAATATGTCAATATCACTTCCGCCGAAGGTTTTGTCCCACTCTTTCTGGCCGGCCGCATTCAACTTCACCACCCAGTAATCAGTCGTTCCTCTACTGGCCCCTGTTTTATCCCCGCTGGCTGATGATTCGGAGCGACCACCCAGGATGTAGCCCCCATCACTGGTTTGCTGGAGAGAGAAGAGGACATCCCCTTTATTTCCACCGATGGTTTTGTCCCATTGCACTGACACGGTGCCGGCAGTTGGCACATTGTTTAATTCGGGGAAGTAGGCTTCGAAGTCTCCCTTGCCGGCCGGGGTGGGGGCGGCTGCGTTAATGCCTGCGGTATATACGTTGCCAACTCCGGCGTGAAGGCCAGAGGCAGCACCGGGAGTCTGCCCGGCCCTTCCCCCTTCAGGAGCAGCGGGTGGAGCAGCCAGTGCAAACTGCTGCTGGAGAAGTAATAACAGGCATACAGCGAACAGTCTGAAACAACTGCTTTGTTGCGACAGGGCATGCAGGCTTACGATCGATAAAGAATGAGGTAAGTTTTTTTTCATAATCAGATGGTAAAACATGAACTTCAAGTGAATGAAACTTCGCAGTGACGTCAGGGATTTCTCCTTCGCTAACCGCATTAGGTTAAGAAGGCGCAGGGAGCGTTATGCTTAAAACAGGTGAGGGTATGGAGGGCCGTGCGGGTGGAGATAAGGGGCGGTGTCTTTTGTTGCAGGGGCGGAAATGGTCCTCATTCACGAAACCAGCCAAAACAGGAGAGGTGCTGGCGCTTTTCTTTACCGAGGGTTATCTTAAGACCTGTCAATATTATGAAATATTAAATTTTAATTTTCCTATATTAGGGATTGAGTTTTTATACGGTGTAATACTATATGGGTTCTTTGATTTCTTATAAATATACGACGGCTATATTTTATGAGGATGGCTCGTGCGGATGGGTGAAGTACTTAAGGCTCCTGTTCGGCTGTTTTACGGCAGAATAAGGTGGCTCCTCCATCCGCCAATAGATCATTGAATTGCAGACTAAATAACAGGCATTAGAGCCGAAACTGGGGGCCTCTGATTTTAATGTGCTTTATATTTCACAATTTTCTCCCACTCCCACCGCCTCTCTTCTGCTGCCAACATACCGTAACTCATATACATCAGCAGCGTATCAATGCTACTTTATATAGTAATTTGCATATAGCTATAATATATTAAAAAAGTCTTATATATAAACGGGGCGGTTGCTACAGAATAGCAACCGCCCCGTTTATATATAAGACTAAGATATTAAGCTGCCTAGAAACGGTAGTTCAGGATGAGGTAGAAGGTATCCATAGGTGAACTCAAACCTGTTGACCTGGTGATGCCGTCTGTCTTTTCATACCTGCCCTCCAGCGTAATGGGATTTGCGTTAACGGAGTAGCCCAGGCCTGCCCCGGCAACTGCGCCGACCGTGTACTTGCGAATAGATCCGTCTCCAAAGGCAGGCGTCGTCTGGGTAGTGGTTGTACTGCCGAACGTACTGGTCTCTGTAGCCTCTTGCTTGTGGCTGATGGCATAGCCCATCACCGCGCCGGCGTTCAGGAATGGCTGCAACTTCCCGCGCGGGTAGGTATAGCGAAACTGGGCTGGGAGTTTTAAATAATTGATTTCTATATCTACATCATACATATAGCTCCGGCCAAGTCTTTGCTCTTTTTGAACACGACCGGTAAACTTGCTGGGGTCATAAAGCAGTTCAAGTTGCAGCGAAAGCTTCTCGCTGATGGCGGGGGTTGTCAGATTCATGGAGATGCCCGCTCCTGCATTTAGAGATTTCTCTGTGAAGGAGGCCCCATCCAGATAATGATCACCACTAAATTTTAGCGTAGTACTGGCAAAGCCTAAGGCAAAGCCCAACTTTACCTCAGCCTTACCCGTGGGTTGCTTATACGATGCGCCACCTACACAGGCATTGTACGCTTGGGCAGCCTTTGCCAACGAATTTTGAGTGAGCGAAATATTCTCTATGTGTTTTAAATTATAACCGGAACAGTCGCTGAAAGCCTGCGACAAAACGCCTTTGTATAGCTTGTTCCGGACGCTGTATTTTTTGCCTGTCTCCTCGTCTGTTTTATTATATTCGGTGATAAGTAACTCCACAAGCGGGCCGTTATTTTTGGAGAGGAAAAAGCGGTCCCTCTGATGCTCATCACGGTAGAAATAGATGCTGGCGCGGCCTTTGATGAGTGCGTTTAAAAAAAGCTTCTCTTCAGCAGCAGTTGGTAAAGTATCGGCGGCTGGAAGCTCTTTAGCCTCAAATATTTTATTTTCAGCGGTAAAACCGTAGCCAGCTATTTCACCAGGCGTAAAGATTATTTCTTCTCCGGTAAAGGTTGGTTTGAACGTTGCCACCTGCGCGCTTCTGCTGGCACCTCTGTAGTCGACATAGCCCCTTACCGTGTCGGCATTCTGGATGATATAGCCTCTACGAAAGTCTGCCTGGGCAATGGCGGAGGCATAGACGGCAATAAGCAGCAGGGTAAGGTAAAGTTGTTTCATTAAGTTTGTCTTGAAATGCAGGTACAAGGATTGTATGGAAGATAGAATGGGTGCAATTAATATATAATCTTATATATAACAAAATTACAATACTATTTTTAGGTGAAAGTCCAAAGGCTATATATGCAAAAAGCCCCCACTGAGTCAGCGGGGGCTTTTTGCATATATAATTTAGCTATTTACTGCTTGCTGCCGTCTACTTCCTCGTAGTCCACGTCGGTAACGCCGCCGTCGGCTGTAGCGCCATGCGGGCCGCCTGCCTGGCCGTTACCGCCCTGGCCATCAGGGCCCGGGGCACCGCCTGGTTGGCCCTGCGTCGCAGCGTACATCTCCTGAGAGGCTGCGCTCCACGCGTTGTTCAGGTTCTCCAGCGCTCTGTCGATACCGGCCACGTCTTTGGAGCCGTGTGCTGTCCTCAGTTCAGCCAGCGCATTCTCGATGTTCGACTTGTTTCCGGCGGAGAGCTTGTCGCCATACTCCTTCAGCTGCTTCTCGGTCTGGAAGATCATGGAGTCGGCTGCGTTCAGCTTCTCGATCTCTTCCTTCGCCTTCTTGTCTGCCTCAGCGTTGGCTTCGGCTTCCTGGCGCATGCGCTCAATTTCCTGCTCACTCAGGCCGGAGGAGGCCTCAATGCGGATTTTCTGCTCTTTGCCAGTCGCCTTGTCTCTTGCCGTTACGTGCAGGATACCGTTGGCATCAATATCGAAGGTTACCTCAATCTGCGGCACACCGCGCGGCGCTGGCGGAATATCAGACAGGTGGAAGCGGCCGATGGTGCGGTTGTCGCGGGCCATGGGGCGCTCGCCCTGCAGCACGTGTATCTCCACCGAAGGCTGGTTATCGGAAGCTGTCGAGAATGTCTCAGACTTCTTCGTCGGGATGGTTGTGTTCGACTCAATCAGTTTGGTCATCACACCACCCATTGTCTCGATACCCAGTGAAAGCGGCGTTACGTCCAGCAGGAGCACGTCTTTTACTTCACCAGTCAGCACACCACCCTGGATAGCGGCACCGATGGCCACCACCTCGTCGGGGTTCACACCCTTAGAAGGCTTTTTGCCGAAGAATTTCTCCACTTCTTCCACTACCCGCGGGATACGGGTGGAACCACCCACCAGAATCACTTCGTCGATATCGGAAGTAGAAAGGCCAGCGTCCTTCAAGGCCTGCTTGCAGGGTTCCATCGAGCGGCGGATCAGGTCGTCCGTCAGCTGCTCAAATTTAGCGCGTGACAATTTGCGCACCAGGTGTTTCGGCACGCCGTCTACCGGCATAATGTACGGCAGGTTGATTTCTGTCTCGTTGGAGCTCGAAAGCTCGATTTTGGCTTTCTCTGCGGCTTCTTTCAAACGCTGCAGGGCCATTGGGTCTTTGCGCAGGTCCAGGCCTTCGTCTTTCTTAAACTCGTCGGCCAGCCAGTTGATGATCTTGGAGTCGAAGTCGTCACCACCCAGGTGGGTGTCACCGTTGGTAGAGAGCACCTCAAACACGCCGTCCCCCAACTCCAGGATAGAGATATCAAACGTACCGCCACCTAAGTCGAACACCGCGATCTTCTGATCCTTGTGCTTCTTGTCCAGGCCGTAAGCAAGCGCCGCGGCTGTTGGCTCGTTGATGATACGCTTCACCTCCAGGCCTGCAATCTGACCGGCCTCTTTCGTGGCCTGGCGCTGTGCGTCGTTGAAGTAGGCGGGCACCGTAATCACGGCCTCCGTTACAGTCGTGCCCAGGTAGTCTTCAGCGGTGGACTTCATTTTCTGAAGGATCATGGCCGAGATTTCCTGTGGCGTGTACTGCCTGTCGCCAATCTCCACGCGCACCGTGTTGTTGCCGCCCTGCACTACCTTGTAAGATACCTGCTTCGCCTCCTCGCTTACTTCGTTGTAGCTGTGGCCCATGAAGCGCTTGATAGAGGCAATGGTGTTCTGCGGGTTTGTGATCGCCTGGCGCTTGGCAGGGTCACCTACTTTCCGCTCGCCGTTTCCGCCGTCCAAAAAAGCAACGATGGAAGGCGTAGTTCTGCGGCCTTCGCTGTTTGGTATAACCACCGGTTCGTTACCCTCCATTACGGCAACGCAAGAGTTGGTTGTACCCAAGTCAATACCAATTATCTTTCCCATTCTATAGTTTTATTTATGATTCCAAATTCAATTTTTCAGATGTATCTTATATAACAACCCTTGTGCCAAGGGGCGATCAGCCTTTAGTTTCTGTCAATATGTCACACCCCGAAACCAGCTGTTCGCATTTGGCTGCTTTATGTTCGCCCTTGCTTTCGCAGCCCGCCATTATTGGCTGTGGCCTTTCTCTTTTTACTGCTACCACCCGATTGAGTTTCCGGGATTTGGTGTATGGGGGAGCGGAATGCAGTGGCAGTTATATTCCCAGCAAGTGAAAGGCCTTGTATGGCGCCTTCTATTTTCCGAAAACGGAAGCCATATATAAACTCATCACAAACATCACAGGCCCGGCTATATAGCCGGGCCTGTGATGTTTTTTTGCTAAAAAGTGGCTTATGGATTTGCCTTTTCTGGCTGATAGTAGCTTTCCGGCGGGCCTAAATACGATGGCTTCAAACCGCCTGTGTCGACCAAAATCTTTTGGAGCACCACGCCCGGGTCTACCATCCAGAACTTCAGCACGTGCTCCCCGGCTCTGTCTGTTTTGTGTGTAGACACCTGTATATTGATGTTATCGGCCACCCCCTTGTTCCAGGCGCCATGAGAATCGTCTTTGTGCATGTTGATGATTTGCGGCTCCGCGTCGTCGATGGACACGGCGAATTTTAGCCCGTCTGAGGCGTTGAAGTTGAGGGTGGGGGACAGGTAGGTATATACCTTCACCTCACCCTCGTGCAGGAGGTGCATTTTGTACTGGAGGTGCGGGCTCCCGCCGCCTGGTTTCTGGCTTCCGGCTGTCACCGGAAAGGGCGTCATCGCCGACATGGTTTTGCCCAGGTCCGGGATAAGCTGCCACTCGATGATGCCATTGTCCACAGCGCGGGTATAATGCGCCGCCTCCATGGATATATAGCCGTTGCTCTCCACAAATCCGCTCACTTCGCCCGGATTCAAGCCAGCGGGTTTGTTTACAACAGCTTGCACTTTTACGGTGGAGCCATCCGGTCCGGTAATCGTTATCGGGACGCGCTGCACGCCGGTGGGCGCTTTCTGCCAGTCTACGCTCACCAGGAGCCGCTGTTCCTTGTCAACAGTACCTTGGGTGGAGGAAATATGCAGCCACGGCGCCCCGGACTGCACTTTATATGTAAAAGGAATATTGCTCTGGCTGAAAATCTCAATGTAACGTGTCTGCTGGCTAAAAGGAGTGAGTTCGGGCAATGTTGCCGGTTCCTTCTCCGCTGGCCACCAGGCATCAGACCCCTCCACGGCCACGCCCATTTTTGCCCCAGCTGGTGCTTTTACCAGCTTCACCTCAGGCATCACGTCTTTCTCCGGCTGCTGCCAGTAGGTATAGCTGATATGCGTCTGGTCCATCATGTGGTTCCATTTGCCGCCCGCCAGTTCCTCATTATAATACTTCATCAGGGCCTGGTCCTTCTGGAACAGCTCTTTCACTTTGGCGGCCATATCGTTGGTGGCGATGCGGTTTTGTCTGGCATATAAATGGTTTTTCCCCACCGTAACGTGCAGCTCGTTCAGGATGGCAGAAGCCTTCGTCGGGAACAGCACCAGTTGGTAGTAGGCGTCTTTAAATTCGGGAGGGAGAACTTCATATATTTTTTCCGCCTTCTGTACCAGTTGGTTGTACTCCTCCACCACGCGCTCCGCTTCACGGTAGTTCGTCAGGCTGTAAGTGCTTGGTGATATTAACTCAGGCTTGCGGCGGCCGTTGTACTTGGCGTACGTCGCCAGGATTTCGGCAATTGGCTGGGCATACTGGCTGCCGAACTGCTCCTCTGCCCAAAGCACAGTGTATTCCTGCAGGCGTTCCGCCGGCCATTTGTCGGGGTTCCAGGCATAGTCTAGGAAAAACTCCAGCGGGAACTCCATCGGTTTGATGTCGCCCACATTCACAATCCAGATGCGGTCGGCGCCATATTTATAGGCCATGTGCATCTGCTCCCACACCCTCGGAATGGGGTTTGTGTTCAGCCATTTGTAATTTCTGGGACCGCCCACATAGTCGAAATGGTAGTAGATGCCGTAGCCGCCGGAATGCTGCTTTTCTCCTGGCTTCGGTAGCTTGCGGATGTTACCCCAGTTATCATCTGCCAGAAGCAGCGTCACGTCGTCGGGTACGCGCATGCCTTTGTCGTAGTAGTCCTGCACCTCTTTGTAGAGCGCCCATATCTGTGGCGTCTCGGAGGCGGGCTTGCCGGTCACATCGGCAATGATCTGCCGCTAGTCGGCCACAATCTGCTCCAGCAGCGCGATGTTACTTTCCTCAGACATGGGCTCGTCGCCGTCGCCGCGCATCCCAATGGTCACGATGCTTTCGCTCGTGCCCATGCGCTCCATGCCTTTCCGCCAGAAGGCCTGCAGGTTTTCCTTGTTTGTGTTGTAGTTCCAGGGCCCCTTGCCGTAGCGCCGCCATTCGTCGTGCGCCCGCGTCAAGGGCTCGTGGTGCGAGGTGCCCAGCACCACACCGTATTCATCTGCCAGCGGGGCGCTCAGGGAGTCATCGTCATATATGGCGTTGCCCCACATGGCGGGCCACAGGTAATTGCCCTTCATGCGCAGCAGCAGCTCAAACACCTTGTCGTAGAACTTATGGTTGAAGCCACCGAACTTCTCTTTTGACCACCCCGAGAGCGCCGGGGCCTCATCGTTGATAAAGAAGCCCCTGTACTTGACGGCTGGCTCGCCCTGCGTGTGGCGCCCCGGCAATACGTACACCTTCTCCTTTTTCTTGACCGGCACGTTGGCCCACCAGTACCAGGGCGATACACCGATTTCGTCCGACAGATCGTACATACCGTAGATGGTGCCGCGCTTGTCGCTGCCCGCAATCACGAGGGCCCGGTCCACGCCGCGCATCGGCTTTTCCACCACCTGAATCAGCGAGGTTTCCCAACGCCCGGCTATACCGGCCACGTCCAGTTTCCTGTCCCGCACCAGCTTGTCGATGAGCGGGCTTTTGCCCAGCGTTCCCACCAGCACGATTTCCTTTGCCTTCGGCGCCTTTTTGCCCACTAAAAGTTTTGGCTCGGCATTCGTCACCATTTTTATATCTGCCTGCAGGTGTTTCGCCACCCGGATGACGCCCGGGTAATCTTCGGCGCTCACATAGATGGGAGCGGACGTGCCGCCAGCAGAAAGCGGGAAGCGACCCAGCCCTTTTTCTGTGGAGATATAGGAGGGAAGGTCGTCTGTGGCGGAAGCTATATAAGGGTAGGTCAGGGCAACCAGCAGCAACATGAGGCAAATCAGCTTTTGCCGCCGGTTTGCCTGCGCCATGCTGCGGAAGGCGCGGCAGGTATATAGGGAAGTTACTTTCATAGGATATGATGTATTGTTCGACTGCATGCAACCGCTCCGGGCATCAGATTTCTGACTGTTCTACCTGACGACGTTGCCTTCCGCATTTTACACCGGTGCTTACCGGGCGGCTCGTTTCAGCATTTTATCGGCCCACGGAATGAAGTATTTTATGTTCGGGGCATCGGTGTGGCCGCCATCGTGCTGCCGCCAGGCCAGTTCCCCGTCCAGCAGCCCCACATTCACGCCGGGCATCTTTGCGGTTTTATAATCGTCCGGCACCCCCAGGCCTTTTGCGCCCAGCAGCTCGAATACCGGTTGCGCCGCCACCGTTGCCATATAGCTGCCCTGCTGGTCCAGCCATTTGGCATCGCCTTTTTCCGGGATGCCGTAACTGATGAAGACGGGGCGGGGAGCACTCAAGGCAATCAACTCATGCGCATCCACCGGAATGTCGCCTGCGTTCCTGCTCCCGAACGTAGCTTTGGCAGCTCCGTACTTTAGGAAATTCTCGGCCATCCAATGGTATTCGCCGCTGGACGTCAGGTTTTCCACGGCTTCGCCGAAATTGCGGCGGTGCAGCTTCGCGCCTCCTTCACCGGAAGAACCAATCAGGCCCAGAGCAAAGCGCTGATCAAATGCCATCGTCACCAGTGCGGCTTTACCATACCGGGAGACACCCTCGATGCCGACTTTTTTGGCATCTACGGCAGGGTCCGTTTCCAGGTAATCCAGGCCGCGGGAGGCCCCCCAGGCCCAGGCGCGCAAGGCTCCCCAGTCTTCCGGTTTCCGGGGCTGTCCTTTATTCACCAGACCAATGATTCCCTTGGTAAGGCCCGCGCCGTTGTCTGCCTGGATGCTGCCCGGCTCGATGAGGGCATAGCCCCAGCCGGCAGCCAGCAGCTGCTGCGGCGTAGGCGGGTCACCGGCCGGAGGAGGCCCGAAAGCAGGTGCCTGCGCGGTGAGGGGCATATAGGCCGGGTATTGCTCAAACACAGCCTGTAAGGTCGGGTCCTTTTTCACCAGCAGCTCTTTCAGGGCGGCGTTGATCCTGTCCAGACTCTCCTGAGGCGGTTGGGCAGGGGCCGGAAGCACGCTGCGCCCGAACATCATCAGCACCGGGACCGGGCCCTTGGCGTTGGCAGGCGTCACCACCGTCATGGCTATTTCGACGTCGATGAGCGGGTATCTGGAGTTGTCCACATGGCCCACCAGTTGCTTGGCGATAACCGGATACCAGCCCACCCGCTCCTTCTCGCTGATCACCACTTCCCAGGTCACTTTGGGCGCGTCCTTTGGCACACGGCCATATACCTCTCTTTCGAACAGCTCCACGAGCTCCGGGCGGCGCTTTTTCCACCACATCTCGGGCGTGGTCACTTTCTTTCCGTTATGCAGCGTCAGCACGGGCGGCAGGTCGGGGTAGGGGTTTGCCAGCGCCTCGTCGTAGTTCGCGTGGTTCGGAGCTGATTCATCGCCGCTGGGCCCCGGCCTCAGCGACTGAATCCCCAACTGCTTCAGCATGTGCTGGTGGTCCTGCTCGGTCGTGAAATTAACAGCCGGAGGGTACTTGTCCTCAGCGCCTGTCGGGGCCTCCTGGGCTGATGCGGAAGAAACAGCCAAAGCAAGAAGCAGGAACAACGTCTTTTTCATATTAGGAGGCGTTGGTTATATACACTTTACAGGTCAGTCCGGAAGGGAGAGGCGGGCAGTCCCTCTTTGTTATATAGGTTGGCGCCGTAAGGATTATCAGCCCAGGCATAGCGCACATACTTCGGATCCGGAACCTCCTCGCTCCACACCACCACTTTGTCTCCCTCTATTTTGGCCTGCGCCCAGACAAATTTTTTGTCCTCGCCTGCTATGGCGAACCAGGAGAGGGGCTCGCCGTCTTTGGCTGCCAACCCGCTGCCCGTATTTGTAAAACTGATGACGATTTTATTTCCCTCTATTTTGGCGGATTGATACAGCGGACCCGAAGAAACGATGTCCTTCTCGCCATATGCCAGCTTTTGCGCGGCAAGCGCCAGTCTTTCGCCCACGTCCTTTTTGTTGTCGGGATGTATGTCGTTCCACTCCCCGAGTTCAATGGTGACGGCCATTGCCGTGTTGGGCACAGAAAGTGTCTGCAGGGCGGCCTCCCGCATCAGGGCCCAATTGCTTTCTGAAGGCAGGTAATCCACCTCCATAAAGTTTGGCAGCTGCACGTACAGGAACGGAAGGTTTTCTTGTTGCCATTTGTCCCGCCAGTCCTTTATCAGAGCCGGTAGTAATTTTTTATATGCTGCGGGGTCTCCAGCATTGCTCTCCCCCTGGTACCACAGGACTCCTTTGATGGCATAGTCAGTTGCAGGCGCAATCATGGCATTGTACAAGGCTGTCGGCTGGTTCTGAGCGCTGAATCCTCCGCCACCGGCAACACCGGCAGCAGGTATATATACCTCTCCCACCTTGTACTGCCATGTCCCTTTCAGGTCGAGTGTTTGCCCGTTTGCCTGAATAAAATAGGGCTTGTCCGGCACAAACCCGCCTTTCCCGGCTGTATTCCTGACGCGCACCACAATGAGATTTTTACCTGGCTTCAGCACACCCGCCTCCAGGCTATATCTCCTTTGCGGGTACTGATAAGAGGTGCTTCCAACCTTCTCCCCATTTATATATACCTCATCCGCATCCACGATTCTGCCCAGAAACATTTTGGCCGGCACTCCTGCCATGGCCGCAGGCACCTCTATTTCACGGCGGTACCAGACAGAACCGTTCAGGTCGCTGATGCCCTGGTCTTCCCAGTAGCCCGGTATGTTGATATTCTGCCAGCCCTTCGGAACATAGGCGGGGCCATACCATTTCACCGCCTCCGTGAGCCCCTTGTCCTGCTCTGGTTTTTGCCTGTTCTTTGCCGCAGCTGCCAGCGCCTTCCGGTTCAGGTTGTTGACATAGCTTGTGTCCCGGTTTCGGTTGATAGCAGCAATGGCCGCCGGAAATTCTTTCAGACCTTCTTCACTCATCCAGGCCTCGATGGGAGTGCCACCTACACTGGCGTTAATCAAGCCTATGGGGATATGGTACTCCTTGTACAGCTTCCGGGCGAAGAAATAGGCCACCGCTGAAAACTCGTTCACATCCTGCGGGTTCGCCGGCTTCCAGGCACTGGGTGGCAACTGCTCCGCAGGGCCCTGCAGGTTTGTGGTGGTAGGAATCCAGAAATGCCGTATCTGCGGATAATCGGCCCCGGCAATATCATCGGCATAGGTAATGTTGTGTAGCTTCATCTGATGCACCATGTTGGACTGCCCCGAACACAGCCACACATCCCCGAGCAGGATGTCTTTCAGCGTGATGGTGTTCTCCCCCTTCAGCACCATGGTATAGGGGCCTCCTGCTTTCATGGGCGGCAAAATAGCGCGCCACTTCCCATCGGCGCCAGCTGTTGCACCGGCTTTTCTGCCGTTAAAGTTAATCTTCACTTTCTCTCCGGGCGATGCCCAGCCCCATATGTTCAATTTGGTATCCCGCTGCAGCACCATCCCGTCCTGAATTAAGCTGGGTAGCCTGATAGCACTGAAGGAAAGCGAAGGGCTGAAAAGAAAGTAAAGAAGAAGTAAACCGGTGAGTCTCAGCTGTAACTTCATTTTGCGTTGTGGTTAGTTTGTCAAGGTATAGGGCACAGCGTCTTGGAGGGCGCGCCAGTGCCTCCAAAAGCAGATATAACGAAAACCAAAAGGCTGGCTGCCCCTATATGAGCAGCCAGCCTTTAGAATTATCCCATTAGTTATACCCTGGGTTCTGATACATACCCGTAGCGCCTTCCATCGCGTCTAACTGGCCTTGCGGAATGGGGCGCAAGTAATGATGAGGCTGGATGTTGCGCGTTACCGTTACTGGCGTATGGTCTCCGTAACTGCTCCCGGCAATTTCGTAAGTGCCGGCAAACTCTTCCCATTTTTGCGTCCGCGTTAAATCGAACCAGCGATAGCCTTCGCCGAAATACTCGCGCGAACGCTCTTCCAGAATGTAGTCAATGTCTATTTCCTGTGGCGTGGCAGCGGTCATCTCTGCACTTAGGTCTTCCACTTTGGGCTGGTTGCCGTTGTTGTCCCAGCGCCAGTTGCCGGCGCGTGCACGAATGACATTAATCAGCTCTCTGGCACTGTAACCGGCCTGTGTGCTTGCGCCCATCACAGCTGCTTCGGCTGCAATAAAGTAAAGCTCCGAGAACTTGGCGATATTGAAAGGGCGCGTGCTGCCGGCATTCGGCTGTCCTAACCCGCCGTTATTGTCGGTGCGGTAGGGGCCGAGTTTCCACAGCCCCGGATATACAATCCTGCTAATGTCGCGCGGGCCTATCACGAAGTCAGATCTTCCGGGAAGTTCACCTGCACCAACGTTGCTTTTCCCGGCCGCGCTTGGGTAATTGATAGGCGTTGCCGGTTGCTCGTCCAGAAAGGTCAGGATGGCTCCACCCGGTTCGACTGGCAGGCCGTTGGCGTTGTAGACAACTTCTGCGTCGACACCCGCCTTGGGCCAGTTGCCACGGTAAACGGTTGTGAAGGTGCCGTCGTAGCGGGAATCATTCACTTTGTCGTCAAAGGTGTTCGTGATGACGCCAATCGGGGGGGCCATGCGTGTCCACGGACGGCCCAGGGCCTGGGCCGCTTCCCGCTGAACGGAACTTATTGGGTTAGTCCAGTTCGGATCAAGGGAGCTTCTGATGTTGGTATAGTTCCAGGTCATCATCCAGCCGGCAAAGTTATCGGGGGCGCCGCCACTGCCATAAGTAAGACTGCCTCCGTTGTAGAACTCACTTGTCTCTGTGTGGTCGGCGTACAGCAGAATTTCCTTGTTGCGGTCATTTGTCGCTACGTTCACGTCGTAGTAGGTGTCCATCAGGCCGAAGGGCCCCGGATTCTGAATGGCGTTTAAGGCCACATCATACGCCTGCTGAAAATACCACTGCGCATCATGCCCGTCGGGGTCGGTACGGGGGGCTTCCGGAAAAGTAGGAATGTTCTCCGGGTTGGCGAGCCACCATCCGTAGGTCAGGTAGGCTTTGGCCAGGTAAAGGCGTGCGAGCGTCTGGGTTACACCGCCGGTCACGCGTGGGTTCACCGGCAGCTCTTCTACCGCCCGCAGCAGGTCCGGGAATATGGCTTTGGTATATACCTCCGGTACCGTGTTGCGCACAGAGGTTCTGGTGGGGTTAGAGTTGAACATCAGTTCGCCTGCGCCCAGATCCAACGGCACCCCTCCGAACGTCTTCACCAGCAGGAAGTAGTCGAACGCACGGAAGAACCTGGCCTCGGCAATCAGCGACTCTGGAATAGTGCCTACTTCGGCGGCATTCTCAATAATGCCGCTGGCGGTGTTGATGTTGGAGAAGGCGGTTCCCCACAATACATCGGCGCGGCTGGTGGTGGATGTGATCTCTCCCTGGCCTGACAGGTCCATCACCAGGAAGTTCTGGTCCGCACTCTGCCCGTAGGTCGCTTCATCGGTGCCGGTCTCGGTGGCGTTGTAGTAATAGGCCTGCCCGTATATATAGCGCAGGTGAGCATACAGGGAGGTGATGCCACCCTGAACACCTCGCTCGGTCTGGAAAAAGCCGGGATCATATATGCTGCGTGGCTGTTCTTCCAGAATGTCCTCGCAGGACACCAGCGACATTGCCATCAGCAGGGCTGTTCCTAATAATGCTTTTCTATTGAGATATTTCATCGTGATCTTCTTTTAAAATGTGACATTCAAACCAATCAGATAGTTGCGTGTGGAGGGCGCGTTCGTGCCTATCGTCAGCAGGCGCCTCGGATAACCGCTCACCGCTGAGTTTTCGTTGCCGTATGAGTTGGTTTCAGGGTCCATCCCGGATTCATTGTGGTAGGGCGAGAACAGCACGAATGGGTTCTGGGCCGTAACATATAGCCGCAGGTTGTTGATGCCGGCATTTTCCATCCAGTTGCTGTTGTCGAAGTTATAGCCCAGCGTGATGGTGCGCATTTTCAGGTACGAGGCATCAAAGTAGCCGAGGGTGCTGCCATACTTGGGGTTGTCGCCGCTCTTTACGCTGGCCGGGTTCGGGTATTTGGCACCCGTGTTCTCCGGTGTCCAGTAGTCCACGTCCACATTATTCCGGCGCCCGCTCAGCAGGTTGAGGTAGCCAGCCGATCCGTAGAGCGTGCTGATGAGGATTCCGCCGCTTTGGAACGCGCCAACGGCGGTCAGGTCAAATCCCTTGTAGGCCACGCGCGTGTTGAATCCTCCCTGGAAATCCGGATTCACGTCCAGAATCTGCCGGTCATCGGGTCCAATTGCCCTTACAGGTGTGCCATCGGCATTGTATTCGCCGGTGTACCGTACTTTAATCGAGCCTATGATGGTGTTCGGTTCCCCCACTTCAGACGGGCCGGGTTCCAGGATATCCTGGTAAGGGTCTCCTTCCTGCCAGAGGCCTATTTTCTCGTAGTCATATATCACGTTGATAGGATGCCCGACAAACCACGCATTGCCCTCATCCCTTTCCTGTCCCGAGGAAAGCGCTACCAGCTCGTTGCGGTTGGCGTATAGGTTGACGCCCGCCTCCCATGTCCAGCCGTTGAGGTCGTCCAGTATTACGCCATTGAGTCCAAGTTCCACACCTTTGTTTTGAGTAGCCCCTATGTTTGCGGTTAAATAGTCCACGCCCGATGTATTAGGCAGTCTATAATCTAGTAGAATATCTTCGGTCTTCGTTATGTAGTACTCTACAGTACCTGATAGGCGATTGTTGAGGAGTGCGAAGTCCAGTCCATAATTCCATGTTTTAGAGAACTCCCATCCTAAGTTAGGATTAGGAAGTTGGTTTACATAGTACCCGGTTGCGTAGGTATCAGGGCCGAAGTTGTAAGGCCTTGTGCTTAAACGTCCAAGGGTAGAGTATGGAGTAACAGCTTGGTTGGAGGTTTGTCCGAAGCCCACACGCAGCTTCAGCATGTCTACGAGGCTCACATCCTGCATGAATGCTTCTCTAGCGATGTTCCACCCGGCAGACACGGCGGGATACGTATGCCACTTATGCCCCGGGGCCAGCCTCGAGGAACCATCGGAGCGTACGGTAGCGCTCAGCATGTAACGGTCGTCATAGGAGTACATCGCGCGTCCCATCCACGACATCAGGCCGCTCTTCATATATTGCTGGCCATTTGGGTCAACCGTGATTTCGCCTTCAGCCAGTCCCAGATTGTAGAACTGAAAAGCGTCGGAGGGAATATCCCTTGCCGCCATGCTCGACCTGTTGTAGCTGTTCTCGGAGGCAGAATACAGCCCCACTATGTTTACGTTATGCTTTCCCGCAAATGTGCGGTCATAGGTCAGCAGGTTTTCGATGGTCCAGTCGGTCGTAACGGCGTTGCTGACAGAGGCAGTGGAGGGGGTTTCAGCGTTGGGGCTGTTTATGCCCGCAGCCGTGAAGCCGCCTCCGTGGCTCTGGCGGTAGTTCAGGCCAAGGTTGGCACGATACTTCAAGCCTTCCACTCCCGGGATTTCAACTTCGCCATATATGGTGTTGTAGGTGGCGAATGCCCTCGTTTCGCTCAGCCATTTATCGCTTAAGCCTTCTACTACATCCTGTGTATAGAGCCACGTTTCATCCAGCGGCATTTTGATAGTTCTCTTCAGCGTGCCATCCTCGTTGTAGGGGCTGGCCAGCGGCGACATGCTCAGGACACCATATAGCCCCACGTTGGAGCCTTCGATCATGTTGTAGTTGTTGTAGGTGGTGAAGCCCACCCTGAAGATCTCGCCTATTCCCTGGTCAAGCGTGCCGCGCATGGAGTAGCGTGTGTACTGCTGCGTAGGAATCACGCCTTCATCCTCGAAATAGCCGACACTGAAGTTGTAGCGGCCTTTTTCGGTGCCACCCGAAACACCCAGGTCGTGCGTGGTCGTCATGCCGGTCTTGTACAGCAGGTCCTGCCAATCGGTGTTCCCATCCGCCGTCTCGTCCTCGCCTAACTGGTCTTTGAACTGACCGCCTGCCTGCCGCAGCGCGAAAAGCTCCGGGCCATCCATCATGTCATATTTGGCAAAAACCTTTTTCAGGCCATAAAAGCTATTGTAAGTCACCTGTGGCTTTTGGCCTATTGAGCCCGTCTTGGTAGTTACTAATATTACGCCGTTGGCGCCGCGCGAGCCGTAAATGGCAGTGGCAGAGGCATCCTTCAGAATGTCAATGCTCTTGATGTCGTTGGGGTTGATGTCGGAGATAGCCCCGGGAAAAGGAATGCCGTCCAGCACCACCAGTGGGTTATTATCGGCGGTAAGCGAGCGCGTTCCGCGTATCCGGATTTGCATCGTGGCGCCTGGCTGAGAGGACGTCTGAGTGAACTCCACCCCCGGCAAGCGGCCCTGCAGGGCCTGCGTGATATTACCAGACGGCACTTTGGTGATTTCTTCAGCGCTGATGGACGCAACAGAGCCTGTCACGGCTTCTGCCCGCTGCGTGCCATATCCTACCACGACCACCTCTTCCAGCGCCTCGGCATCTGTGCCGAGCTGCACGTCGATGGCCGCGCGGTTGTTGATGGGCACCTCCTGATTTTCATAGCCTATATAAGAGAACACAAGCGTGCCGGTGCCGTCCGGCACGTTGATGGTATAACTGCCGTCCGCGCCTGTCGGGGCGGCGGTTGTGGTGCCCTTCAGGAGCACGGTTACCCCCGGCAGGCCTGTTCCTGTTTCTGCGTCCGTCACACGCCCGGTCACGGTGAGGGTTTGGGCCATGGCCTGCGCACTCACCAGCAGGTAAGCAAACAGCACTATGGCTATCCGAATGGCTCCCGGGATGCGTGCCGGTCCGGAGCTCTGCGTAAAATGGATTTTCATAAGTGAGAATTTTGGAAGTTTGAGGTTTGTGTTTGATGTAAATAGCCTTTGTAAGGCGCAATGCCTGTTGCGCAGGTCTTGGGCAGGAGCCCGGATTAGAGGATGGGGTTCTGTATTCGCTTTTTTTATGTTTAACATGCTGCTGCGTATGTGTCTGATGTAAAACTTGCCTTAGCCTAGGGCTCACAGGTTGTCAGACCTGTGTTTCTGCAGGGTTACCTGCCTCTCAGTTGTGTCTGGTTTCAGGTAGTTCCCGCTTATTGCCGCGCTGCCTTTTTGCACCTTTACCTGTGATTTTTAGCCTTCCGGAGCATGATCTACAGTGCCTCTGTAATATTAAATGGCTGGTTATCATGTGCATTGTCTCTTTATAATAACTGTTGAAATGACACTATATAACGCACGCACACGTCCTCCGTAAGTAACTGCTCACTGATGGTTGTGTAAATATGTTTATATAATTTGGTAACTGCAACCGATTTCATGGATTTGTTTTGGAGCATAAATGAGCAGCCGTTGGAGCGCCAGCCATATATATGGGAGAAGTTATATGGCAGTTTTGGTATTAATCCATATATGCTGTAGCGTCAACCCGGGTGTTCTATATATGTTTTCACTGTTGTGCTGCCAAGGGCTTGGCTCGGGATACGCAATGAATGGCGAGGTTTACTCGTGCAGGGTGAAACCGATGTCAATAATGTGCTTTAGTACTCTTCCAGCGAAATACTTGAGGATATAACCATATACGATATGGCGCAAACCCGGTGTGATAGGTATTATCTCTTCTCATCCGGAGGAGCAGACACGGAAGACCTTTAGAGCAGCGCAGGCCCGGCTATATGCGGGCCTGCGCTGCTTTGATACCGATATCAGTTGATTCTTCCGTATTGCATTTACCTGCTTGCAGATTCCCCTCCTCGGAGGGGCAGGGGTGGGTTCTATAGAAGATGTTAATGCGCAGTTTTCAGTTGATAATGGTAAAGGATACTGTAAACCTCTGGAAGTCCACAGAGAAATGCTCATAAGCTGTTCCGGGGAAACTGCTGCAAGACTATAGTTTGGGTAGTAACTGACGTTACGCAAAACAATTATTGTCGCCCTTTGATGGGGGTAAGGGGGATGATTACAACTGCGGGTAATCATATATGGAGCTATGCTAGGGATACTTATCAGCAAGCCGGAGCAGTTTGGGTACTTCCGGCCGCCTATCATCCCCCTGCCCCCTTCAAAGGAGGACTTTCCTGCACTATACCTTCTCAGGGATACACCCTCTGCGTAATTTCAGGTATTAAGTACCCGGACAAAATTAATTTGCATTGTCCCTAAAATCACTACACGCATCAATATCGTGATAATCAATAATAAACAGCCTGAAAATTCTTATATGTTGTACCTTGATACTTGTGTCCTTTTACTTACATCTGAGCGGTGGGAGCAGGTCGTAGTTTTTATTGTTGTACTGATCCTGGTGAGGTTGCCTCCTCTTTACTCTTGTCTTCGAGCTCCGCTGAAGTCCAGGCTTTGCCTCTTCCGGCATTCTCTTCTCTAATCTCCTTAATCTCTTCGGGTGTGACTACTGGCGAAGCTGATTTTCTCACGGTAAAACCTGCTGCCTTGTCAGCCGCAGCCGGCGCCATTCCGGGAATTTCGCCGGGCAGGCGGGGAGCCCTGCCTCCAAACTCGTACCGGATGTAACTCAGGACAGAAGCGACCCATTCATCGCTGTTCGCTTCCATAGGAGGCATGACGCTGGAATAAGTTTTGCCGTCTACAGGGCCGGTCAGGCCATGCAGTAAAATTCTGGCAGCAGTTTTCTTCTCTAGAAAAGCTAACCGCTTCGACCCTACAAGGGGAGGTGCGGGCATATTTGCACCTCCGATGGCAAGTCCCTTTCCATCCGGGCCATGGCAGCTTGCACAGAGCGATTTGAAAGTAGCCGCGCCGTTCAAAATCAGCTCTCTATCGGCTTGCGCAAGCGCACCCAGCTTTTGCCCATATGTTCTCACGCCTTCGTTGTTATCCAGCGCAGTTTTGGTAGCTGTGAACATTTCATTGTCTGAATCCTGCTCCAGTAGCTCCTTAACAACTGCTTTCGCCTTCTCCGATGTGCTGTTGTACAGCGAGAGCAGCAGCTGAACCCGCACATCGTCATCGGCGTCGTTCGAGAGCTCGCTCACCTTTTCTATCAGTTGCTCGTCGTTCCTCTCCAAATAAGGTTCGCTGATCCAAACAGCAGTTCTCCTGACCTGTGCATGCTCGTCTTTCAGCGCTCTGAACAGAATGTCCCTGTCAATTGCCTCCAGACCCTCCAACGTCCACAGCGCATGGATTCTGGCAAGATGGCTGGGCTTTTTCGAAAAAAAACCGTGCTCACCTGCTGCTATCTTCTTTAAGGCGGGAATGACTGACTTATCACCACGCGTTATAATCGACTTTTGCGCCTCGTCCCGCCACCAGCCGTTCGGGTGATCCAAATAAGCTAAAAGCTCACGGCTGGATTCCTCCAGCATGTTCGGCTTAGGCCCCGGCCTAAAGTCATCGTGTACCACGCGGTAAATACGGCCGTGCCCTGTGTTCTTAGCTAAACCAATGCTGTCAATCTTCTGGCGCAGGAAAGACCCTGGCTTTGTCCAGTTGCCCTGCTGGATAATACCCCGGTGCATGTCCACGATGTAGAGGTTCCCGTCGGGGCCCGTGGCGGTGTTCACCGGGCGGAAGTTCATATCGGAGGAGGCTATAAACTCCTGCCGTTCATACGCATTCTCCAGCCTCACTTTTCCGCCCTGCCTGATTACGTTGGCCCGCCGGATGGACCGTGCCACTGGTTCGCAGACGATATAATCCCCGACAAGATCCTGGGGAAGGCGGTCTCCCCGGAAGATAGACTGCCCGCAAGCAGCCGTAAAATGATTGAGCGTATTGTCAGGGCGGAGCCTCTTGGGGCCGCCTTGCACGTCAGGTGTTGCCATGATGGGCCAGACCTCCGCAAACTCAGCGCTATATTGGTCTGCAAAGTCCAGCGTTCCGTAAATAGGGTTAATCTGGAACCCTAAGGCAGGAATCTCTCCCCCTGCCCTGGAATAGTAAAGCCGCCCGTAGTTGTCGTGTGTTACCCCCCATTGCCCGTTGCCCCCACTGACAATGGTGTCGACCTTCATGGTGCCATTTGTATAGCGGAAGCGCACGGGTTCATAAGTGACGTACATCCAGTTATCGATGTTCCAGTCCAGCCCGCTCCGCTGGTGCTCCATATTGGCTTCATTGACATTATATTCGTCATTTCTGTACACAACCTTCTTTACATCAGCTCTTCCGTCTCCATCGGTATCCCTGTAACTGTGGATGTTTATGGTATTGGTTTCATTGACCAACAGCTCCCCGTTCACCCACTGCAGCATCCGGGGCAACAAAAGACTGTCAACGAAGATGGTGCTCTTGTCCATTTTACCGTCATTGTCCGTGTCTTCGAGCAACGATACACGGCTTATGGGCTCCTGCTCTCCTGAGGCGTCAGCATCCTGCATATAGGTGAGCATTTCAGCCACATACATTCTGCCATTGCCATCCCAGGCAATGGCTACCGGTTCCTTGACCATGGGTTCACTGGCAACCAACTCCAGGCGATAGCCAGCAGGCAGATGCATGGTTTTCATGCTTTCTTCAGGAGACAGGTATGCACCAGTAGGGTTGGGGTTGAAGACAGGCTTTGAAATAGCCTGAGCCTGTTCTTCTTTTGGTACGCTTGGTACGCTGCAACTGCTAAACAGCAAAGACAGAGCAAAGAGGCCTGTTATATATAGATTATTCCTCATGCTGATTTTAACTAGGCTATCATCATACAATAATGTTTGATCGCTTATAATCTAAAGCTTTTCCCTGACTTTTTACCTAAGGTGTATTATGTCTTTGTAGGAGCCTGTTTGAAGCGTCGTTTCGGGCGGCGCCAGATGTCATATAAATACTATGCCTTGAGCGTCAGCTTATGCGCCTGCTGCTGGGCTTTCAGCGCCAGTTCTGTGGCCAGGAAACAATGCTCCTGCGTCATGGCAGTTTCGGTGCGGTTCACTACGTCGTCTACTAGCTGTCTGCCGTAGGGCAGCTCAACCTGGCTGCAGTCTATATAGCGCGTCTCCTTGTTATCCGTCAGGAAGAGGTGGTTGCCGCCTTCCCTTCCGGCGATGTCAATGTTTTTGCGGATCTCAATAAAGCCGTCTGTGCCGAGAATCGTCAGGCGCCCGTCTCCCCACGACTTCAGGCCGTCCGGCGTGAACCAATCAACCCGGATATAGCCCGTTCCTCCGTCGCCGCGCACCATCACATCGCCAAAGTCTTCGAACTTCGGGTACTGGGGGTGATTGACGTTGCCCACCTGCGAGGCCACGATTTCAGCTTTGTTTGTACCGGTGAAGTACAGGTACTGGTCGAACTGGTGTGAGCCTATGTCACAGATGATGCCACCGAAATACTTGCGGTCAAAGAACCACTCAGGCCGCGAATCCACATTCATCCGGTGCGGCCCCAGCCCAATCGTCTGAATTACTTTTCCGATAGCCCCGGCTTTCACCAGTTCCCCCGCCTTCACGGTTGCCCGGTTTTCGAAGCGCTCGCTGTACATGATGGAGTAGATGCGGTTTGTTTCCTGCTGCACACGGCGCACTTCGGCAAGTTGCTCGAGTGTCGTGATGCCGGGCTTGTCGGCCATATAGTCTTTGCCGTGGCGCATTACCCGGATGCCAAGCGGTGCCCGCTCGCTGGGGATGATGGAGCTAAGGACAAGATGAATGGAGTTGTCTTCTAATATCTCCTTTTCGCTGCGGGCCAGCTTTGCCTGCGGGAACCGCTTCGCAAAGGCCTTTACCAGATCTGGCTCCTTGGCATAAAAGGAAACGAACTCGCCGCCGCCCCGCATAACGGCCTCGGCCTGCGCGTATATATGGCCGTGGTTAATCCCGATGACGGAGAAGCGGATGCGGGGCGCCATGCGCTTCCTGATTTGCGCCTGGTTATGCTCCACCGGCTCCGCGGGCGAGGCCAACCCTTGCTGGGGTAGGGCCGAAAACACGGCCAGACCAGCTGCTGTGGCAACAGTGTCTCGAATAAACCTGCGCCGATCGAAGTGAGGATTTTCCATATGCTTTTGATTCTGAATGAACAATTTATGAAATAAGGGCAAACGGCGCTCCGTCAGCAGCTGTGTTTTCTTAAAACCTGAACCCCTGCACCCGAAGGGTTTTACTGCCCGAACCGGATCCAGTCGAGCAGGGCGCTGGCCTCAGCCGAAGCGTTTTTCCCTTTGAAGAGGAAAAATAAGTCGTGTGTTCCGCCCGGGTCCCGTACAGGCGCATTCACCTCCACAAAGTTTTTCAGGCTTTGGGTGGGCTTAATATGCAGCGCGCTGATGACCGGGCCTGCAAGGGAATCGATGTGGACTTCAACGGCGGCTTCCTGGTTTTGGGATGCATAGCGAAAAGCCAGCCGGTCTATGGCCTTCAGGTCAACATTCATCAGCACGAAGTAAGATTGCTCTCCCGGTATCTCCAGTTTGTCGCCTTTTTTATCTAGATGGTACAGCGTGTCCGCTTCCGCTGCCTGTACTTTAGCCGGGCGCAGCACCAGCGTCCGGCTTGCGCTGAGTGGTGTGATTGCCCCTCCTTTGTCGGTGTAGGAGGCGGTGAGCAGATACCTGCCCTTGCCGGCTTTGCCAACGTGGTCTTTCAGCACAAGCGTGCCCTGCAGCGGCAGCGACTCAACTGGTTTCCGGGTGGAGAGGGTCAGTATGTATTTAACAATATCTGAGGCTTCCTCTCTGGACAGCTGTGGATGGGCGTTCATGGCACCGTCTCCCCAAACACCTCCCCCTCCGGTTATTATCTTGTTCGCCAGGCGGGCTGTAGCGGTCTCGTCGCCCTGGTACCGCTTTGCTACGTCCATGAAAGCCGGTCCTACGGATGTTTTATCCAGTTGGTGGCAGGCTTTGCAGTCGCTGTTCTCCATCAGGCTTTTCCCTAAATCGAAGGCTCCCGGGTTCTGCGCGTGCCTCATCAGCTCCCTCATGCTGGTCGGGTTCTCGGTATAGTTCAGGGTCACAAGTACTTTATCTTCGTCAATTTCTTTGTCCTCCCTGTCCTCGACGCGTACGGTGTATTTTATGGGCGTCCGATCTTCGGAGAAAAAGGAACTGTTGCCCACCAGCTGGATGGAAATTTCCGGGAGGGTGTTGCCTACTTTTATCTCCAGTGTGTCCGTGTCCGCCTTTCCTGCCGGGTCAGTTACTTTAAGTGTGGCTTTGTAGATGCCATCCCTGCTGTACGTGTGGGTAGGGTTGGGCTCCGTAGAAGTTATACCGCCGTCCCCGAAGCGCCATGCATAGGTTAGCCGATCTTCCGCATCATGATCATAACTTTTGCTGCTGAACGCTACCTTAAACGGAGCCAGCCCGATGGTGTCTGTGGTGATGATCTGAGCCACCGGGGCGCGGTTGCCTGCATTATAGTCGATGCGGACCAGGCGGGCATCCGGATTGTCTTTCCCATATACCGTTCCATACTCTAACAGGTAAACCGCCCCGTCAGGCCCTATCTCCATATCCACCGGACGAATAAAGTTTCCAGTTACCGGCATAAAAGGCTCCATGCTTTTGTAGTGCAGGGCTGTGTCCAGGCGCACGGCAAATATCCAGTTGCGCATCCAATCCATAATGAACAGCGCCTTGTCGTAATATTGGGGGAGCTTTGTTTCTGACGGGAGGTTTGGGTCATAATGGTACACAGGGCCCGCCATGGCGGACCGGCCGCCGGTGCCCAGCGCAGGAAACTCGTTTGACTGGTCGTACGGATACCAGATGAGCGCCTTTTGGGCCGGGGGCAGGGTGGCAGCCCCCGTGTTGTTCGGGGAGTTGTTTACCGGCGCCTTTGCATCAAAGGGCTGGCCGATGGTTTTTGTGGCAAAGTCGTAGTCGCTGTAGGCCCTGTTGTCACCGATAAAGTAGGGCCAGCCATAGTTGCCCGCCTCCCTGGCCTGGTTAAACTCATCGAAGCCTTTGGAGCCCCGGGAGCCGCTGGTGCCAGCGTCCGGTCCCACATCGCCCCAATACACCGCGGAGGTGGCCGTATCCACAGAAATCCGGTAGGGGTTGCGCGCCCCCATCACATAAATCTCCGGGCGGGTATCGGGCGTGCCTGCCGGAAACAGGTTGTCTTTCGGGATGGTGTAGGTGCCGTCCGGCTCGGGGTGTATCCGCAGGATTTTTCCCCGGAGGTCGTTGGTGTTGCCGGATGAGCGCTGCGCGTCAAAGTTCAGGCGTCCGGGCAGTTCATTGATCGGGGCGAAGCCGTCCGATTCTGTCGCGCTGGTGTTGTCCCCTGTCGCTATATAGAGGTTCCTGTCTTTGTCCCAGGCTAAAGAGCCCCCGGTATGGGTCCGTCCTGCCACATCGATGGGGATCTCGAGGATCACTTTTTCTGACTTCAGATCCAGGTTATTGTCTCCCGTTAATTTAAAGCGGGAAATCTGTTGCCGGTACTGGCTGCTGTCATTTGCCGTTTTGAAGAAGTATATATAATCATTCTGTCTGAAGTCGGGGTCCAGGGTCAGGCCCAGCAAGCCGTTCAGGGCGTTCACGGCCTTTGCAGGAAATTCAAATGCATGCAGCAGCCGGGTCTTCTTTAACCGGGGATCATACATATAGAAATTCCCCGCACGCTCGATAAAGAACACGCGTTCGTCGGGTGCCACGGCCAGTTCCATGGGCTCATTCAGGTCATCGGAAAGAACTACCTTGGTGAAGCGGCTTTCTGCCGTCACGTCTGCCGCAGCGGCTTCGGGAGGACCAGGCTTTTCTTTTGAGCCAACAGTTTCCTTTGCTACACTCACTTCAGCCGCCTGCTTGCAGCAGCACAGCAAGACAGCCACAGAAGCATGCAACAGCGGTAGAAGACAGGTTCTCAACAAGTGCTTTCTCCTTAACATAAAGCGCTTTTATATGGAATGGTGTGGTAGTGCATTGTTGATCATGTATTTATATATAAAGCTGCGGTATATATAAATATATGAGCGCTGTTAACAGGAGACCCACCTATGCCCGTTGGGTTATATATAGCTGTACACGCAAGCCCTTCCTGACGCGCCTCTATTTCCTGGAAGCCTGATTGCCCGTCTGTTTGGCTATTTCCAGTGCCTTGGTTGTGGTGTAATATTTGGCAATCATGTTAGGCACTTCCCAATCCGGCATTTTGCCTTCGGCCAGATACTGCAGATACTTCTCCGTTACCTGTCCGAAGTGCGCTTCGTGTCCGTTGTGATAGGACTCCGGCACCACAACGGTCCAGGCATTTCCGGATTTTTGCACGTCTACCCCAGGGTATTTCTGCTGTATGGTAGCCAGGTTTGCTTTTAAAGCTTTTTCGAATGCACTCATATCCGTACCCCTGGCTGGCTCAATAAAGAGCTGCGGTTTGTAATTCTGTTCCTTCCCCTGGCGAATGACCAGATTGGCTTTCGTGCCTTTCATCATGGAGAAGTGCGTGTCACCGGCTCCTTCAGGCGCCTGGTAATTCCATATAACCGACACCTTGGCGTTCACGCCCTTTATCTGGTAGTTGATCTCGCCGTTGGAATACACGGCAAGCAGGCTGTCCTTTCCCATATCCTTTGTAAGGTAAGCCGGGTAGGCGGCTGTTTTGGTCACTTGTCTGAACTTGTCGGGGGTAAGCTCTGTCGCCCAGCGGCGGGCGCCCGTTATGTTTATATCCTGTTCATAATCAATAACCTGCTCCGGGAAGCATTCCCATTGCACCAGATCCACCAGGTGCGTTGTCACATCCACAATGCCCTCTCCCTCCTGGGTCACGTCAAAAAACCAGGCCGGGCGCTTCAGCGGCATGCCCGAAACGTATTTGAAGAAATGATGTACGCTCTCTTTCGTGATAGCCGGGTCAGCGGGGGTGCCTTTCTGCAGCGTTCCGAACACCTCGGGCAGCATGGAAAGCTCCCGTTGCAGCATGGTGGTAATCTCGTAGCGCTCCGTCATGATGTCGTAGAGCAGCACGTCGTTTTCTTTGGCTGATGCGAAAGCCTCCTTTAGCAGCTCAAAGCTCTCCGTGTCGATGGCCATGGGCTTGTCGGCCAGCACGTTCAGGCCGGCGTCTACCGAGGTTTTGATATACTCTGTCTTTTTCTGGTTGTTCCCGGCCAGCACCACCACATTGCCCGGCTTTTCTGCCAGCATTTTCCGGAGGTAATCCTCCCCGGTATATACCACCTGTTTCCATGCGGTCGGATTTTCGGGGCGGGTGTTGTAAGACTCGACGATGCTGAGGTAGCCCTGCACGTCGTCTCCTGCGGGGGCATATACGTGTACCACCGAGTCCACATTCTCATACATCGTCTTCTGTACCAGCGCCGCATGGAAGTGCCCCGGGTCCAGGATCATGAGTTTTATATCTCCGGATGATGTCGCAGCGGCCTTGTCATGGGCCGTATCCGCTTCCTGCGTTTTAGTGGAGCATGAAACCATCAGCGATAAAAGTAATGCCTGCAGTGTGAAGGTGAAGGTCCCTTTTAGCATAGGTGAAGAATGAGTTCCTGTTTATATATACATCTGTCTGTCCGGAGTCGGCCGCTACCAGCCCTCGGAGCGGCAGATGCCCTCCTGCAGGCCCCGCAGCTCTGCCAGCCCCCGCATCCGGCCGATGCAGGAGTAGCCCGGGTTGGTGACTTTATTCAGGTCGTCCAGCATCTGGTGGCCGTGGTCCGGCCTGAAGGGAATCGGCTCGCTTAGCCCTTGCTGGATGCTCAGGATTTCTTTCATGACGGCATACATGTCTACATCGCCGCCCAGGTGGTCGTCCTCAAAAAAGTTGCCGTGCGCATCCTTGGACACATTGCGCAAATGCACGAAATGAATGCGGTCGCCCGCTTCCCTCGCCATTTGCACCAGGTCGTTCTGGGCACTGGCCCCCAGCGAGCCGGTGCAGAAACAGATGCCGTTGCTTTTGCCCGGCACGGCGGAAAGAATATATCTCAAATCGTCGGCTGTGCTCACGATGCGGGGCAGGCCTAAAATATTAAAGGGAGGATCATCGGGGTGGATAGCCATCTTAAGGCCCAGCTCCTCTGCGACAGGTATGATCTCCCGCAGGAAATGCCTCAGGTTCTCGCGCAGCGCGTCCCGGTCGATGGCCTGATACCATTCCAGTTTTTCGCGCATCTGCTCCAGGGTCTGCTTTTTCTCCCCCGGAATCCCGAACATGACGATGTTCACCAGATAGTCCAGTTGCTCCTGCGTGTACCGCTTAAACCTGCTCTCCGCCTCCTGCAAAACCGCCTGGCTGTAGTCCTGCGCCGCATTCTTTCGCTTCAGTATATGGACATCGAACACGGCCAGATCAAACCAGTTAAAATACAGCGCCCTGGAGCCGTCAGGCATTACCATGTCCAGGTCGGTGCGCGTCCAGTCGTTTACCGGCATGAAGTTGTAGGTCACTGTCCTGATGCCGCAGGCCGCGATGTTGCGCAGCGACGCTTTGTATAGATCGATGTAGTGTTGGTAATTCCCGGTGCGCGTTTTGATGGACTCGTGGATGGTTACGCTTTCAACGACATCCCAGGTCAGCCCGGCCGCCTCTATCTCGGCTTTGCGCTTTTGTATTTCCGCCACCGGCCACACCTCCCCGTGGGGTATATGGTGCAGGGCTGATACGATTCCCTCGGCCCCGGTTTGTTTTATATCCTGTAGTGTTACCGGATCCTGGGGGCCGAACCAGCGCCACGTTTGCCGCATTTTCATATGCTATATAATTTTGTTAGGCGACTAAAAATAATGTAGAAGCCGACGGGTATATATGCCATATAGCGCCTTCGCAGTTCCTGACGCCCGTGGCAGCGGTTTCGCTGGGAGCAGAAATAGCGGGTGGGAAAACACCCGAACCAGGCACCGCTCCCATGCGCTGAACTACTTCGATTCTCATTTGCTGCTTCTCCGGCTCTGCTCTATATGGCATAAACAGAGCCGGAAACAGCCTATGCGATAGATGCCTTAGTTTATTTCATCGGCTTTGGCGAACTTCAGAGGAGTATCCCTGGAAGTGGCATAGGCCTTTTTGAAATCGAGCTTCCCGGATTGGCTGGCCACAAAATGCATCCCCTGGAGCACATGCCTGAGGTAGGTGGGGTCCTGGTAGCTTTTCTTGTCGTGGCCCAGGGTTGTGACCCACACAGTGCCGCCGTCGAAGTGCTGATACCAGGCTGCCGGGAAGTAATTGGCGAAAGAGCCCGTGTGCTTTTTGATTTCCTCCTGCTGCTTCTGGTCAAATGAGCTCAAATCGTGCGCCATCAGCACGTTGATGCCCGGGTACATCTCTTTCGTGAAATAACACTCGTCTTCCCGCTCCCACACCGTCGGGAGGCCCTGCATCGTCGGGTGGCCCGGCTCAATGGTATTTATCTTAAACGACATGAAGGGAACGTGCCAGTCGAAGGTGCCGCCCACCAGCATCTTAAACCATTTCCAGTTGCGCTCGGTGCCGGTAACGGAGTGCAGGCCAACGAATCCCCCTCCGGCCTCTATATACCGTCGGAAAGCCAGCCGCTGCTCATCCGTGTCGAAAACGTCGTTGTTGGTGCTGGGAAACAGCAGGAAGGTGTATTTTTTCAGCTTGTTCTCTGTAAAAACGGCCGGGTCGTCGGTAACGTCTACCTTAAATCCCTGCTCCTGCCCCAACTTCTGTATGGCCTTCACGGCGCTGGGGATGTTGTCGTGTACATAGCCTTTCCCGTTCTTGGTATAGACCAGCACCGTCACATCTTTCCAGTTAACCTTACCGGCAGGCTGCGCACTGGCACATGGCGCAGCTAATAAAAAACAAAAGAAGGCTAAACTTAAGAGGAGTTTCATAAACTTGCTTTTGGGTTAACTTCGTAGTTTATATATTCCGTGGGGCGCAGGAGCAAGGGGCCTGGCGGTAAGCTTCTGGCCCTTTCTTCTTTGCCTGCCGGCTGTAATCTAAATGGGTATCAGCAACAGGGATTGCGCCCGGCCAAAGTGCAGCCAAACGCCTTGCAAATATAAAGTAATTGCCCACTTCTGTAAACTTGAATATATTACTTGGTAATTGCAAACGATTTCATAAATTTGTTTAAGCTACCCTGGCACAGGAGGTGATGGCACAGCAGAAGGATTCGCATAGCCACGCCTACAGCATTTAAACGAAGGTTCCTGCCCGCTAAAAGCAGGAGTGCTCCGGATGAATGGAATTGCCCGACATGAGCCATGCAACCGGTTGCAAGAACACTTACCTCAACCCCCATCTGAACATGCACAAGGACATCACCATATATGATATCGCGAAAGGGGTGGGCGTGTCGCCCACTACCGTGAGCAGGGCCCTGAACGACCATCCCGCCGTCAACAAGAAAACGAAGCAGCGGATATCTGAGAAGGCCGCCCAGCTGGGGTACCGGTCCAACCTGTTTGCCAGCAACCTGCGGCGGCAGCGTACCCATACCATCGGCGTGATAGTGCCGCTCCTCAACAGCAGCTTCCAGTCGTCGGTGATGGCGGGGATGGAGAAAGTGGCGACGGCGGCAGGCTACAACCTGATCATCACCCAGTCGATGGGAACGGTGGGCAAGGAGGTGGCGAACGCCAAAACGATGTACAACAGCAGGGTGGACGGCCTGCTGGTGTCGCTGGCGCACGACACGGGCAACATCGACCATTTCGAGCCCTTTTTCCGGAAAGGGATTCCGGTGCTGTTCTACGACCGGGTGGCCGAGCACAAGCAAAGCACCAGCATTATCATAGACAATGTGCAGGCGGCCTACAAAGCCACCACGCACCTGATAGAGCAGGGCTGCCGGAACATTGCGCACATCACCGGCAACCTGAAAGTCAATGTTTACGCCGACAGGCTCAAGGGCTATAAATACGCGCTGATAGACCACAACCTGCCTTTCCGGGAGTCGCTGGTGATCACAAACGGCCTGACGGAGGAGGACGGCATCAAAGCCGCCGGGGAGATACTGGAGCTGAAGCCGCGTCCGGACGGCATCTTCGTCTCGAACGACTTCTGCGCCGTGAACTGCATGAAGGCCCTGAAGCAGGCGGGCGTGGCCGTGCCGGGAGATATAGCCATCGTGGGGTTCAACAACGACCCGATCGCCAGGGTGGTGGAGCCGAGCCTTACCACCATCAACTACCCCGGCTACGAGATGGGCGAGGTGGCCGTGCGCAGTCTCATAAACTACCTGGACGGGCTCTCAGACAACAGCATACCCAACACGGTTACCCTGCGGTCTGAATTGATCGTGCGGGAGTCGTCCCTGAAAATGAAGCCGGAGAAGCAGCCGGCAGCCGCCCCGCCTCTGTAGCGCGCCTGTTTCACTGGCACCTTATTTCCTTTCATATATCCTTATCCAATGATAATTAAACGCCTTTCTATTTTTTATATCCTGTTGTTCCTGCTGGCGGCCCAAAGCTCGCTTGCAGAGGACGGATACCGCCTGTGGCTGCGGTACGACCAGATCAAAGATGCCGGCAAGCTCAAAGACTACCGGAAAAACATTTCGGCGCTTGTGGTGGAAGGAGACTCCCCAACGCTGCAGGTAATTGAAAAGGAACTGAATATAGGGCTCTCGGGGCTGCTGGGGAAAGCCATACCCGTTACCGACAAGCTGCCGAAAAAGGGAGCGGTGGTGGCAGGAACGCCTGAAACCTCGCCCCTGATCCGCTCGCTGGATATAAAGTCCAAGCTACAGGAGGTGGGGGAGGAGGGCTACCTGCTGCTGTCCACCTCCCTCAACGGAAAGAAAGTGACGGCCATCGCGGCCAACACCGAGGTGGGCGTGCTGTACGGGGCCTTTCACTTCCTGCGGCTCCTGCAAACCCAGCAGGATATAAACAACCTTGCCATCAGCAACAGCCCCGAAACAAAGCACCGGGTGCTCAACCACTGGGACAACCTCGACAGAACGGTGGAACGGGGCTACGCCGGCTTCTCGCTCTGGGACTGGCACAAACTGCCGGATTATATCGATCCGCGCTATATAGACTATGCCCGCGCCAACGCCTCCATCGGCATCAACGGCACCGTGCTGACGAACGTGAACGCCAATGCGCTGGTGCTCACCGAGCCATACCTGATTAAAACCAAGGCGCTGGCCGATGCTTTCCGTCCCTACGGGCTGAAGGTGTTCCTGACCGCCCGGTTTAGTGCCCCCATGGAAATCGGCGGCCTGAAAACGGCGGACCCGCTGGACCCGCAGGTGCAGGCATGGTGGAAAGAAAAGGCAGATGAAATATACAGCCATATCCCTGACTTCGGCGGTTTTCTGGTAAAAGCCGACTCGGAAGGGCAGCCCGGTCCGCATAATTATAAACGGACACATGCCGAGGGCGCCAACATGCTGGCCGATGCCGTGGCTCCCCACGGCGGCATTGTGATGTGGCGCGCCTTTGTGTACAGCCACGAGGCGCCCGACGACCGGGCAAAGCAGGCTTACAACGAGTTCAAGCCGCTGGACGGCAAGTTCAGGGACAACGTGCTGCTGCAGGTGAAAAACGGCGCCATCGATTTTCAACCAAGGGAGCCTTTCCACCCGCTCTTCGGGGCCATGCCCGAAACGCCGCTCATGATGGAGTTCCAGATAACGCAGGAGTATTTGGGCCAGGGCACGCACCTGGCGTACCTCGCCCCCATGTGGGAGGAAGTGCTGGACGCCGACACCTACGCCAAAGGCGAAGGCTCTACCGTGGCGGATGTGGTGGACGGCAGCCTCGACAACCACTCTCTGTCTGCCATGGCCGGGGTAGCCAATATCGGCACAGACCGCAACTGGACCGGGCATCCCTTCGGGCAGGCCAACTGGTACGCCTTCGGCCGCCTGGCCTGGAACCCCTATCTCTCCTCCGAGGAAATAGCCGAAGAATGGGTGCGGATGACGTTCTCGAACGAAGAGGCGGTGGTGCAGGACATCAAAAACATGATGCTGAACTCGCATGAGGCCGTTGTGAACTATATGACCCCGCTCGGCCTGCACCACATCATGGGTTGGTCACATCACTACGGCCCCGGCCCCTGGATAAAGGACAAGCACCGCGCCGACTGGACCTCCGTGTACTACCACAAGGCCGATGAAAACGGAATTGGCTTCGACCGCACCGCATCGGGGAGCGATGCCCTGTCCCAGTATTTTCCGCCCGTGGAGGAGAAGTTCAGCGACCCGAAGACAACTCCTGAAAAATATCTGCTCTGGTTCCACCACCTGCCCTGGGATTACAAAACGGAGTCGGGGAGAACCCTGTGGGATGAAATGGCGCTCCGGTACCAGGCCGGGGTGGATAGCGTGCGGCAGATGCAGCGCACATGGGATGCGCTGGAGGGCAGCGTGGACCCGGAGCGTTTCAGGCATGTAAAGGAGTACCTGGCGATACAGGAAAGTGATGCCGAATGGTGGCGTGACGCCGTGCTACTCTACTTCCAGACCTTTTCAAAGAGGCCTTTGCCTGCAGGCGTGGAGAAACCGGCGCACACGCTGGAATACTATATGCAGTTAGATCCGAAATTTGTACCCGGTATATAACGTGTGTGTCAAGCACTCCCGGGAAAGCCTTTATATATAAGTTGATATGGACAAGAACCCCACAGCAGAACAAAAGGTAGCCATTGTTACAGGAGGAGCCTCCGGGCTTGGCTACGCGATCGTCGAGAAGTTTGTACAAAGCGGCATCCGCACCGTTGTCATCGGGCGGAACGAAGAGAAAATGAACGCGGCCAGGGAAGCCTTTGGCGCCCTTTGCGCCACCATCTCCTTCGACCTGAGCAACCTGCAGGGAATTCCGGAACTGGTGGAAAGCATCGCCAGGGAGTATGGCCGGATCGACATTCTGGTGAACAATGCCGGCATTAACATGAAAAAGCCATTCACAGAGGTTAGTGACGACGACTTCCAGAAGATTCTGCTGACAAACGTGAACGCTGTTTTTGCCTTGAGCCGGGAGGTGGTGAAAGTGATGCAGGCCCAGCAAAAAGGAAGCATCGTCAACATCAGTTCCATGGCCTCACAATATGGCATCCCGAAGGTAATCGCCTATACCGCGTCCAAATCTGCCATTGAGGGTATGACCCGGGCCATGGCGGTGGACCTGTCGCCGGGAGGCATTCGGGTGAACTGCGTGGCCCCCGGCTTTATCGCCACCGATATGTCGGCCAAAGCCCTGGACAATGACCCGGAGCGGAAAAACAAGGTGCTGTCCAGAACGCCGATGGGCAAACTCGGAACCCCGGCCGATGTGGCAGAGGCCGTTTACTTCTTCTCCACAGATGCCTCCAAATACGTGACTGGCACCGTGCTTCCCGTGGACGGCGGAAACTCCATCGGGTTTTAGGTCATCGCGCGCACGCGATGCTGGAGGGTTTATATTCCAGCCACTCTCTTCTGAGAACAGGGTCGTTTGATTCCAGTTTCATCGGCTAAGGGAATCTAAGTACTCAGACAAAATCAGCTTTCTTTGTTTTGTCATCCTGAAAAGATCTTGCGGGCAAGCCGCAAAGGCTTAACGTCCGGGGGGAGGGGCCCTCTTCTTCAAACAAGATTCCCCGAATCAAGTTCGGGATTTAGAACTTCCAGAATGACAGAAGGAAAAGGATAGTGTGAATTAAATTTGTCAGACTACTTATATATGGCGCGATCGTTTACGCTCGTATCTACTATTGCTGGCCTCCCCGAGGCATTCCGGGTAGACACCGCATTCCCCACAAGCCACGAACCTAAAGATTTGTGCCAGAACAGGTAAAATGAAACGCCCATACCTGGCGGGAAACCCAACGGAGGATATAAAAGAAGGCCTCCGAAGTACAAAGTTCAGAGGCCTTCTTTTTAGGGATAATTTAACTGTAGCCCCAGAGCGGTATATATACCAGGGCGTTTTTACATATAATTATTCCGGCTCCGGTATATCGGTAAGAGGAGGAAGGTTGTTCTCGTAGCCTGAATAACCAAAGTTCTGATTTATCTGCCCTTGGGTGTTTGCAACAATCGCATTCCTCGGGATAGGCCACAGCACATGGTAGGGGCTCATGGTATACTCGTCGCCGTGGATGGTCATAACGCCCTTGTTGTAGAATTCATTCTTTTCCATCACCCTGTCATAGAAGAAATTGTCCTGGGAGAAGTTCTCCAGGTTGTAGGACTTGCCGTTATAGGCAGGCTTTCCCGTCATGGCAAAGATATAGGACATACGCGTCAGCTCCGTTTTCCTGGGTTCCTCGTAGTACAGTTCCCTCGCCCGCTCATCCAGGATGGTTCCGATGTTCACATCGGCCTCAGTGATGGGCACCGCCTCGGCGCGGGTTCTCACGGCGTTGATATCAGCTGCCGCACTGGCCAGATCGCCTTTCCAATAATAAGCCTCTGCTCTTAGGAGGAGGGTTTCGGCAAGCCGGAACACGTACCAGTCAGTATGGCCGCCGGCAGCCTGTACCCGCTCCGGATCGGAGACGAATAGCTTGTAATGCGGCCAGGAGAACCAGGTCCGGATGGTGTCGCCGGTAGTCCGGGCTCCGTCGCTTCTGAACTTCTGCAGGTTTTGGCCATACCAGGGGTCACCGGCTTTCACCAGGTCAGGATTGTTATAAACCAGGTCTTCCATATCCATCCAGTTTCCTTCGGCATGGCGCAGGTCCGTGTCATCCATTTTCCATAAGTCGTGCGTAGAATACCAGGTTGCGCGGACCCTGCCGATTCCCCTGCCGTATTTACTGACCTGGTCAATGGGTATGTTTACTTTATCGCTGGTCCCTTTATTACCGCCGGGTGTCTGTAACACGCTGCTATGCCAGTAAGGAACCGCATTTCGCATGCTCTGGATACCGCCATCAAGATTGCCTTCCAGCGCCAGCCTGTCAATCACCAACAAGATGGCTTCCCGGTTGTCACTGAGCGCCTTGTTCTCGGGGCGGTGCAGATCCCAAACCACGTTTTTGGCCGGGTCGTTTCTGTCTACTCCGAAACGGCTGGTCATGAGGCTGTAAGGGCCGTTTATCACGTTCGATGCCGACGCGATGGCATCATCAAACAGACCTAAGGCCAGGTTCACCTTCGTCAGCAAATGGCTGACCGCCCCTTTCGGAACCTGCCCTCTGTCAGCAGTTTCTGGTACCCATTGCTCCGCAAACTCCAGATCCTCTTTCATCTTTTGCAGGATCACCTTGCGGTCTGTGGTATAGAAGTCCAGCTTAGGTTTTTCAAACTCCTGCAATACCAAGGGCACGTCCCCGAACTGGTGGACCAGCCTGTAGTACCGGTAGGCCCGGTGGAAATAGGCAGTTCCCAGAATGGCGTTTTTTTCCTCCTCTGACTCGAACGTTACCTCATCAATCCTGGTGATGACCGAGTTGGCATACTTTATACCCTTAAAGCCTTCGTACCAAAACCAGCCTATCTTGTTCGTGTCCGTGCTGTTCAGGTTGGCGTCCGGCGTGATCTGCAGGTTCAGGTCCTGTGCCGGACCTGATTTGTCGGTAGTGCCCTCCACTGCCACATCCGAAAAGATAAGCTCTGTAACAATGGGCGGGCTGTCGCCATACCACTCATATCGCATGTTCCGCAGGCCAGCCACCAATGCCGCCTGCATACCCGCTGCGTTCGTAAGGGTATGTTCAGGGGCATAAGAAGACAGGGGCTTCGGCTCTAGGAATTCTTCCTCACAACTGGTAAGCCCAAAAGTAGAGATGCTTGTCAGGAGCAAGGTGGAGATTGACTTTATATATATACTTTTCATATGATAGCTTTTTTGTCTTAAAGAATTATAGGGTCAGGTTGATCCCCAGGGTATAGGTCCTGGGAGTTGGCCCGCTGTTCTCCGGATCCCAGAACGACCAGTCCGGCGCGTAGTAGCCGACATTGCGGGTTGTCATGTAAACCCGAAGGCCCTGAATGTTGGCTTTCTCCACAAGCGGCTTGGGGAAATTGTAAGCCAGGGAAATATTGTCCAGCCGGATGAATGATTTTTTGCGGTAGGCGTTGAAGCTGGCGCTTCCGTTGCTGGAATAGAGCCTTGCATAGTCATTCAGCGGGTTGTCAGGCGTCCAGTAAGGCATGATGTAGGAGCTGGAGCGGTCCAGGAATCCGCTGTTGTTCTTAGCCTGGTTAAAGGTGTTCATATGCCCCCAATAAGAGTAGAGCATGAAGGAGAAGTCAATGTTTCTGAAGATGTTAAACTCGTTTCGCATGGACCACCTGAACCGGGGGCTGGTGTTGCCCAGGAACTCATTGTCTGCGTCCGTATACAGGTAGTCTCCGTTTACATCCTTCACCTTGAAATCGCCTGGCGAAACGCCATACTTGCCTGCCTCCTCGGCCTCATTCTGCTGCCACACCCCGATTATGCGTGGCCCCCATATCTCACTGATGGAATGCCCGATAAACCAGCCGTTGGAGGGGTCGTCCTGCTCCCGCTGCCCTACCACGTTGCCATTCGCATCTAATACATCTTCCATGTCGCCATACAGATGCACGAGTTCGTTCCTGTTCAGGGAGAAGTTGAAGGAGGTGCTCCACGAAAAGTTGTTGCTGGTCACATTACGGGAGTTCAAAGCTACCTCTATCCCCTTGTTCTCCATTTCCCCGAGGTTGTCATATATCCAGTCAAAACCAATCACATCGGGTAAGGAGCGCTCTACCAGCAAGTCTGTGGTAGAGGACTTGTAGGCTTCAATACTGCCGTCGATCCTGTTGTTGAATAACCCGAAATCAAAGCCGAAATTATAGGATTCTGTTCTTTCCCACTGTAGCCTTGGGTTTTGCATCCTGCTTACATACAATTGAGCAACGGGATAAACAGTGCCGTCAGGCTTCACGTGCAGATATTTACCGGTACTTAAATCCGACATGGCCACATAGCGGCCTATGTCGCGGTTTCCGTTCACACCCCACGAGAAGCGCAGCTTTCCATAGTTCAGCCAGCTAAGCCCGGTGGCCGACTTCATGAAGCTTTCGTCGGTAAATATCCAGCCCAGCGCTGCCGAAGGGAAAGTGGCCCTCGGGTTGGACTGGCCGAAGGCAGAGTAGCCGTCGCGGCGGACAGAAAGCGTCAGCATATAACGGTCTTTCAAGGAGTAGAACAAGCGGGCCATCAACGCATCGCCGGTGCTGTATTCATCATTGCTTGATATCTCGGGCAGGATACCGGCGCCTATGTTGTGGTATCCCAACTGGTCTCCCGGAGAGAAGCCTTCATTGCTCATGGTGTTGTCCCAGGTCTGGAATTTCTCGGCGTTGGCAAGCAGCGTCAGGTCGAATTCATGGATGTTATTGAACTCTTTTTTCCACTTTATAAGGTTGTCCAGCTGCCAGCTATAGGTCTGCATTTCTCGCCTGGATGCCATGCCTCCCACCTTGCCCCAATCCGGGTGCGCTGACGACTGGTGGTTGAAGCGTCTGTACCACTCGAAGCGGGGAGAGAAGTTGACCTGGTAGGTGGCGCCAAACGGCAAGGCCACTTTTGCATAGAGGCTGGAGATAAGCGAGGTGGTTTTCTGCAAACGGTCTGTATAGGCCAAGTCCAGGAACGGATGCCTGGAGCCGCCTCCGGGCTCATTTACCGGGCTTAGCAGGTAATTGCCCTCTTCGTCAAATTCAGAACCCCAGGGCGAATTGTTTACTATCCTACCCCAATCCGCTGGCACCTGGCTCTCGTCACGGTCTGCAAACTGTGTGTTCAAGCCTACTGTCAGGAATTTATTGACTTTCCCTTCCAGGTTAATGCGGCTGCGAATGGTTTCGAACTGGTCTCCAACCACTATCCCTTCGTTGTCCAGGTACCCAAGCGACATGTAGTAGGACACGCCGGAATTTCTACCCGAAAGGCTTACGTTATAGTCCTGGCGCAGGCCGTTCTGGAACACCATATCGTACCAATCCACCGTTTTTCCTGCGTGGTAGTTGTCTATTTCTATGGGGTTGAGGGCCAGCCGCTGCAGCCACACATCCGTTGGCTCGCCTGCGGCGCCGTCCAGCCATGTTTCCAGGGGCACATCCGATGGCAGGCTATTGGGGTCGCTGTAATAATAGGGTGCGGCATTCACATTCCGGGCCCGCTGTACGTCCTGCCGCCAGGCGATGAACTCCTGCGGGCCGTACACCGGTTCATCCACGCTCATGGTGGCCAGGCCGCCGCTCACATCGACATTGATAACGGGCTTGCCCTCCGATCCTTTCTTCGTCGTGATCAGAACAACCCCGGAAGCCGCCTTGGCGCCGTATACAGCCGTTGAACTTGCATCTTTCAGTACATCAATGGTTTCAATATCGTTCGGGTTGATATCGGACAGGGCGCCATAGTATATAATGCCGTCCACAACCAACAGGGGACTGGAGCCGGCATTCAGAGAGTTTTGCCCCCTCACCTGCAAACTGCCGCCGCCTTTAGCCGAAACGTCGAGCCCCACGCTCAGACCGGCGATGTTGCCCCGCAGCACGTCCTGCACCGAGTTGGGGTTTTCATTTGCCAGCTGCTCCGCATCCACCTGTGAAACCGCACCGGTAAGGTCCCGCTTTTCCTGGGTGCCATATCCGATCACCACCACTTCCTCCAGCGCTTCGGCATCCTCCTCCAGCACCACATCGATGGTGGTTTCACCTGCCACAGGGACTTCCTTGCCCACAAATCCTATATAAGAGAAAACAAGGGTGCCCGATGCCTCCGGGATGCGAAGCGAGTAAGAGCCGTCTACCCCTGTGGTTGACCCGATGGTGGTGCCTTTCAGCACAACGGTTACCCCGGGCAGCGGGTCTCCCTGGCTGGACGTGACCTTGCCCTGAATGACAACGTCTGCCTGTGCGTTAATGCCGGGGCTGTAGCCCTCTGCGGCGGCTGGCTGCTTTGCCTTCACGGGCACCCCCGTCAGGCAAAGCAAGGCCACTGCAACAGAAAATCTTGTAAAAATTACCATATGCAATGCATTTTAGAGGTTGAAAAAATACTGGTAAACTTGGTGCCCCGAGGGGCTGAACTGAGCAAGGAGAAGCTATAAACCGGCTGCGTTTTGGCCTGAATTCCATTCAATTCCTGGAATCGATTGCAGAGTAGAGGCGATATAAGTTTTGTCTGCATTACCCTGCTGGTATTCAGGTGGTTAGTGATCTATGAAAGTTTATTAGCCCGGCTGTTAGCCCAGGTTTATACCCGGCTAAGCATGGAAGCTAGATGTATGCTACAAGAATAGGGGCAGTTCACAGCTCTTTTTAATTGGCTGTAATCCCTTCAACCTCTTGTAGTTATATATGGAGAGACAATTGATGTCTCTAAGTTTGCTGACCGGCTTACGCCGTTGCTATATAGCCGGGGGCACACCTATGCGTAAAAAACCATCCCGGCAGCAAGGCTGCACAAAGCCCTCTCTATATATAAGCCTTAGGTAAGTGGGTAATCAATATGTGCTCAGAACGGAAGGTAACTAATTATTTCATTATCCCAAAAAAGAAATTGATTTTTTAGCAGCTAGTTCCGCTGCGCATAACCTTCCCGAAGGTTTAGAGCTATCGGATAACCACACCCAAGAATATAAGTTGTAACATGCATAAAGACAAAGTATTAGAAGATGGCGGCCAGCCAATCCGGTGATACGTGCTTGCCCTCCCCACATCTGCAGGCAGGCTGGAGGGACATACAGCAAAGGTCAGGTTCGTGGAAGAGTGCCGTGGCTATACTGTATTAATCTGAAGCATACTGGTAGTAGCTGTACACCTATATATATGGGCTTTGGCGGTGGCCTTCCAACGTTTTATCCAGTGGTATATAGGCGCACAAACAGCCTTTAGCTCCAAAACCCATGCACACGATTGCAGGTGTTTTTGCAGAACCGGATGACATGAGGCAGCAGCAGCGAGTAGCCATATATGGCAGGAGAGCAAGTACTTCTTCGAATGCCGCCGGCAGCGCCTTGCCTGAATACCCGGCCAGTTGGCAAGCACAACAGGTGGAGGAGATGCGCAATGCGACGAGTCGCCTGCAGCGGTCCTTAGCCGACGCCGGGGTTTCGCTTTTTAGCGACCGTTTGTGCAGACAGATGCTAAAGGAGTGCTTGAACAGCGGAAGGAGCCTGCCACTACCTGGAGAAGCGGGGGCCGCTTGTTAAGCGGTCCGCACCCTGTCTCCTCTTCATGCTTTAGCTTCTCCCCACCGATTTGATATAGTTTGTGCCATATGGGTAACGCTGCGGCCTCGAAAGCAGTTTGTTTGCCTCCTCGTTGTTCTTGAAAAGCTCTTTTTTCGGGTCCCAGTACAGTTTGCCCGGCGTTTTCATGGCTGCGTGCGCCAGGAGGCAGGCGCTGCAGGAGCGGTGGGCAATCTCGGCCGGGCTGATGGTCTCTTTTTTGCTCTGGATGCAGTCGAGCCAGTTGCCGTGCTGCTCGGGGCTCTCATAGAGGTGTATTTCTTTGGGCCCTATCTTGGAAGTGAGCAGTTTAGGGTCGCTTGCGTTAAAGGCCTCGTTTTGTTTGCCGCCGGAGGTCGGGTCTGTTGAGGTGACGCCGACATTGCCCCGCGTCACGAATATCCATCCGTCGCTGCCCTCGAACTTAATGCCGTTCGGGTTCTTGCTGCTCATCAGCATGGTCACGCCATTGTCGTACTTGGCCTGCACTTCGTAATCCCCGTGCACCGTCCATAGCCCTTTCTTGGGGAACTCTGCCTGCGCCTCAATTTCTATCGGGCCGGTAAGCTCTGTGTCCATGCCCCAGTGGGCGATGTCGATGTGGTGTACGCCCCAGCCGGTGATCATGCCCGCGCCGAACTGCTCGCAGCGCAGCCAGCCCGGCCTCGAATACGGGTCCGTCTGGGAGTGTACCCGATCCACTGTGTAATAGACGTAGGGAGTGGAGCCCAGCCACATGTCGTAATTCAGGTTGTCCGGAATGGGCATTTCCGTGGTCTCTCCGCCCGCCGGGTCGGAGGGGAGGCCGATGTGCACGGTGTGGAGTTTCCCGATGCGTCCGTTCCTGACCAGCTCGCATGCCTTTTTGAACTGCGGCCACGGATTCACGGAGCGCTGCTGGCTTCCCAACTGGAAAGTCACGCCCGACTTGCGAACCGCGTCGCTCATCATGCGCCCTTCCTCTATCGTCAGCGAGGTCGGCTTCTGCAGGTAGATGTGCTTTCCGGCCAAGGCCGCCTCAATAGCAGGCTGGGCGTGCCAATGGTCCGGTGTGCTGATAATGACTGCATCGATGTCCTTGTTCGCCAGCAGATCCTGGTAGTTGTCGTAGGTTTTGACATCTATATATCCCTTCTTGCCCATTTTCTTGTCGTACCAGCCCTCTATCAGCTCCTTGCCGCCCGCCAGCCGGTTGCGGTCCAGATCGGCGACCGCCATGATGCGGGCCTGGTCGTACTTGAAAGTTTCTGCCAGGTCGTGGGAGCGGGCGATCCTGCCGCAGCCAATCTGCCCGATATTGATTTTGTTGCTGGGGGCGTTTTTGCCGAACACGGAAGCCGGCACGATGGTGGGAAAACCGACGACTGCCAGGGAGGTAAGCACGGCGCCTTTCGCTGTCGACTTGAGGAAATCTCTTCTGTTGAGGGCTTTGCCCAGCGCGGGCGGTGTCCCGGAACTGTTGATTGGATCCATAAGGTGTTTTCCTTTAAGAAATGAGCAAATTATATAAATGCGCTTTTCGCGGCATTGGAATCAGGTGTTCATCCAACCGCTGCCAAAGTAAAGCCTCCACAACCTGTACCGGCAGCCTCTGTGTCATTCTGATGTGTTCCTAAACACAAGGGAGTGGCACTCCTGTAAAGAGAAGGTCTGTAATTGAGCAATCACTTTACAAGCATCCGGATAGCGGCCCAATTTTGGCTTGTAACTCCCCGTTTATCTTTAAGATGATCCTGCCATTGGTACCGGACTGACAGCAGTCATGTTTATCGATTGCTTAAATATAGGCAAAGAATTTTATTTTCCTCCTTTGGATATAAAAATAATTGAGGAAGATGCTATATAGCTGTATATAATGGCTTTGATTGTTGTTTTCGTGCCTAAAGCAAGCAATGCCTGCCCAGGCTATATAGGCTGTAGCAGACACTTTATTAGAATAATTTTTTGCATATATAAATGATTGTGCTAACTATACAGTGGTATCGGTTGCATTCCCACCAGCCAGTGATATAGATAGGCGTCCGGAAAGCGGGGTTAGCAAGGCGTAGGGATATATAGTGCCATCTCAGTTTTTCATTTATATAGAGAAAGCATGCGGTTATTGATTCTGTTTCTATTGTCTCTCTTCGCTGCAAAGTCCTGGGGCCAAGGCACGTCCGGCAAGTGGTACAAGGGGAACATGCACACCCATTCCTACTGGAGCGACGGCGACGACTTCCCGGAAATGATCATGGAGTGGTACAAGTCCAACGGGTATGATTTCATTGCGCTGTCGGACCACAATACGCTGGCTGCCGGAGAAAAATGGAAGCAGATCCCGTCTCATCCGTTCCGGCAGCGCCGCTTTAAGGCATATCTGGAAAAGTATGGGGACGATTGGGTAACCTACAAGACAGACAGCGCAGGCCAGATAAGCGTGAAACTGAAGACTTTTGCAGAATACAAGCCCCTGTTTCACGAAGACGGCAGGTTTCTGATCATGCAGGCGGAAGAGATTTCTGATGCCTACGAAGGCAAACCCATCCATATGGGCGCCATCAATGTGGAGGAACTGGTGGAGCCGCAGGGCGGCAACAGCGTGACGGAGGTCATGCAGAACAACCTGGATGAAGTGTATGCACAGCGGGAGAGAACCGGCAAGCCGATGTTCCCGCACATCAATCATCCCAACTTCAGGTATGCCATAAAGCTGGAGGATATGATTCCGTTGAAAGGCGAGCGCTTTTTTGAAGTATATAACGGGCACCCGGAGGTGCATAACTACGGTGACTCAACAGCCATGGGAATGGAGGAGCTGTGGGACAAACTGCTGATACACTACATCAAAGCTGGGAAGCCCTTGCTATATGGCCTGGCCACGGACGACGCGCACCATCATGGGGAGTTCAGGGTGGGGCTGAGCAACCCGGGCAGGGGCTGGATAATGGTAAGAGCAAAAGAACTGACACCGGCCGCGCTGATAGCGGCAATGGAAAAAGGAGATTTTTACGCTACCACGGGGGTAGAGCTACGTGAGGTTGCATTTGAAAGAAAGAAACTCCGCATCGAAGTAAAGCCCGAGGCAGGGGTTAGCTATACCATACAGTTCTGGGGGGCGGATAAGAAAGCGGACGGGATAGAGCAGGGCGGCGAGTTGCTGAAAGAAGTGAAAGGCACCGCGGGAGAATACAAACTCAGGAAGAAGGACCTCTTTGTGCGGGCCAAGGTCATCTCCTCGAAGCTAAAGGAAAACCCTTACAAGGCAGGCGACCTGGAAACCGCCTGGATACAGCCCGTCACGCTGCAATAGGATTCCTTGAGCTCGTACCACATACATCGTACACACCCGGGCAGCGCTGACCAGCACGCTCCATAGAAGATTGCATATCTTAAGTCTATGGCAATCCGTTAGATGCGATAGAAAAAGCCTTGCTACCTGAAACCGATGCATTTTGCTTGCACAGAGGGGAAAATTTCTTCGAAAGCCGAAGGAGCGGGCTGTTTGTTGTGCAACAAACAGTGTTATATAGCGTGTCTATTTGCAGGAACATTACACTAAACCATATATACCAAAGCACGCGTACCATGAAACTATATAAAATACTGATTGCCGCGCCGGTGCTGGTTGCCTGCCTGGCCGCTTCCTGCACCAGCCTGGACCAGGCCTCCGCTTTGCAGGCAACAGCAAACCAGCAGACCCCGGCTACTGCCTCGGCTCCCACCACCCTGAAGGGAGCCTTCCGGGATGACTTCTATATAGGCGCGGCGCTGAACGGGGCGCACGTTCTGGATGAAGACAGCAAGGGAATCGACATCATCGAAAGGCACTTCAACACCATCAGCCCCGAGAACCTGCTCAAGTGGGAGAGGGTACACCCGAAGCCGGAGGTATATAACTTCGGGCCCGCCGACAAATACGTGGACATGGGCGAGCGCAACGATATGTTTATTGTGGGGCACGCGCTGGTATGGCACAGCCAGACGCCGGACTGGGTGTTTGAGGATGAAAACGGCCAGCCTGCCAGCCGGGAGGTGCTGCTCAAGCGCATGGAAGACCACATCAAAACGGTGGCCGGGCGCTACAAAGGCAGAATCGACAGCTGGGACGTGGTGAACGAGGCCCTGAACGACGACGGCACGCTGCGCCAGTCGAAGTGGCTCCAGATTATCGGGGAGGATTACCTGCAGAAGGCCTTTGAGTTCGCCCGCCAGGCCGACCCGGAGATGGAACTGTATTACAACGACTACAACCTCTGGAAGCCAGCCAAACGCGAGGGGGCCGTGCGCCTGGTGCGCAGCCTGCAGGAGAAAGGCATCAAGGTGGACGGTGTCGGGATGCAGGGGCACTACGGGCTGAACTCGCCCTCCCTGGAGGATATTGAGGCCAGCATCCAGGCTTTTGCTGATTTGGGTGTGAAGGTGTCGTTCACGGAGCTGGACATTGACGTGCTGCCCAACCCGAGCAACCGCCAGGGCGCCGACATCGACGCCACGTTCGAGGCCGATGAGCAGTACAACGTCTATACCAACGGCCTGCCCGACTCCGTGCAGCAGCAGCTGACGGCGCGCTATGAGGAGCTGTTCGGCCTGTTCCTGAAGCACAGCGACAAAATTGACCGCGTCACCTTCTGGGGCGTGACCGACAACGACTCCTGGCTGAACAACTGGCCGATCAGGGGCCGCACGAGCTACCCGATGGTGTTTGACCGCCAGTACCAGCCAAAGCCCGCCTTTGAGGCGATCATGAAAGCGGCTGTAAACCACCAATAACATTTGCGATACCCTCCGGAGCTTTCCATCATCATGAGAAAAGCCCCGGAGGGTTTGTTGAGAGTTGGTTCCGCTCGCGGTGACGCGGGTATATTATATATAGTGCGTCTAAGAAGAAGCCCGGCGCGCGGTGGAGGCTCTTGCAATCAGGTGCGGGTCCAGCACGATGCGTTTTGGCAGGTTGTTGTACAGGTCCTCGGACCTCAGCATCCTTAGAAAAAGCGCAGCGGCGGCTTCTCCCATCAGAATCGTCTGCTGGTCGATGGTGGACAGCCCCGGCGTGACCAGCGCGGCAAACGACTCGTTGGCAAAACCGATCACACCCACTTCCTCCGGCACCCGTATCTTGTACTCCAACAGTTGCTGCAGCACGCCCATCGCCGTGAAGTCCTCCAGGGCAAAGACGGCATCGAAGGCCACCTGATGCTGGTGCAGCTCCCGGATGCACTGGCGGCCAAAGTCCAGCGAGAAGTCTCCGTACAGGATCAGGCTTTCGTCCACGGGCAGCCCGTAGAGTTTCAGGGCATCCATATAGCCCCTCAGCCTTTCCTTGAAGATGCCGATGGTCTGCACGGCAGTGATGTGCACGATGCGTTGGTAGCCTTGCTTTATCAGATGTTCTGTCGCCAGAAAACCGCCTTTGTAGTCGTCTATCGTAACGGAAGGCACCTGAAGCGCCTCCACCACGCGGTCGAAGAACAGGAGGGGGATGCGCCGCCGCTTGATCTCTGTGAAATGCTCGTGCCGTGTCGTCTCCTTCGCCACAGAGGCGATGATGCCCGCAACCCTCGAATTCAGGAACGTCTCGATGCCCTTCTTCTCGCTTTCATAGGACTCGTTCGACTGGTAGAGCAGGATGCTGTATCCGTTCTCGTTCATGATCTTCTCGATGCCGTGCACTACCGAGCTGAAGAAGCTGACATCCAGGCTGGGAACGAGGATGCCAATGGTGTTGCTGTGGCCGGAGCGGAGGGAAGAGGCCAGTTTGTTGTGGCGGTAGTTCAGCCTCTGCGCCGTTTCCCGCACCGCTTTTTTGGTGGCCTCGCTGATGGCCGGGTGGTCATTCAGTGCCCGGGCCACAGTGGAGAAGGAAATGCCCAGCTCTTTGGCGATGTCCTGTATGGTGACTTTTTTCAACGGTTTCTACTCAAATCAAAAACAGAGATGAACAAATGTAAGGCTTCTTTCTTTCCACAGGTTGAAATATAGCAGGCCGTAACCGGCCATCTGAAAAGAATAAGTAAGTGAACACTTGTGAATGTAAACAAAACTTTTCAAATTTATGCCAACGTTGGCATAGAACCTGGCTTCTTCCTGAAAAGAAGAGGAATCCAAAGGATAAGCTACTCAAACCATAGCATATATGTTGTTATTAGGAATAGACATAGGCACTTCCTCCATAAAAGTGTCGGTGGTGGACGCCCAGACGCAGCAAACCGTTGCCGCCGCGCAGTATCCCGACACGGAGTCGGCCATCACCTCCGTAAAGCCCGGCTGGGCCGAGCAGTCGCCGGAGATGTGGTGGGAACACGCGCAGAAGGCGATAGCCAAAGCGAACGCCAGCGGCAGCTACAACCCGCAGGACATCAGCGCCATCGGCATCGCCTACCAGATGCACGGCCTGGTGGTGGTAGACAAAGAGCAGCGCGTGCTCCGCGACTCCATCATCTGGTGCGACAGCCGCGCCGTGGAGATCGGCAACAAAGCCTTCGACGCCATCGGGCACGACAAAAGCCTGTCGCGCCTGCTCAACTCGCCCGGCAACTTCACGGCCTCCAAGCTGGCGTGGGTAAAAGAGAACGAGCCCGAAACTTACAGCCGCATATACAAAGTGATGCTGCCCGGCGATTTCATCGCCATGAAGCTCACCGGCAATATCACTACAAGCCCGTCGGCCTTGTCGGAGGGTGTGTTCTGGGACTTTAAGCAGGATGCGCTCTCAGAGGACGTGATCCAGTATTTCAAATTCGACAAGGCGCTCATCCCGGAAGTAAAGCCCGTTTTTTCGGAGCACGGCAAGGTAAAGCAGGATATAGCCGCCGCACTGGGTCTGAAAGCAGGCATACCTGTTACCTACAAATCAGGCGACCAGCCCAACAACGCGCTGTCGCTGAACGTGCTGAAGCCGGGCGAGGTGGCGGCCACGGCGGGAACCTCCGGGGTTATATATGGCGTGAGCGACCAGCTGGTATATGACCAGCAGTCGCGCGTAAACACGTTTGCGCACGTGAACCACGAAACAAACGAGAAGCGGGTGGGCGTGCTGCTGTGCATCAACGGCACCGGCATCCTCAACAGCTGGGTGAAAAACAACGTGGGCGGGGGCCAGGGATATGCCGCCATGAACGAGGCGGCGCAGCAGATTGCTGCCGGCAGCGACGGCCTGCGCATCCTGCCCTTCGGCAACGGGGCAGAGCGCATGCTCAACAACAAAATCGTAGGGGCGCATATCCTCAACATCGACCTGAACCTGCACACGCAGGCGCACATTTTCCGGGCGGTGCAGGAGGGAATCGTGTTTGCCTTCCGCTACGGTTTGGACATTATGCGCGAGAACGGCATGAATCCGCAGGTAATCCGGGCGGGGCAGGCCAACCTGTTCCTGAGTCCGCTGTTTGCGCAGGCTTTTGTGGATGCCACCAACGTTCCCGTGGAGCTATATATGAACGACGGAAGCGTAGGGGCGGCGTTAGGGGCAGGTATCGGTGCGACAGTATTCGAATCGCCGGAGGAGGCCTTCAGCAATTTCCGGCCGGTGAAGCTGATAGAGCCGCAGGCCACCGCCGTATTTGAGCCTATATACCAGGAGTGGAAAGCGCTGCTGCTGGACCAACTGAACAGGAAATAAATATCAACAACAATTAAATTATAAAGCTATGGCAAATCCGCTGATAGGAGAAAAAGAATTCTTTAAAGGAATAGGAAAGATACAGTACGAGGGGCCGGAGTCGGACAACCCGCTGGCGTACCGCTGGTACGACGAGAACAAAGTGGTGGCCGGTAAAACCCTGAAAGAGCATTTCAAGTTCTCGGTGGCTTACTGGCACTCCTTCAATGCCAACGGCTCTGACCCTTTCGGAGGCCCTACCATGCATTTCCCCTGGGATGAGAGTTCAGACGTGATCGGGCGCGCCAAAGCGAAAATGGATGCCGCCTTCGAGTTCATCACCAAAATGGGAATGCCCTACTACTGCTTCCACGATGTGGACGTGGTGGACTATGGCAACGACGTCGCAGAAAACGACCGCCGGCTGCAGACCATGGTGGAGTATGCGAAGCAGAAGCAGGCAGAAAGCGGCGTGAAACTGCTTTGGGGAACGGCCAACGTGTTCTCGCACGAGCGCTATATGAACGGTGCCTCCACGAATCCGGACTTCCATGTGCTGGCCCACGCAGCCGCGCAGGTAAAAGGCGCATTGGATGCGACAATTGCCCTTGGCGGTGAGAACTATGTGTTCTGGGGAGGTCGTGAAGGGTATATGACCTTGCTGAACACCAACATGAAGCGCGAGCAGGAGCATTTGGCCCGTTTCCTGCACACGGCAAAAGACTACGCCCGCAAGCAGGGTTTCAAGGGAACGTTCTTCATCGAGCCCAAGCCGATGGAGCCAACCAAGCACCAGTATGACTATGACTGTGCCACCGTGATCGGCTTCCTGCGTCAGCACGATTTATTAAACGACTTCAAAATCAACATCGAGGTGAACCACGCCACGCTGGCCGGACACACCTTCCAGCACGAGTTGCAGGTGGCCGCCGATGCCGGCGTGCTTGGTTCGGTGGACGCGAACCGCGGCGACTACCAGAACGGCTGGGACACTGACCAGTTCCCGAACAACCTGAACGAGCTGACCGAGGCCATGCTCATTTTCCTGGAGGCCGGTGGCCTGCAGGGCGGAGGCGTGAACTTCGACGCCAAGATCAGGAGAAACTCCACCGACCCGGCGGACCTGTTCTACGCCCATATAGGTGGCGCCGACACGTTTGCCAGAGCCCTCATCACAGCCGACAAAATCCTGCAGAACTCTGATTTCAGGAAAGTGCGCCAGGAGCGCTACGCTTCCTTCGACAGCGGAAAAGGCAAGGCGTTCGAGGAAGGCAAACTGACACTCGAGGACTTGCGCCAGTACGCCATCGAAAGCGGTGAGCCGCAGGCAAAGAGCGGCAGACAGGAATACCTGGAAAACTTAGTGAACCGCTATATATAAGCGTCTTTATTTCATATCTATATAAAAAGCGCCCGCTGGTTGACAGCGGGCGCTTTTTATATATAGGAGCGTGTTATATATGAATGCGAAGATTAGCCTCCAAACTGAGTAAAGCCAGAAATTGGAATTAGTAAATCCACCAACATATAAAGAAGCACCATATTTATTTCTGCAGGCAGTGAAGGGTCTTCCAGTTTTTCCTTGAGGCGCCTTGTAAGTGATGCGGTGCCGAACGCAGAGAGGCAGCCCGCAGCGGAGCGAGGGCAGCTTCACTTACACAGAGCCGATAGGGAAAACGAGGCCTCTCGGCCTGAGAGCACCAAAACAAGCTATGAAACTTAAAAGGACTGAGTCCAGTGGGATGTACAGCAGTTAAAGGCATAGGCAAAACTTGATGCAGTTAGAGATTCAAGTACATACACCGCAGCGATTACGAAAAGCAAACTGACTTTCTTTGATTGCACCATATATAGCCAGCACGATAAATCTGCAGTCCTCCCGGAAGAGTATATAAAGATGAAACAAATGAAAACCAATGCGACGTTACCATTCTTTATTTCTACTATTGCTGATAACCTTTACCGCCTGCAAAGAAGACATGCCCGAACCCGCAGTTAACCCGACGCCTCCGACCGAAGCCAACATGAAAACCTATCTGGCCTTGGGCGATTCCTACACCATTGGCGAAAGCGTGCCTGCCGCCGACCAGTGGGGCATGCAACTGGCGGAAATGCTCCGGGCAGAAGGCGTGGCTGTCAGCGACCCCGTTACGATCGCCCGCACCGGCTGGACCACCTCCGAACTGGCCAGCGCCATCGCCTCCGCCGACCCAGCGCCCACCTACGACTTGGTGACCTTGCTGATAGGCGTGAACAACCAGTACCGCGGGCTGCCGCTTGCCGACTACCGCACGGAGTTCAGCGCCCTGCTGCAAACCTCCATCCGGCTGGCGAAAGGAAACCCGAAAAATGTGCTGGTGCTGTCTATCCCGGACTGGGGCGCCACCCCCTTCGGGCAGGGTCGCGACCGCCAGCGTGTTTCGGAGGAGATAGACGCCTTCAATGCCGTAGCCAAAGAAGTGACTCAGGCTACAGGCGCCACGTTCATCGACATCACCCCGTCAACCAGAACGGCGGCCGCCGATGTATCCTATATAGCCAGCGACGGCCTGCACTACTCCGGCAAAATGCACCGGGAGTGGGCGCTGCTGGCGCTTCCGGAGGCAAAAGGCATTCTTTAGAAATCCTTTACTGACTGGAGAGGGCGTCAGATGGCTAGCCGCTTCTATACCTGCCAGGCATCACCCTAAAAGCCCGGCGTTAGAAAAGGAGAAATCAATGTTAAAACTATATTGCCACAGGCTTTCATTTCAGGACATAAAAAGCTATGTTTATACCTCTTCTCATCCTAAACACAACCCTCTTCACATGAAAAAAGAATTGCTTCTTTACGGATTTGCGCTGCTGGCTGCCTGCGGTGCTTGTTCTTCCCCGGCCTCTGAGCCCCAGGCGCCCCCGGCTGCAGTGGCGGATGAAGAAACGGCGGATGTGCCCCGCATCCTGGTGTTCTCGAAAACGAGCGGTTTTTACCACGAGTCTATTCCGGACGGGATTGCGGCTATCCAGAAGCTGGGCCGTGAGCACAACGTGGCGGTAGACACCACCAAAAACGCGACATACTTCAACCCAGACTCGCTGCAGCAGTATGATGCCGTTGTGTTCCTGAGCACCACGCAGGATGTGCTGGACAGTGCGCAGCAGGTGGCTTTCGAGCAGTACATCCAGGCGGGGGCGGTTTTGCGGGCATACATGCCGCTGCCGACACCGAGTATGAGTGGCCCTGGTACAACAAACTGGTGGGTGCCTACTTCCTGAGCCATCCCAAGCAGCAGGACGCCATTGTGAGGGTAAAAGACAAGAGTCACCCTTCCACCAGCCACCTGCCCGACGACTGGGAGCTGTTCGACGAACTATATAATTATAAGGACATCAACCCGGAGGTGAACGTGCTGGCCACGCTCGATGAGAGCACCTACGAGGGCGGCGAGAACGGCGAGAACCACCCGATTGTTTGGTACCACGACTACGATGGCGGCCGCGCCTTCTACACCGGGCTGGGCCATACCAAGGAAAGCTACAGCGACTCGCTGTTCCTGCAGCATATATGGGGCGGGATAGAATATGCCATGGGCGAGGAATAAGCCAAACATATATAGAACAATAGAAAAGGGAGCGCTGCCACGGCAGCGCTCCCTTTTCTATTTGCCGTGTTCATGCTACTGATTCGGTGCGCTTTAGAGAGTGGGGTATAAGATTCTGCCGCCGCATGCAACCATAGCCTCAAAACCGGGCTCCTACCTATAAACCCTCTCTGAATCCCGATGCTGAACTACCTCTATGTCCCTTTGCTGATGCTGCTGCTCCTGCAGTGCGATAACGACACCGCCACAGCGCCTGAGAAACCTGCCGGCACCTATGCCGTGGCGGAAGGCATTAAGTTCGGGCAGGAGTTCACGGTGCAGCAGTTCGACCAGGTGACGCTCTACGGCGGAGACACTCCGCGCAAGCTGCACGTGACGGCCGGTGAACTCAACGATTCGCGCTGCCCGGCCAAGGCCACCTGCGTGCAGTACGGCAGCGCCTCGCTCGTGCTCTCGGCATCCAACAGCCAGGGGAAAGCAGAGAATATACAGCTTTGCATTGGGGCCTGCGGCGCAGGCGGCATCCGCAGCACCCACAGTGCTACTGTTGCCGTGGGGGAGACGGCCTATATCTTCCGGCTGGTGGAGGTGCAGCCTTTTCCCGGCTTGGAGCGGGAAGGAGATGCAAAAAGGGCAAAGCTGATTGTAGAGAAAATAGGTGGCGCTGCCTCCTGAACGCGGCAGCTTATATATAACCGGCCGCCTCAGCCATTGCTCTGCGTCTCGGCCTGCGCCTTTTTCCGGGAGTGGCTTCGGCGCTTGTCCTTGCGCTTCACATATACCGCCGACGGCCCCTTGTCGTCCTCCTGCCGGATGGTGAACAGGTCTTTCTGGGCCTTTATCAGCTGCAGCAACTGCCCGTAGCCGAAGGTGCGCGGGTCGAAACTGGGGTCAAGCTGGCGCAGGTTCACGCCCATCACGCCCAGGTGCGCCCATCCGTCCTCACCCTCCGACATCACAAAAGCCTCTTTCAGCAGCGGCACCGGGTTAGGCGTTTGCTTGCCGGCACCGGGCTCCGGCTTGGCGGCAGCGGTTATTTTCTTATCGTCGATGTTATCCGTCAGGTTCTCCGTAAAGATGAACACATTGCAGGCGTTCACAAAGGGTTTCGGGGTTTTGCGCTGCCCGATGCCCATCACAAAGATGCCCGCCTCGCGTATGCGCGTGGCAAGCCGGGTGTAGTCGCTGTCGGAGGAGACGATGCAGAAGCCGTCCACGAACTCGCTGTGCAGCAGGTCCATGGCGTCGATGATGAGCGCGCTGTCGGTGGCGTTTTTGCCGATGGTGTAGCGGAACTGCTGTATGGGCTGGATGGCGTGGTTGTTGAGGCAGTCTTTCCAGCCGTTCATCTGCGGCGTGGTCCAGTCGCCGTAAATGCGCCGGATGGTGGTGGCGCCGTACTTGCCCGCCTCGGCCATCAGTTTCACGATCAGGCTGGGCTGCGCATTGTCGCCGTCTATAAGCATGGCCATGCGGGAAGGTTTTGTTTCTTGTACTGCGTTTTTCATGGGGTAAGGGCTGTGTGCAGGCGCAGGAAAGCGCCCGCTGTGCGTAGTTTTGTATATATCGTTATACTGCTATTTTTGGCAGAAGTTGTTGCAGGCCCGTATTGGCCGCCACTGTAAAGGAAAGGATTATATTTGGTTTAAGCGCAAAAAGCGCCTCCTCCCCGAAACCGTTTAGCAACTTATATGTTGCTGTTGAGAACTGGCGCTGCCTATATATAAAGCAGCAGGAGGGCGTGTAAAGCAATTTTTCATGATGGGAGAAACTTCTTCAGCCTTACCAACGGCGCAGGTTTATAAAGCGGAGGAGCCCCTGGCGCATACCTATTCCATTGTTGCCCGCGATGCGGAAACGGGCGAGATGGCGGTGGGCGTGCAGAGCCACTGGTTCTTGGTGGGCACGGCGGTGCCCTGGGCAGAGGCGGGCGTCGGCGTGGTGGCCACGCAGTCGTTCACCAACAAATCGTTTGGCCTGCGGGGGCTGGCGCTGCTCAAAGAGGGGAAAACACCGGAGGAGGCGCTGGCGATTCTACTGGCAGGCGATGCGGCCCGCGAGGTGCGGCAGGTGGCGATACTCGACGCGCAGGGCCGCGCGGCAGCGCACACGGGCAGCCAGTGCGTCCGCTACGCCGGGCACATCACAGGCAAGAATTTCTCGGTGCAGGCCAACATGATGCTGACCGATAAAGTGTGGCCTACCATGGCAAAGGCGTTTGAGAAAAGTGAGGGGAAACCGCTGCCTGAGCGGGTGCTGCTGGCGATGCACGCGGCAGAGCGCGAGGGCGGCGACATCCGGGGCAGGCAGTCGGCGGCGCTGGTGGTGGTGAAGGGGCAGAAAAATGAAGCACCCTGGGACGACCGCCTCCTCGACCTGCGCGTGGACGACCATGAACAGCCGCTGGACGAACTGGCCCGCCTGCTGCAGGTGTACCGCGCCTACGAGCACATGAACGCCGGTGACCTGGCCATCGAGAAAGGGCAGGTGCAGCGGGCCATGCAGGAATACGGGAAGGCGCAGGCGATGTACCCCAACAACCTCGAGATGAAGTATTGGCACGCCATCGGGCTGGCCAATAGCGGCCAGGTAGAGGAGTCCGCCAAAATCCTGCGTGAGGTATATAAAAAAGAGGACAACTGGCGCGAACTCACCAGCCGCCTGCCCGAAGTGGGCCTGCTGACGGTCAGCAAACAGAACCTGGAGAAACTGCTGCGGATAAAGTAGGGTTTGAGTTACAAATTATGCGTTCCGGGTTCCGAGCTATATATGGGCTTGAGATAAAGGGAGGTTTCTGGCTTTTAGGTCCCTTGATTCTAAGCGCTTCTAACCTATTTAAAAACCGGATGCTGATTCAGTTCTTATGCTCCTACGCATTTATCCTGCTGCAATGCTATTTGCCCTATATAACCCCTGCTTCAACGTAAAGGGTCGCTCACGCAGCAGGAACAGAATTCCCCGCCTTATATAAGGCGCGGTAAGGGGCAGTTGGACCCGGTTTGCAAACATACCTACTCACCTCCATCTTAAACCCTATGTAGCAGGGGCGCATGGACCAGCGCCAGTTTCGAGTGCTCACATTAATTTGTAACTTGGAACCGCTAACATATAGAAGCCAAGCATCAGAGATTATTCTAAAAGACCGCATGCACACACGAAAGCACTTGCGCCGCCTCCTGGTTGTGGCCGCCGCAGCCCTCACCCTGCCAGCCATGGCGCAGCAAAAATCCACCGCCGACTCCGTCCTTATCCGGAAGCTATATAGCGAAGCCCTGACCAGCACCGAAAGCCACGAGCACCTGCGCTACCTCACCAAGCAAATCGGCGCGCGCCTCAGCGGTTCGCCGCAGGCGGCCGCCGCCGTGGAGTGGAGCTGGCAGCTGATGGAAAAGATGGACCTGGACACGGTGTACTTGCAGGAGGTGATGGTGCCCCACTGGGTGCGCGGCGACAAAGAGGTTGGGCGTGTCCTTGATTCAAAATTAATGGGCTCCGTGGATATGAACATCGCTGCGCTGGGTGGCTCCGTGGGCACAGGCAGGCAGGGCCTGAGCGCGGGAGTGGTGGAGGTGCAGGATTTTGAGGAACTGGAAAAACTGGGCCGGAAGAAAGTGAAGGGCAAAATCGTTTTCTTCAACCGGCCGTTCGACAATACGCACGTGTACACTCCGCTGGCCTACGGCGGAGCCGTGGACCAGCGGGGCGGCGGCCCGGCGGCAGCCGCGAAGCTGGGCGCGGTGGGCGTGCTGGTCCGCTCCATGACCAACGACATCCAGGATGTGCCGCACACCGGCAGCACCCGCTACGAAGAAGGCGTGGAGGAAATCCCGGCGGCCGCCATCAGCACCAAAGGCGCGGAGCAACTGAGCAGCCTGCTGAAAGACGACCCGGACCTGAGGTTCTATATGCGCATGACCCCCGAGACGCTGCCAGACGTGCTGTCTTACAACGTGATTGGAGAGCTGAGAGGCACCGAGAAGCCGGATGAGATTATCGTGGTAGGCGGCCATCTCGACTCCTGGGATATAGGCGAAGGCGCGCACGACGACGGCACCGGCTGCATGCAGGCCATCGAGGTGCTGCGTTTGTTCACTGAGTTGGACATCAACCCGAAACGCACTGTGCGGGCCGTGCTGTTTATGAACGAGGAGAACGGGCTGCGCGGCGGCACCAAATATGCCGAAGTGGCCAAAGCGGAAGGGGAGAGGCATATAGCCGCCATCGAGTCGGATGCGGGTGGCTTTACGCCGCGCGGGTTTGGCCTGGATGGCTCCGCTGCCCAGGTGGCGAAACTAAAGTCGTGGAGGCCCGTGCTGGAGCCATATGGCCTGGCTGATTTGGGGGCAGGCCACGGGGGCGCCGACATCGGCCCGCTGAAAGGGCAGGGCACGGTAGCTTTGATAGGCTACAAACCGGACTCCCAGCGCTACTTCGACTATCACCACACCGAAATAGACGTGTTCGAGAACGTGAACCGCCGCGAGATGCAGCTGGGTGCCGCGGCGATGGCCTCGCTCGTTTACCTGATTTCGGAGTACGGTATATAAAGTAAAAGGACACAAGTATCAGGTAGCAAGACGCAAGGCTTTTGTGTCACTTCTTATATACAAACCGCCAGCAGTTTCTATATGGGGGCTACGCAGCGTGTAGTCTAATTTTGTCCGGGTACTAAATTTAGTTTATACAGGACGAGGTGGTAACTGCCCAGCTATATATAAAAGCCAGCTTCACAATTTGCGTGAGGCTGGCTTTTTGCTTTTGGATTATAGTGCCAGACGCTCGCAGGAGCTGCGCACGCTGCGAGGGCATTACGGCAGCAGAAGGGAGCTGTCGCCGTAGCTCAGGAAGCGGTAGCCGTGCTGCAGGGCGTGCGCATACACCTTTCGCCAGTCTTCCCCGATCAGAGCAGACACCAGCAGGAGCAGCGTGCTTTCCGGCTGATGGAAATTGGTAATAAGGCCGTGGCAGACGCGGAAGGTGTAGCCGGGCGCGATGATGATTTGGGTGCTGGCATGCAGGTAGGCGGAATGCTGCCGGTCCATATACTGCAGCAGCGCCTGCAGGGCCTCGGCCGCGGTTGGCAGATCAGTAGTTTCATAGGCTTGCCACTGGCTCACGTGCAACTCCTTTATCAGCAGGTCGGGCTGTTGCAGCACCTTTGCCCCGAGCCAGTATATACTCTCCAGAGAGCGCATGCTGGTAGTGCCCACCGGAATGATGGGGTTGCCCTGTTGGTTCAGCAGGCGCTGCAACAGGGGCCTGGTGATATATAACTGCTCGGCGTGCATTTCGTGCGCTTCCATCACCTCGGCCTTCACGGGCTTGAAGGTGCCCGCACCCACGTGCAGCGTGAGGTAAGCAGTGGCAATGTGGCGCTCCTGCAGCTGTGCCAGCACGCGCTCCGTGAAGTGAAGGCCGGCCGTTGGGGCGGCCACGGCCCCTTGCTGACTGGCATAGATGGTCTGGTAGCGGGTGTGGTCTTCGGGGGTGAGGTCGCGGTGGAGGTAGGGGGGGAGCGGCAGCCTGCCACAGCGCTCCAGCACCTCGGCAAAGGTGAGCTCGGCAGGCTCCCAGGCAAAGCGAATCAGGAAATGCCCTTCCTGCTGCTCCTGGCGCTCAGCCCGCAGCGTGCCGCCGTCGAAGCGCAACTGCACCGGTCCGCCCTTCCAGCGCTTGTTGTTGCCCACCAGGCATTTCCAGACGGCGTTGCCCGTTTGCTGCATCGCCAGCTGCACCTCGCGGTAAGGGGCCACCGGCTCCAGGCAAAAAATCTCCACACCACCGCCCGTCTCTTTCTGGAACAGCAGCCGCGCCTGCACGACTTTGGTATCGTTGAACACCAGCAGGGTGTGTGGGGGCAGCAGGCCGGGCAGGTCGGTGAAAGCATGGTCGTTTATATGGCCGCCCTTATACAGCAGCAACTTCGACTGGTCGCGCTCCGGCAGCGGGAACTTGGCAATGCGGTCCTCCGGCAGTTCATATATAAAATCTTTTATCGCCAGCTTCTTCGGGTCCGTCATGGTATTGGCATTGGGAATGCTGCAAAGGTAAGGCTTGTTTCAGCACCACGCCAGTTTGCGTAGAGGCATATATGGCAGAGAGGGGATGTGATGCTGTTGCTTCGTGCCAGGGGCGGCATCCTTATATAGCGGAGGTTTTGTTCAACAGGAGGCGCGGGCATGGCAGCGCCCCTGTTGGTTATATAGGGGGTAGCGGTTCTACAGGTTCTTCAGGAAGTCCTCGTCCAGGGGCTCCTGGTCGTCTGTGTCTTCGTCGTTGTTCGCGTCCCAGTCCACCTGCTGCATCAACTCAAGCCCCTCAAAAATCAGCTCGTCCAGTTCTTCCTTCGAGCCGGCGTCCAGCGTCTGCTCAAACAGGCCCAGCAACTGTTCCCGCTGCTCGTTCACAAAAATCTCGTGGTACAGGTTATCGAACGCTGCGATCCTTTTCTGTACCACCCTGTCTATGTCCTTCGTGCTTTTTTCCTGCAGCGCGTCCTGCAACACGTCCAGCGCCTCCACGCTCTTCTCGTTGTGGGAGAGGCGCGTAAAGGCCTTCACAAAGGCAAGCGCGATAACGAGGCGCAGGCGCTCGAACCGGAAACTGAGTACTTCGGGGGATTTGGCAGGCGAAGTTCTGGCGGCTTTGTAAGCGCTTTCGAAGTCTTTGTAAATGCTGCCTGCCGCCTCGCCCGACAGGGGCGTTTTTTCGTTGTCGTAGGCCGTCTCAAGTAATAACTCTAAGCTTCTGGCGCTCATGTAGTCCGTTATTTTGCTGGTGAAAGGTGCAAAGGTAAGAGTTTATATATACTTCTTATGCGGCGGCGGGTTGGTTCCGGCTTCAAGACTTTACTTGAAGCATGCACAACACGTCCGGCAACTGGTGCTGGCGTTTGGGGGGAATTATCAACCGGATTCGGAAAAGTAAACTTGATCTAAATTTATTTAATAAATATTTCATCCCTCCGGCGCGTCATACAGGCTCGTTTACAAGTTATTATATCTTGTTAATTTTTTATTGTAAAATTTAGCGGTATTATTTTACTCTTTACTGTAACAAAAATTATTTAAAACGGTACATGTACTGTAATAGCTGAATATTATATATATAAATACATATATAATATGGCTATACCGACATGAAAGTCAATTATTATTGATGATAGAATATAAAATATGGTTTTGCAGGAGCATGCACTACCTGAACTCGCCCTCTTTTCCACCTAATTAAGACGGTTAGATAGCCTCTAAGCCCGCCAGTAATGTAAAAGCGCCTGCCATGCAGCGAAAAAATTACATTACCAGTCCCTCTTGTGCCCTTTTGTAAAGCTTTACCCGGCTTTTGTTTAACCTGATAAGCTAATAGTTCTATCAAACCCTGACACCACACGCTTTTTACCCCAAACCCATCAACCCTATTTATATGCAAAATAATTTTACGAAACTGATTGCGCATTTCCTGAGTTCACGGCGCACTTTATTTCCAGCCCTCTCAGTGATGGTCATGTTAGCAACGGCGATTTACCTTCATGCCGCTGTTGGAATAACTGTGACCGGTGGTAGCCCCATTGCTGTTTCTGCTGATAAAGCGTCTAATGCCACTCTTACTGCTCCTGCCTATACCACAATAGGCCCAATCAACTTCACAGAAGGGTCTGAAAGCAGTAATGACTTTGGAACGGTAAGCAAAACAATTGAAATCAAAGCTCCTTCAGGCTGGCAATTTTATAATACAGCACCTCATGGTGTTACTGTAGCCGCGAATCAAATAGAACCAGGAAATAAGACTATTAGTGCTACTGTAACAAGTGTTACAAACAATACAGTAACAATAACTTATTCTAATGCTGCTAGTAATAAGCGAGAAGAAATAGTTGTAAGCGGTATTCGTGTCATTGCAGTTGATGGCGCATCTGCACCTGAAACATTAACATTAACTGCTGGAGGAGCACTCTTTCCTACGGCAGTTAACGTTCTATCAATTAACCACACACACGGTGCAGCAAGAAAGATAGCTTTTGGCACCCAGCCCTCTAACGTTCTTACTGGTAACACCCTTACCACATCACCTACTGTTTTAATTCAGGACCAGTTCGGGAATACAGTAACTTCAGGTGCCGGTGCCGATGCATTAGTAACGGTTGCTATTGGGACCAATCCAGCAGGAAGTAACGGCGTGTTGAATGGAACAAAAACAGTTAATGCTGTAAGCGGAGTTGCTGCTTTTTCAGAGCTAAGTATCGACGCTGCGGGGGCTGGATATACGTTGGTAGCCTCGAGCACATTGCCGTCTAATGGTACAACTGCTTCTACTGCTACAAGTTCAGCTTTCAACGTAAACAGCAAGGTTCCGACATTAAATGCACCTACTGCTTGTGTTTCGGAAGGAGATGGTAGCACAATCGTTACTCTTACAGGTACAAACTTTGAGAAGAACTCACTCGGCCGCGTTAATAACAGCCCTAGGAGTACTAAATTTATAAGCTCGACTGAATTAGAGGTTACTTTACTTGAAGGGGATTTAGCTACGGCTGGTGATATAAATATATCTGTCCTGAACCCTGCCCCTCCTGCAGATAATGTATCAACCTCTCAGTTACTAAACATCAAGCCTTTACTCCACGCATCCTCCATCGTAGGAGAAAGAACTGTTTGTGCCGGTACCGAAGTCCTTTATACAGCTCCTGAAGGATTCAGCGATTTCAAATGGTCATCTACTGCTGGGGGGACTGTTGAAGAGTCCGGTGATAACCCTGCTCTTGTAAGGTTTTTGCCAACGGCATCAGGTACAGTTACTATTAGCCTCAGTGCAAAAAATGCTTGTGGTGTGACCAGTTCTGCATCGATTGTAGTAGATGTCAAACCTGCGCCACAAGCCGTTATAGAGTATAATAGCACAAGTTTTTGTGAAAATGGAAGTCTGGAACTCAGTGCTTTTATTAATCCATCAGAGCTTGATAATTATAACTATGAGTGGTATAAGCTAGGAAGCAATGATGTTTATGAATTAGTTGGAGATAATTCTCCAGCATATATAACCGAAGAGGCAGGAACTTTCAGGTTAACCGTGACAGGTGAAAACAGTGCTTGCTCCCAAACATCAGATCCTGTAGTGATAACAGTGAATCCGCTTCCTACTGTTAGTATTACTGGTCTCGGCTCAGATTACTGTTCCTCTGATCAGGCTGTTACGTTAGCTGGCTCGCCAGTGGGTGGTACCTTCCGTATTCTGCAGGGCACAAGTGTAGTGGATGAAGATGCAACCACATTTAATCCAAGTGCATTAGATGCCGGAAATTATATTGTAGAATACAGCTACGCTGACGAAAATACATGTGTTAATACAACCACGCAAACAGTTACTGTTAAACCACAACCTGTTTTAACCATATCTAGCGACTCACCAGGAGGCATTTGTCCTGAGGAGAGTGCAGTGTTAACTGCAAGTGGTGCTGATTCCTATGAATGGTCACCAAGTGCAGGGCTGAGCGCCACCTCGGGTGCCAGCGTAACCGCGAAGCCAACCATAACCACCACTTACACAGTAATCGGCACTACAAACGGATGCGAGTCAGAGCCAAACACAGTAACTGTAACTGTTAACCCATTGCCTGATGTTACTATCACCCCTACTGGCCCAACAGAATTCTGTCTCGGAAATTATGTTGATCTTGTTGCTGTTGATGATCCTTTCTATAACTATCAATGGTTCAAGAATGGGAGCAGTATTTCTGAAGCAACTAATAGCACCTATCGGGTGGATAAAGCAGACGGAACAGGAAACTATCATGTGACGATTACAACTGATGCAGGCTGCGAACTCTCCTCAGAAACGATTGCTGTTAAAGTGGCTGATGTGCCTACGACAGCTACTATCATTACTACCGGGGCTACAACTTTTTGCCAGGGAGGCTCCGTGAAATTCGACGCCAATAAGGCTCCTTCCGGCCAAACATATGTGTACCAGTGGCAGAAGAGCACAACAACCAGCGAAGATGCAGATTTTACCAATATTGAAGGCGCTGTAAATAGCAGTTTGGTTACAAATGAATCAGGATATTACAGGGTGCTTGTGAGCAACACGGATGAAGCTGACGAAGACACAGAGCTTTGTACTAAAACATCTGCAGCAGTAGGCGTAACTGTTTATCCACAACCCGAAGCTGCCATCAGCGGTGAAAACCCGCCCCAGTGTGCTAATGCTGATGGTTCAAATAGCTTTACGGTTACCGGCACCTTTGTAGGCAGTGGTGCTACATGGAGCTCCAATAATCCTAACTTCGAAATCATCGTCCAGAGTTACAATATAGAAGAAGGACAGACAACAGCAATTGTTACGACAACTGGCGCAGGCAACGCTATTATTTCTTTAACGGCAAGCAGATCATCCACAGGATGTACAGAAGCTATAGCAACCCAGAACTTGACCGTGCATCCTCTTCCGGTAGCAACAATCACTGCGGATGGCCCAGTTACGTTCTGTGAGGGTGGCAGCGTTAAGCTTACTGCAAGTGCGGGTTCTTCCTGGCTCTGGAGCACAGGTGCCACCACGCAGTCTATTACTGTGGACGAAAGCGGAGACTACTCTGTAGAGGTCTTCAACAGCAACGGTTGCTCCGCTACCTCAGCCGCTACCGCCGTCACTGAAAACGAGTTGCCCACAGTTACGCTCGCAGCATTCGAGCCTGTTTGCAAAAACGGGGATTCATTTACCCTATCCGGCGGATTACCGGCGGGTGGTACCTATACGGTAGATGGGGTTGCTGCCACTCAGTTTAACCCGGCCGCCGCCGCTGTAGGCAATCATACTATTGTATATACCTACCAAGATGATAATAACTGCTCTGCCTCTGCAACACAGACTATAGAAGTGAAGGCTGTTCCTACAGTTACTTTAGGCACTTTTGCTGATGTATGTGTGGGCGCAGAAACAGTAACACTTTCAGGCGGATTGCCCGTTGGTGGTACCTACAGCGGAACTGGCGTGAGCAACGGGCAGTTCAACCCGGCCACTGCCAGTGTGGGCACACACACCATTACCTATACTTATGAAGCAAATGGTTGTACCAACACCGCGACCAGCACCATAAAGGTAACACCTGTACCAACCGCCACACTGGCAGCTTTCAGTAATGTTTGTGTAAATGCTGCGGCATTTACCTTAACGGGTGGCTCGCCTGCTGGTGGTACCTACAGCGGAACTGGCGTGAGCAACGGGCAGTTCAACCCGGCCACTGCCGGTGCGGGCACGCACACCATTACCTATACATATGGTGAAAACGGTTGCACCGTTTCAACCACTGGCACAATTACAGTGAATCCGCTGCCAACAGCTTCAATCTCCTTTGATGGATCAACTACACTCTGCCAGGGCAGTTCACTTTTGCTAACTGGTAATTCTAATACTGGCACCAGCTATATATGGTACAGGAACAATGTGCAGGTGGCTACAACTCCAACTTATGCTGCTAATCAAACAGGCAGTTACACTGTTCGTGCTATTAATGGCAATAATTGTACAAGCGATCTCTCTGCTGCTGTTCAGGTTACAGTTAGCCCAGCTATCACAGGGAACACTATATCAGGAGCACAAACAGTTTGCTCTGGAGGTTCTATTGCAGCACTTGGTCAAGCCTCAAATGCAACGTTAGCTGGGGGTGCTACACCATATGCTTACCAGTGGCAGAGCAGCCCGAACAACAGCACCTGGACTAATATCGCTACAGGAGGCGCCTCTGCATCTTACACTCCTCCGGTGCAGAATGTAACTACCACTACTACCACCTACTATAGAAGAGTGGTGAGTGGCGGCGGTTGCTCCAGCACAAGCACAGCCGTGGCGGTGACAGTAACTCAGCTGCCAACAGTAAACTTTACAGGCATTGAGGATGGGGCAACCATTTATTCAGGACAAGGGAACATAACTCTTACAGGTTCACCTTCGGGTGGTACATGGTCCTGGCCCGGAGGGACAAGCCGCACATTCTCACCTTGTACGGCATTTAATACTGCTGCACCTGCCGGAGCTGCACAAGTTACGATACCGATTACCTACACTGTTACAAGTGGAGCATGTAAGAACTCCATAACTAAAAATGTAACTATAAAGCAGTCCACTTACAAAGCAGTGGTTACTTCATCACTCAAGCCTTTCTGCCAGGGGGATAATGTAATACACACAGTAAGGGTATGGCGTGATGCAACAGTCATATATCCCTACCTGACAAATGCTGCCGGTGACCCGGTTCGTGCAGACGGATCTCTTGTTGGGCCACAGGAATTACCAGTTGCGAATCCGAATTATGAGTTTCCTGCTGGCACGCCTGAAGGTATAAAGCTTGTGGCCTGGAGGTACTTTAACCCTATTGTAAAAGGCGACGGAGTGGAAATTACAAGCGGCCTGACCTACCAATGGACAAAAAATCAGGAAAACAATATAGGAAATAAAGAGAAAACCCTTGAGAACGCAGGTTTGTCCTCACTCGACTATTACGCAGCTTATGTAACAGTAGATGGTGGCACATGCGGACCGAACTTTACGCAGCGTATATCCAGCAGGACGTATACAGCGGAGCAGGCAGACTACAGCATTACGCTTAGTGCCACGCCGCAGCCTGTTTGCCAGGGAGCGTCAGTAACTCTGACTGCTACCTTGAACTCGGCATTCCCATACTGGAACCAGATTGGTCTTAACTTACAATGGAATGTCACAAGGGGAGGTACTACTTCTGTATTAGGAAATACTACTTATACAGGTAATAATTCAGCGCTGCAACTTGTGACTAATGGGCCAACGGGAGGATTCTTAAATGGAGATGTGGTTTCTATCTTGTTTACTTCTGATCTTGATAGCAGGGATGTTGCCGGGACAAAATGTGCAGGAGGAAAATTATCCACCGAAGTCACGCTAAATGTCAATGACATTGCGGTGGTTCAAAATCCAGCACAACAGAATCCTGTGATATGTTTAGGGGGGCAGGCAACTTTTACGGCTCCTGTTACGACCACTGGTCCTGCGACAGAAACTTATACATGGAAGGTCGGAACTACAACTTATACTACTACAGAGCCGAGCCTAAGTATACCTGCAGAAATTACAGGTGCAGCAGGAAGCTATCCCGTAAGTGTAATAGTTTCTAATACTTGTGAAACAACTTCTACTTTAGCCTTAGGCACGCTAACTGTTAAACCAGCACTAGCTGTATTCAACGTTTCAGGTGGTGGAAGTTACTGCGCGGGCTCTCCTGTAAGTTATCAGGTTAAGCTCTCAGGTTCTCAAACGGGAGTTAATTACACTCTTTTGAGAGATGCAACAGTTGTGGAGACTAAAGCCGGTACAGGACAACCTTTGAGCTTTACTGCAACAAGTGCAACAGGCTCCTACACCATAAGCGCGGCATATGTCGCAGCGCCTGCATGTTCAGTGGCTATGTCAGGTAGTACGGCTATCACAGTGAATGCACTGCCAACCGTAACAGTCCAAAATCAGGTTACATGTGTCGGAACCCCTGCAACGGTTTCAGCGGTCATAACAGAAGGGACGGGTCCATACACTTACAAATGGAGTGTACCTACTGGCTGGACTGGTCCTAAGCCAACTTCAGCAATCTTCCAGACAACTGTGGCGGGTAACTATACGGTAGAGATAAAAGATGGCAACTTATGCCCTGTGACCGCAACAGGTTCTGTAACAATAAATGAACCTACACCCCAAAATGAGCCTATACTTGAAGTCATGTGGATTAATAATGACTCGCAGTGGGAAGTAAAGGTAGTAGAGAAGGACCCGCTTGATAAAGGCGAATTAGGCTTAGCCACTAATCCTACGATTACCTGGTACAGACGAGTGAATCCAAGCCAAGATTGGGGAGATCCGGTGCAGGAGAGCACCTCCACTACCTACATTGAGAATGCGCCTAAGGCAGATGTTGAAATCAAAGCGGTTCTGTTGAACAGTGCATCTTGTACACGTTATGAGTTAACCAACATTGGCGTCGCGCCGCTCCCTGTCGAGATCATCTACCTGAACGCCAGCAAGCAAGGCAACAATGTGGTGCTGGAGTGGGCGACGGCGATGGAGGAGGACAATGCGGGCTTCGAGGTGCAGGTGTCAACGGACGGCTTCAGCTACCGAAAGCTGACCTTCGTTCCGGCCAAGAACGGCAACTCCAACATGAAGCAGGTGTACGCTTTCACAGACAGGGAGAACGGCAAGTTCGGAACCCGCTACTATCGCCTGAAGCAGCTGGACACCTACGGAACCTTCGAGTTCTTCGGGCCAAAGGCGGTGACGTTCGGCAGTGTGGCCAGCAAGGTAATCGCCTTCCCGAACCCCTTCCACGATGAGGTGACGCTTGACATAGCGGCAGAGGTAGACGGCGAGGCGCTGATTACCGTGACTGACGCCGTTGGCAAGAAACTGCTCGAGCGCAAGGTGCAGGTAGCGAAAGGCTTCACCACCGAGAAACTCCGGCTGGATGCCGGGCTGCCGATAGGCCTCTACATCATCAAAGTCCAGGTGGGAGGTTTTACCCAGTACATCAAAATGATCAAAGAGTAATTGCATACAAATAACTAATAGGGTTTAAAGCTGAAAGAGCCGGGTATCTTACCCGGCTCTTTTGCGTGTAGCATGCATCCCATATAGACGGCTCTGGCGGCTGCCCGCGTGCCAGTTGCTTTATGTAGGCCAGCGCTCTTCTTCTCCCGTTTTCCTACTTCATCTACCCTCACAAATAAAGCACCTTCAGAGGCAGGATTCCTTTGGGTGAGGTGGCCTCACTCCCCTGTTTCCGGACAAGGGCGGGCTGGCTATACGGGGTGTTGCGCGCCTAAATTTTATATATGAACAAATCGCCTAACCTCCCTCATCCGGGGGCCGTTAATACAAGGCAAACCACAAACTTCGAAAGCAGATGGAACAGGAACAGACAACATTGCTAAAAGAATATACACAGGAGGAAAAGGGCGCTTACTTTGGGGCGCTCGCCAGCATGGCGTCTGCCGACGGCAAAACGACAGAGGAGGAGCTGGAGTTTCTGAGCCTGATGGGCGAGGCGGCCGAGCTTCCGGAGAATGTGCAGCAGGAGGTGGTGCAGATAGCGAAGAACCCTTCGCAGATTAACGTGCAGAAGTGCCTGGATGTGCTGAAGCGCAGCCAGCTCCGGTTCTCCTTTATTACCGATATCATCAGCTTCGCGAAGGCCGACGGGCATTATGCGCCGGAAGAGCAGCAGGAGATACAGCGGATGGCCGACTACCTGGACGTGAACCAGAAGCAGTACAGCATACTGGAGCAGTACGTGAATAAAGCCGACGAGGCGCAAAAGCAGGGGGAAGACCCCACCTCCCAATCTTTTCTGAACAAGAATGGCTTCGGTGATATGTTTAAAAACGCAGGCATCTCCCCCCAGATGGTGCAGGGCATTATAGGCATCGCGGCCCCTTTCGTGATAGCGAAGCTGCTGGGCGGAGGTCGCCGCAAACGCTATGGCGGTGGCATGATGGGCGGAATGGGCGGCGGATTGCTCGGCGGCCTGCTAGGTGGCGGGGGCATGGGTGGCGGCATGTACCGTAGCGGCGGCGGGCTCGGCTCCATTATCTCCATCCTGGGAGGGCTGAACGGTAAAAGAGGCTATGGCAATGTCCGGCGGTCCGGTGGCCTTGGAGGCCTGCTGGGCGGACTGCTCGGTGGCCGCCGTGGTGGCTCTGGATGGTAACAAAAATGGTAGCGCAGGAACGGATTGCCTACGCCAGTTCCTGCGTTATCAGCTTCCTCATATCTTCCTCGCGCAGCAAACCGCGCACCTTCTTATTCCCGATGATAAAGGTCGGCACGGCCGATATCCCTGCTTCCTCATAGGCATGTCGCAGCGCCTGTTGGTGGGCCTCCCTGTATTTGCCGGACTCAAGCGCCTCCCCAAACTCTTTTTCATCCAGCCCGAGCTCCTTTGCCAGTTTTGTCAGTATAGCTATATCTCCTATATCTTGCTCTTCCTGAAAGAACGCTGTGAACATCCGGTGCGTGTAAGCTTCACCCCGGCCTTTCTCCTTCGCATACTGGTAGCCCCCGAACGCAAGATGGGTATATGGCTGTGGCGACACCCTGGGCAGCACGATGTCTATATCCAGTTGCGCCGCCATCGGATACACGGAATTTTGCCAGGTCGTCTGCAGGTAATCCTCCTCCGGCTTCAGCGTCGGGTTCGGGTAGGGCCGCAGCTCGAAGGGCATCCATTCTATCTCCACTTTATTCTCCATGCCCTGCAGCGCCCGTTCCAGCACCACTTCCCCAAAGAAGCAGTATGGGCAAACGTAGTCGGAGTAAACTTTAATCTGTAGCATATAGGCTTTTTGTCTTTAGCATACCGGCATATCCTGAAACTTGTTATGGATATATAACAGGTTATATATGGCTCCCTGGGCTTCACCCTAAATATAAAATCAGTCAGATGGCCCAAATAACGGCACAGGCTGTTGTGAAGAGGCATATATGAACGCACATGCATGAAGGCTGCTGGAAAAGGAATAACGGCGATGGCAAAAGTTGGGGAGTAATGTGGGGGAGAAGCGGGGTAGTACGCTGCTGGCAATTGCAAAATGCGCTATCTTTGCGGCAAATTACAGGGATGCCAAAGCCGTGAACCTCTATGCCCCTTTTCGATGAAGGGCTAGATGGAGGCTTCAGCTGATAACCGGCAACCGATATATACTTTCTGATTACATCATGCTCTCTTCTATAACCGCCCAGGGCCGCTCAAAATCTGTTTACCGGATGGCCGTGGGCTGCTTTTTCTTTTTGCAGGGACTTTCCTTTGCCAGCTGGGGTTCCCGCATCCCTACCATCCAGCAGCAGATGGGCCTGTCGGAGGCCGGGCTGGGCGGTGTGCTGCTGGCGCTGCCACTGGGGCTGCTGGTCTCGCTGCCGGTGGCAGGGTGGCTGATTGCCAAAACCGGGAGCAGGGGCGTCGTGGTTTTCGCCGCCATGCTCTATAACCTGACGCTGGTAACCATCGGCTACGCCACAAGCCCCCTGCAGTTGGTAGCGGTACTGTTTGTGTTTGGCTTCGCCGGGAACCTGGTGAATATCTCGATAAATACGCAGGGGGTGGGCGTGGAAGCCTTATATGAGAAACCCATCATGGCTTCTTTTCATGGCCTGTGGAGCCTGGCCGGTTTTTCAGGAGCCGCCATCGGCACCCTGATGATCGGGGAGGGCGTCACCCCGCACCGGCATTTCCTCCTGATCATGATCGGCTGCTTCTTAGCTATCGCTTTTGCTGCCCGCCATCTGCTGCGCGAGGACGTGAACTCGGACGCCGACAGGCCCATCTTTGTCATGCCGGACCGGTCATTGATCGACCTGGGCATTATATGCTTCTTTGCGATGATATGCGAGGGAGCGATGTTCGACTGGAGCGGCGTGTATTTCAAGAAAGTGCTGGGGGCTGAGAACGCATGGATTGGCGCTGGCTATACCGCTTTTATGTGTACGATGGCAGGCACCCGCTTTGTGGCAGACTGGTTCACGGGCCGGTTCGGGCTGCAGCGCATCCTGCAGGCAAGCGGCCTGCTGACTGCCCTGGGCTTGCTGATAGCCGTGCTGCTGCCGCATTTGTATACCGCCATCCTCGGCTTCCTGCTGGTGGGCGCGGGTGTGTCGGCGGTGGTGCCACTGGTATACAGTGCGGCCGGAAAATCGAAGGTGATGTCGCCGGGGGTGGCGCTGGCCGCCGTGTCCACCATCGGCTTCTCCGGCTTCCTGATGGGGCCTCCCCTGATTGGTTTTGTGGCCGCCGCCACCAGCCTCCGCATTTCCTTCACCATCATTGCCCTCATGGGCCTGAGCATTGCGGTAGTGGCCACCAAATCAAAATCGATAGTGTAAAGACCTCGCGGCGTGCGCAGCTCCCGCGAGCGTCTGAGCTACGAAGCAACAGCCTTTCCCTCCAGACGCTCGCGGGACCTTCGGACACCGCGAGGTCAGTATAAACAAGAGCGCCACCCCTATATGAGTGGCGCTCTTGTTTTATATATAAACCTGTTAAACTTAATGGCGGCAGGTGCAATGCTCTCCGGCGATGCCCTCGAAGCGGGTGTTGGTGCCTTCGTGCCAGTCAAAAGCGGTGGCGTATTTGTCGTTCTCCCACCAGAAGCTGCCCGGCTTTTTGTCGTAGTTACCCGTTTCGGCCATGGTAGCGGCGTCATACAGGCGGCCGTTCACCATGGTGTACTGCACGTGCTCCGAGTTGCGGATGTTCTCCAGCGGGTTCTGGTCCAGCACGATCAGGTCAGCCAGCTTGCCCACTTCCAACGAGCCGATTTCCTTGCTCATGCCCAGGTATTCCGCCCCATTCAGGGTGGCAGCGCGCAGGGCCTCGTGGTTTGTCATGCCGCCCTGCTGCAGCATCCAGAGTTCCCAGTGCGCCCCCAGGCCCTGCAACTGGCCGTGTGCCCCCAGGTTCACTTTCACGCCGTTGTCTGTTAAGAGTTTACAGGCCTCGGAGGTTTTGATATAGCCGTTCTCGTACTCCTCGTCCGGCACCTGCGTCACGAAGCGGGCGCGGCCGTCAATCACGGAGCGGGGCGTGAACCGGAGCAGGCGCTCTTTCTCCCACACATTCGTCTTCTGGTACCAGTAATACTCGCCGTTCACCGCACCATAGTTCACGATAAGGGTAGGGGTATAACCCGTATTGGAGGCCTTCCAGACCTCTACCACATCTTTATAAAGCGGGGCTATCGGAATGTTGTGCTCCACGCCGGTATGGCCGTCCAGGATCATGGTCATGTTGTGGAAGAAGGTGGAGCCACCCTCGGGAAAGACGCTCATGTCCAGTTCGCGGGCCGCCTGAATCACCTGCTGGCGCTGCTCGCGGCGGGGCTGGTTGTAGCTCTTCACCGAGAAGCCGCCCACCGCTTTGAGGCGGCGCAGGTGCGAGCGGGCATCGTCGAGGCTGTTGATCACGGCCTTGAAGTTTCCATCAGCGCCATACAGGATGGTGCCTGTTGAGTAGATGCGCGGGCCCACCATAGCACCCGACTTCACCGCCTCCGATTGGCTAAACACCATTTCGGTGGTGGAAGAGGGGTCGTGGGTGGTGGTAACGCCGTAGGCCAGGTTGGCATAGTAAGACCACTGTTTCTGCGGGCTCATGCCCAGCCGGAAGGTGCCCAGGTGCGCATGCACATCCACGATGCCCGGCATAATGGTTTTGCCATTCGCGTCAATCACTTTGGCGTCTTTGGGCACCTGCACGTTTTTGCCAACCGCCACTATGTGGTTGCCATCCACCACAATCGTTCCGCCTTCTATCACCTCATCGCCTTTCATCGTGATGATGCGGGCGTTGGTGAAGGCCATTTTGCCTTCCGGTATATCCGTTTTCAGCTGAAGCCCGATTTTGGTGCCGGTGGTGTCGATGGCCGGGAGTTTGTCCGGCGCGCCGGGTACAAACGCGAAGCGCTCTTTCAGGTCATTGGAAAAGTATTCATCGCCCAGCACCCAGTTTACCTTTTTGCTGTCGGCGGACCAGTGGATGCTGGTACCGGCGTCGCGGGTGAAGCGGGCGACTGGCACGGCTTTCGTTCCGGCGCTCAAGTCAAGCCCGGTCCCGTTCCTGGAGAAAGGGGCTATATAGCCGTTGAACAACTCCACGAAGGCAATCCACTTGTTGTCGGGACTTGGGTAGAACTGGTCGGTGTAGGTGGAGGTATAGTGTGTCCGCTCCTCTTTGCCGTTCAGGTCCACGCTCTTGAAGGCATACTTCTCGCCGGCGCGGCCCGTGAAGAAAATACGGTCGGAGGTGGCGTTGAACTGCGGCGAGGAGCCATGCTCCTGCACCAGCGTGGCTTTGCCGCCGTCGGCGGGCATATAGTAAATCCCCTGCTCCCTGCTGTGCACGTAGCCCTGGTGGTTGTTTCCGCCCTCGCGGGTATAGACGATGTACTTCCCGTCGGGCGAGAACCTGGGCTCGGTGTAAAAGCCCTTTTCCGTGGTCAGCTTGGTTGGCTTGGCGTTTCTCTTGCGGATATCGAGCTTGTAGAGGCTGCTGAAGTTCTCGTCGTTCCAGGTGGCGTACACAATGGAGTTGCCTTCTGGCGAGAAGGAAGGATAGAACTCGAAATCCCGACCCTGGGTGATGCGCTCGGGCTTGCCGTTTGGCAGTTGTTTTTTATATATAAACCCGGCGGCGTTGAACACCAGCGTCTTTCCGTCGGGGGAGGTGACGGCGTGGCGGACGGCTTTGGCGGTGAACTGCTTCGGAGAGAGGCCTGCCTTGCTGTGGTCGTGGCGCACGGCGTCGGTAATCTGGTGCGTGGCCGTCGCCTCGAACGGAATATTGCTCACCTGCTTGGTGGCCACATCCACTTTGTTGACTTTGCCCCCGGCCCAGAACACGATGTGCTTGTCATCGGGTGTCCAGGAGAAGTTGGGGTAGAGCCCGAAAATGGCCCAGGCTTCCTGCTGGTCGTGGTTCAGGTTGTCGTATATGGGCCACTCTTCCCCGGTCTTTAAATCGTGTACAAACAGCACAGACTTGGTGCGCACGCGGCGCACGAAGGCCAGCAGTTTTCCGTCGCGGGAGAGCACCGGGCGCACGGCGCCGCCGTTGCCGGTCACCACATTCTCAATCTCGCCGGTGTTGCGGTCTACGCGGCGGATGACATAAATCTGGCCGTTCGGGTCTTTGTTGTACTGAAACGTGGAGCCGCCACTCATATCCTCCGAAAAGTAGATGTACTTACCATCGGGTGAGGCAAAAGGCTCTCCAGCGTCCTGCTGGTCGTTTTTGCGCTTGGTGAGCTGCACGCCGCTGCCGCCGGTGCGGTGATACATCCACATCTCGCCGGCACCCAGCGAGCGGGTGTTGGTGAAATGCTTACGGGCCACAATGTATTCTCCGTCCGGTGTCCAGACGGCGTTGTTCAGTAAGCGGAAATTTTCGTCTGTGATTTGCCTGGCGTCGGAGCCATCGCGCTTCATGACCCAGATGTTGTCGCCGCCGCCCGCATCCGAGGTGAAGGATATATACTGGCCGTTCGGGCTGAAGCGGGGCTGCACCTCGTAGGCGCGGCCGCTGCGCAGCAGCTTTGCCTTGCCGCCCGCCGCGGGCATAATATAAATGTCGCCGAGCATGTCGAAGATGATCTCCTTTCCGTCCGGGCTCACGTCCACGCTCATCCAGGTGCCTTCGCTGGTGGTGACGGTGACTTCTTTCTGCGGGCCGTGCTGGGCTTCCACTTTCCACTTCGCTTCTTCTTTTTTGTCCTGTGCCTGTGCCGCGCCTAAAGGGAGGGCCAGCGCTGCAGCCAGGAACATACTCAGACAAGTACGTTTGTTCATGGTTGGGTCGATTGGTAAATTAATGTCATCAAAATTAAGGATTTAGTGCCAGAAATGACAGCGGGAAGCATAGAAAAGGCCCTGCAATAGAGGAGCAGGGCGCTGTATGGTCTGAAAGGCACCGGTAAGACACCCGGTATATATGGCTGAAGGAAAGCGCCTCCTACATAAGGCGGAATGCTGGCCGATGGCTCACCCCGGTACCAACCCTTGCGCTCGTGAGGCTATAGCTTATATATGTGGTATATATGCGGAGGCTAATTTACTTCAGCTTCCTGCAGCAGGGAGCTTGTCAGGCGTTTGATCTCTACCTCGGCGGCTTTGGCCTCGTAGCGGATGTCTATCAGGCGGTTGCTGGCTATCAGCTGGTTGCGCTGCGCCTCGCGCAGTTCGATGGCGGTAAGCAGGCCCAGGCGGTAGCGCTCCACGGCTATCTCGGCGTTCTGGTCTGCCAGTTTCAGGTTCGCCTCCTCCAGGTCCAGCAGCTTCATGCGGTTGGCATACCGGCTATAGGCACGCGCCAGCTCCGACTCCAGCGTGTTCTGCACCTGCGCATATTGCAGCTTCGCGCTCTCTATGTTGATGCGGGAGTTCTGCACCTGGCGGTTGATGTTAAACCCGTTGAAGATGGGCAGCGACAGCGTAAGGCCATAGTTGAAGCCCTGGCGCTGGCTTTCGTTGGTGCCGAAGATGTTGCCATATATCACGGGGTCCTGCAGCGATTTGTTGTAGCCGTAGCTGCCGGACACCCCCAGCGTGGGCAGGCGCAGCGCCCGCGCCGAGCGCAGGTCATATTGGGCTATCTCTCTTTCCAGCTGCAGCCGCTGGAGCGCAGGGTTGGCGGCCAGCAGGTTCGCATCCGCTCCCTGGTACTCCAACTGCCGGTCCACCACAATCGTGTCGGTGGCCACAAAGCTGATGTCCGGGTCGCGGCCCAGTAGCTGGTTCAGGTCTATCTTCGCGTTCTGCAGGGCCTCCTGCTGCCGCAGCAGCTCCGACTGGTCGGCATTGTAGTCTACCTGCGCCCGCAGAATTTCCACCTTCGCGCTCACCCCCACATTGTACTGCTCCTGCGTAATGGCCACGCGCTGCGCGGATATCTCGATGGCGTCCTCCAGCGCATTAATCTTGTGCGCCTGCCGGACCACCTCATAGTAGGCGTCCGAAATATCGGCGATGGTGTTCTCGATGGTGGCCTTTGTCACGAGCTGCCCCGATTTTTCGAGGGCCTGCAGCCTGTTGTAGGCAATGAACATGCGGCCTCCGTCAAACAGGGTCCAGGCTAGCTGCACGCTGGCGTTGGAGCTGTTGTTGCGCAGGTTCGAGATTTCGCGCGCAGGCTCGCTCTCGAACTGGTTGCGGGTGTTGTTGCGGGAGAAATCGCGGGTAGCCCTGCCGGTGACGGTCGGGAAGAAGCCGGCGTTGCCCAGGGTGGCGTTGTTGGAGCCGATCTCATCCTCTGTGTCCGCGATTCGGATGTCGTAGTTCTGCTGCAGCCCGATGCGGACGGCTTCATCCAAAGTCAACTGGTCCTGGCTATGGGCCAGGTGGGGGAGCAGGCCCGCCAATAGAAGGAGTAGCAGAGCGGCTTTTTTAATATTGAACATGCGTTGGCGCGGTAGTATATGCTTAGATGATTATGCCTCAACGGCGGCTTTGTGTTTCTCCGGTTCTTCCGCAACCTCCACGGCGCGCTTTGGCGCTCTGGAAGAGAAGTAAGAGTATATGGCCGGAATCACGTACAGGGTCAGGCCGGTGGAGAAAAGAAGCCCGCCCACCACGGCGATACCCATCGACACACGGCTTTCGGCGCCGGCGCCCAGGGCCAGGGCAATAGGCAGCGTGCCCAGGATGGTGGCCAGCGAGGTCATCAGGATCGGGCGGAAGCGGGAAACGGCCGAGTCGATGGCGGCATCATACCTGCCCAGGCCCTGCTCTTTCCGCTGGTTCGAGAATTCCACCAGCAGGATGCCGTTCTTGGTAACCAGTCCCACCAGCATGATCATGCCAATCTGGCTGAAAATGTTGAGTGTCTGGTCGAAGTACCACAAACTAAGAAGCGCGCCTGCAAGGGCCAGCGGCACCGTGAACATGATGATGATCGGGTCGCGGAAGCTCTCGAACTGCGCCGCCAGCGCCAGGTAGATGAGGCCCAGGGCCAGCAGGAAGGCAAACAGCAAACTGCCGCCACTCTCCGAGAAATCGCGCGACTGCCCGGTGAGGGCTGTCTGGTACGTCTCGTCCAGCACTTTGTCGGCAATGGCGTCCATGGCCTCGATGCCGTCACCGATGGTCTTGCCCTCGGTCAGGGTGGCGCTGAAGGTGGCAGCTGCAAAGCGGTTGAAGCGGTATATCTCAGGAGAGGCGCTTTCCTCGCTGAGTTCTATCAGGTTGTCGAGCTGGATCAGTTCGCCCTGGTTGTTCTTGATGTGGAGGCTTCGCAGGTCGAGCGGTTCGCTCCTGTCGTCGCGGGCCACCTGCCCGATGATCTGGTACTGCTTTCCGCCTTTCACGAAATAACCGTAGCGCATGCCGCTTAGCCCTGACTGCAGGGTCTGGGAGATGTCGCGGGCGCTCACTCCCATCGAGAGGGCCTTCTCCCGGTCGATCTCCACCCGCAGTTCCGGCTTGCTGAATTTCAGGTCGACGTCCACGAAGTTGAAAGTGGGGTCGTTCTGTGCCGCCTGCAGGAAGGGGGGGATGATCTCACGGAGCTTGTCCATGCTTTGCGCCTGCACCACAAACTGTATCGGCTGCCCCGCCCCGCGGCCGCCTCCCAGGCCCTTGTCGCCGGAGGCGAAGGCCCTTGCGCCGGGCACCTGGTTGATGAGTTTGGGTATTTGGTTGACCAGCTCCTGCTGCGACTTGGTGCGTTTGTCAGGCTCCACGAGGCGCAGGCGTATAAATCCGGAGGTTGGGTTGCGCGTCATCGTCGTGATGCTCTCCAGGCCTTCCACTGAGTCGTTCACCAGGGCCGTCACCTCGTTCATATACCTGTCCATAAACTCGAAGGAAGCGCCCTCCGGGCCGGTGGCGTTGATGCGGATGCCGCTTCTGTCCTCGTCCGGGCTCAGTTCGGAAGGCAGTGAGGTCATCAGCCACCAGATGGCGCCTGTGGAGCCGATGATGAACAGGAAGGCTACCCAGCGCACCCGCATGAAGCTTTCGAGGCTGCTGCGGTAGCCGTTGGTGAGGGCGGTGAAGAAAGGCTCTGTTTTGCGGTAGAACCAGTTGGGCCGCTCGTGGCGCTTCAGCATCTTGGCCGACATCATGGGCGTAAGCGTGAGCGAAACAAAGGCCGAGATGATAACGGCGCTGGCCACCACGATTCCGAACTCCCGGAAGAGGCGGCCGGTAGTGTCCTCGAGGAAGGCAACCGGCATAAACACCGCCGCCAGCGCAACCGTGGTGGAGATAATGGCGAAGTATATCTCCTCAGAGCCTTTCTTCGCCGCCTTGTTCGGCTCCTGCCCGTCCTCTATACGGGCATAGATGTTCTCCAGCATCACAATGGCATCGTCCACCACCAAACCAATGGCCAGCACGATACCCAGCAGCGTCAGCACGTTAATGGAGAACCCCATCAGGTACATCACGAAGAAGGTGCCTATCAGCGAAACCGGGATGGCCACGATCGGGATGAGGGTGGAGCGCCAGTCGCGCAGGAAGAGGAAGATGATGAGCACCACCAGGCCAAAGGCGATCAGGAAGGTCTCCTCCACTTCCGCCAGCGAGGCTTTTATGTATTGCGAGTTGTCGAAGCCGATCAGGAGCTCAATGTCGTCGGGCACATCCTTTTTAATCTGCTCCAGGCGCCTGTAGAACTCGTCGGCAATCTCGATCTGGTTGGAGCCCGGCTGCGGGATGAGCACTATCCCCAGCATCGGGATGCCGTTGTACCTTAAAACAGTCTTGTCGTTCTCCGGCGCCAGCTCTGCGAAACCGACATCCCGGAAGCGGATGAGGCGGTTCTCATCTTCCCGGATAACGACATTGTTGAATTCCTCCACCGTGGAGATGCGGCCCATGGTCCGGACGGAGAGCTCGGTGGAGGCTCCCTCGATGCTGCCGGAAGGCAACTCGACGTTCTGGCGCATGATGGCCTGCTGCACCTCCACGGGCGTCACCTGCAGGGCAGCCAGTTTGTCGGGGTCCATCCAAAGGCGCATGGAGTAACGCTTATCGCCCCAGATGCCCACGGAGCTCACGCCCGGGATGGTTTGCAGCTGTTCCTTAAAAACGTTGGTGGCTATGTCGGAGAGTTCCAGCAGCGAGCGCGTCTCGCTTTTCATGCCCAGCATCAGGATGGGATTGGAGTCCGCGTCGGCCTTGGACACGGTGGGCGGCTCGGCGTCCTCCGGCAGCCTGCGCTGCGCCCTGGCCACGCGGTCGCGCACGTCGTTGGCGGCTGTCTCCAGGTCAACGTCCAGGTTAAACTCCACGGTGATGTTGCTTCGCCCCTCGCTGCTGGAGGAGGTGAGCGTCCGGATGCCAGCGATGCCGTTGATGGACTCCTCCAGCGGCTCCGTAATCTCCGACTCAATCGTTTCGGCATTGGCCCCGGTGTAGGAGGTGGAGACGTTGATGATGGGCGGGTCCACGCTGGGGTACTCGCGTATGCCCAGAAAGTTGATTCCGATGATACCGAACACGATGATCGTGATGCTCATCACGATGGCCAGCACCGGGCGCCTTATGCTTATGTTTGATAGACTTGCCATGTTTTTCCTGAAAAAGCGGACGAAGATCCGGTAATGGTGTTGTTTTCTGTTAGCCTGCCAGCCGCAGCCATATATGGTTCAGGGGCAGGCAGTGGTACGGTTGTCTGTTCTCATATTCCGGCCCCGGGCGAGCGGGAACCGCGGGTATGCGTCAGCAGGGTCTATATATAAAAGGGCGCTGCCTGCGGGGGTTACTCCTCCGTGGTCCGGACATTGCGGATGTTCAGCTCAGAGCCGGGGCGCGCCTGCAGTATGCCCGAGCTGATGATAGTGTCGCCGGGGGCAATGCCCTCCAGTATTTGGATCATGGTTTCGGAGCGCTGGCCGATCTTCACCATCTGAGGGGCCGCCTTGCCGTCCTTCACCAGGAAAACCTTGTGTCCCGTCGCCTCCGGGATGATGGACTCCGTCGGGATGAGAATGGCTTCTTCCACTTCCCGAAGCGGCAGGTTGATGCTGACGAAGGCGCCGGGCTTCACCTCGTTGTTCCTGTTCTCGAACAGGGCGCGGATCTGAAGGGTGCGTGTCACCGGGTCGATGTTCGGCTGGATGGCGTATATCTTGGCGGTGTACTCGGCCGCGCTCCCCTCCGTGGTGAAGGTGATGGTTTCGCCTTCCCGCACCATCTGGCTGTAGCGGCCGGGTATGGCAAAATCTATCTTCACGGGGCTCACGTCCACGATGCGGGCAATGGGGGTACTGGCGGTCACGTAGCTTCCCTCACTTACCTGCCGCAGGCCGATGATGCCATCGAAGGGGGCGCGTATATATGCTTTTGCCATCGTGGCCTTCAGCGCCTGGATGTCGGCGGTGGCGGTGGCCAGCTGGTTGCTCACCTGGTCATACTCCTGCTCGCTGATGTACTCTTTCTCCAGCAGGGTGCGCTGGCGGGCTTCCATGTCCTTGTACAGACTTTGGTTCGATTCGAGCTTCTGTAGCTGGGCCTGCATTTCGGCGGCGTTGATGGTCATCAGCAGCTGCCCTTCCTTCACTTGGCTGCCCTCCTCGAAGTTAATGCTCGTGATGCGCCCGGAAATCTCGCTGCGCAGCTCCACATCTTCGTTCGGTATCACGCTCCCGGTGGAGGTGATGTTGTTCTGGTAAGCGGTGGGGGACACTACAAACACATCTACCGCCACTTTCTGGGCCATGGGGCCGCCGCTTTTCGCCGCGACTGCCTGTTCTTCTGTCCCGGTAAAGACTTTACTCACAAAAAGGTACGCGACGGCCGCGAGGACCAGCAGCAGCAGGATGGTTTTAACGGTTCTATTCATGAATGTTTGAACGCTGGTTGGTGTAGGGTGAACATCTGCAGGCACAACATAATTTCCCGGATGAAGGTTTATGCCGAAGCAGGGTTAAAAATATGGTCTTATTCCTTATTTTGAAAGGGCAGAGGCCCAATCTCTGCAAACAGGCACTCAGCTTAGACATATAGCCGCTGCAAAGGTTTAAACCGTACAGAATTTTTTTGACATGAAGGAGGAACCAGCTAAAAAGAACTTTTTTGAGGATGTGTACGCGGTGGTGCGGCTCATACCGAGCGGACGCGTCACGTCCTACGGGGCCATCGCCAGTTATCTGGGGTCCAAGGGCTCGGCGCGCATGGTGGGCTGGGCGCTGATTGCCTCACAGCCTTTCGCCAGCATACCGGCGCACCGCGTGGTGAACCGCAACGGACTGCTGACGGGGCGGCAGCATTTTGAGGAACCCGACGCCATGCAGCGGCGCCTGGAGGAGGAAGGGGTGCGGGTGGAGAATAACCAGGTGGCAAACTTCACGGAGCTGTTCTGGGACCCGGCCAAGGAGTTGCTGTAGCGGCTAGGTGAGACGGCAAAGAGCACCTTGCCCCGGGGCATATAGACCGGAGCAAGGTGCTATGGAGCAGCAGAGCCAGACAGCACTGGGCCAGGAAGCGGGCAGTAGCGGTTTTGCGCGCGCTCCGTCAGCTAATGCTTTCTTTTCGCCACGCTGGGTTGCTGGCAGTGGAATTCTGCGGCTATCATGGTGTTGCCCTTGCCGTCGGGTGTGCGGACAACTTTCCTGAAGGAGCCGTCGTCGAAGAAAAGGTATTGCCAGGTAACCTGGCTGGAAACATGCCGCGGCGCAATAGCTGGCGTAAAAACTATCATGCTGAAGTCGGGGTCCCACTTCCCGTGCATGAGCAGGGTGATGACGCCCGCTTTATCTACCTGCACAAACTCAAAGCGCTTGTTCTTGGCTGAGTAACGGAGCAGGCCCTCTACTTCTTCTACAGTGCCATCTGGCTGCACCAGCGAGAGGCGCTCGCGCACGTTGCCATTGTCATCGAGGCGGTAGCTGGCCGTGCCCTCCGAAAAGGCGAATTTGCTATTCCATGGCTGCCAGGCCACAGATTTTATCTGCCAGGCCCCAACTGTCTTCTCCAGGATATTGTTAGCCTCGTCGGGGGTGAGGCGGCTTCCGTTCTGTGCCGCGGTCAGCGGGGCGGCTCCTGCCAGCAGCATCACTGCCAGCAGAAAGAAACTAAATACTTTTTTCATAATTTTATAGGTTAGGTTAAGGTTTACGTGTCGCCGGGGACGGTTTTAAAGCGCTTGTGTATTACAAGTATATGTAATTTTAGAGCGATAGTTTTGGCTTTTAGACGAGTGCGGCAGACGGGTAGCCATAGCCTGACTTTGTATATACGAAAGCCTTCGGACTGGCATTTTTTATCGATGAAAAGGGTAGGCCTTTCCAATAGCTCCGCTGTCCGGGCAGGAGCATGCAGGGCCAAGAGGAAGCGGGAAGTGAAGCCGAGTTTCTGTTTTCTCACTTGCCCCGACTGCAGCACTCCTATATGCTATATAAGGATGATTATGTAGAGACAAGAATTTTGTGCTTCTACTGTTAAGGGGTATAGATAAGCTGTTAAGGTGCCCGTAGCGCCCCATTGTCTAAATAGCGGCCCCGGCAAACTGCCGTCAGCGGCAGAATTAGTAGCTTTGTAATATGGAAGTTAAGTTGACTGCGGCAGGGCCCCATGCCACCAGCACGACCTGGAGCCTGCCCGAGGTGCGGAACATTACTCAGAACCGGTTGCTGCTGCACCTGTTTTTCTGGACGGTCTATGTCGTGTTTTTCGGGCTGCTGTACGGCAGCTATATCGACGACTACTACAACGCCTTTATGGTGGAGCTCGTGGAACTGCCGTTCAAGATGGCGCTGGTATACTTTAACATGTACTACCTGATGCCGCACTACCTGCTGCAGAAGCGCTACCTCGAGTTTTTCGTGTACCTGCTGCTGCTGATGGGGGCCATTGGGGCGCTGATGCAGTTCGTGCTGCTGCCCTTCCTCATTCATCCGCTCTTCTGCCCCACCACCTGCACCGAAGACAACCTGACGTTTTACCGCTTCGTCAAAAACATCGTCAACATCAATTATGTGGTGGCCATCACGGCGGTGATTGCGCTGCTCAAGAACTGGTACAGCCACCAGCAGGCGGCCCGCAACCTGACGCAGGACAAGCTGGAGGCGGAGCTGAAAGTGCTGAAGGCGCAGATTCACCCGCACTTCCTGTTCAACACGCTCAACAGCCTGTACGCGCTCACGCTCAAGAAGGCCGACACTGCGCCTGAGGTGGTGCTCAAGCTGTCGAGCCTGATGGACTATATGCTGTATGAAGCCAACGCCGCCCAGGTGCCGCTACAGAAAGAGCTGGAGTACATCAAAAACTATATAGCCCTGGAGCGCATGCGCTACGGAAACCGGGTGGAGGTGCGCTACACCGAAGTCGGGAATGTGGCGGGCAGGCATATCGCGCCCATGCTGCTGCTGCCTTTTGTGGAGAACGCCTTTAAACACGGCGTGAGCACCGAAACAACGAACGCCTGGGTGCGCATTGAGGTGAAAGTGACGGGCACGCAACTAACGCTGCTGGTGGAGAACTGCAAGTGCGGCGACCGCGCCAGCAACAGCACCCGCGACATGGCCTCCGGCATCGGCCTCAAAAACCTGCAGCGCCGCCTCGAACTGCTCTACGAAGGCCGCTACGAGCTGGAAATGGAAGACGAGCCGGAAAGTTACGCCGCCCGCCTGGTGCTGGATCTGGGGGAGTATTGATTAGAGTTACTCCAACATCAGGCAATTTATATATGACTGGGAGGAGACTCCTCGTTTCGCTACTTTGGTTTGTAACCTGTTCCTTCTATATATGGTGCAGGTCTTGGACCTGAAACCGAACATGATGCCGGGCCAGCTCGCCCCGGGCAAAGTCTGGGGAATCCCTGAGATAGCCTTCACGAGGGAGGCCGCTTGCGCCATAAAGCCTGCTTTGAGGGGGCAAGGGCAGATTTATAGAGCAGCCCCATATGATTCACCGGGCCGGAGCGTTTACATTTTGGTCTCTTTTCGAAAAGTCTTTAGCCCTATATAAACAGCATAAACAGCATGAAGATACGATGCATGATTGTGGATGATGAGCCGCTGGCGCTGGATGTGCTGGAAACGTTCATCGGCAGGCTCGACAACCTTGAACTGGTGTGCCGCTGCCACAACGCCGTGGAAGCCTACAGCTGCCTGCAGCGCGAGCACATCGACCTGGTGTTCCTCGACATTCAGATGCCGAAGCTCACGGGCATCGACTTCCTCAAATCGCTGGCGCAGCCGCCCAGGGTCATCTTCACCACCGCCTACCGCGATTATGCCGTGGAAGGCTTCGAGCTGAACGTGGTGGATTACCTGCTGAAGCCCATTGCGTTTGAGCGCTTCCTGAAGGCCGTTTCTAAAGTGTCTGCGGCGGAACTGCCCCCACATGCTTCTCCCACGGCAGCTTCCGAGACGGAACCAGCCCCACCGGCAACCTCCACGCCCCCGGTTTCGGATTACAAGGACACCTTCATTTACCTGAAGGCCGACAAGAAGATGGTGAAGGTGATGCTGGCCGACATCCTGTATATAGAGAGCCTGAAAGACTACATCCGGGTAAAAACGGAGACGAAGGAGATTATCTCCTACCAGAAGATCTCTTTCCTGGAGGAGAAGCTGCCCACCGACAAGTTCCTGCGCATCCACCGTTCCTTTATTGTGGCGCTGGATAAAATTCAGGCATTCTCGGCCAGCGCCGTCGACGTAGGCAAATCCGAGATTCCCATCGGGCGCTTTTACAAAAACGAGGTGCTCCAAATTCTCAACCAAAACAACCTGTTGGAAGCCTGAAAGAATTCCGAATTATGAGTTCCGAATTCTGGGGTGGTTTATTCAGGAGCATATATGTCCAGCCTCATCCCTTATCCTTTGAGAGGAATACCGGCAGTCTTGCAAAAGCCTCAGTATTTATATAACAGCCCATATCTAAATATAACCCGGAATTAGGGTCTCGGAATTCTTCCCTCTGTGGAGGTGATTGATGTCACTTTTCGAAAATGTTCTCAGTTTTTATTTGGACTCAGTCTAAATAGTCGTTAGCTTTGTGATATCATAAACAGCAGCGACAGCAAATTCAGGAGAGCAGATGAAAACAGCCGCCACCTTAGCCGAGATTTACACCACCACCGCAGGAGCCATCTACCAGTGCGACAGCCGCAACCGTGTGCTGGTGCATTTTGCCGGACAGCTCACCGTGCTGAAGGTGGAGGCTTTTCTGCGCCTGAAGCGTGCCGTAGACAACGTGGACCTGGAGGAGATGGCCGCCAGCACGGCGCGCGCCGCCGATGTAGAAATCATATCTGTCTGCGGCTGCGACCGCTGCTATGTGCTGACGCTGCCGGAACTGTATGCCTTTAAGGAACTGCTGGAGGGGGCCAAGTTTGCCATGTCGCTCAACAGCGTGCTGCACGAGTGCCTCAGCGCTCAGCTTGCCTGAGGCCATATACAGACTTTCCTGTTTTCCAACCAAGCACAGCCTCACCCGCTGTGCTTTTTAATTTAGACTGTTTCCATATTTCATTGGTTTATATACATGTAGCCCTTTAAATACGTAAATTAAAGTGTCAAGAAGGATGTGCCCCTGATGGCGCGCCTAAATCATGTAGAACCTACAAAGCACCATAACCCTATGAAAGATTTATTGAGACTCAGAACATCCCTTACTGAGGAGATAGAGCAAATACTGAACGAGCAGATAAAGATGGAGGCTGAGGCCTCGGCCGCGTACCTGGCCATGTCGAGCTGGTGCGACCGCAACGGGTTTGACAACAGCGCGGGTTATTTTAAAAAGCAGTCGGACGAGGAGCGGGAGCACATGCTGCGCCTGTTCAAGTTCGTGTCTGACATGGGCGGCCGCGCCGTTTCCCCGGCTATCTCAAACATCCAGGTGGAGTACGATTCTTTCCGGAGCGTGTTCGAGCTGGCGCTGCAGCAGGAGGTGTCCGTCACGCAGTCGTTTAACCGCATCGCGGACCGCTGCCAGAAAGCGAAGGATTACGTGACGTTCTCGTTCCTGCAGTGGTTCCTGAAAGAGCAGGTGGAGGAAGAGTATGTGGCCCGCCGTGCGCTGGAGTTGTTTGATGTGATAGGAGAGGAGGGCACCGGACGCTACGAGATAGACAAGCGCGTGACGAAAATCAGCTACGAAGACACCTACGAAGCGTAGAAGACCCCTATATAATAAACGCAGCAAAGCCTTTGGAGAGCGTCCAAGGGCTTTGCTGTTTACCGGTGGTCGGGAGAAGCACGGAGTATATGCTCCTGGAAAGCTTCCAGGGCTTTGGCCTCGTTCATCTGCGGCATCCAGGCGTTGTCGGGCTGCATGCACACCACCGGGGCGAAGTCGCAGCGGTCGGTGCAGTCGGTTTTCACCACTTCCACCTGCCCCTTCAGCCCCGCCTCCTTAATCATCTCCCTGAAAAACTTGCCCAGTTCTTTGCCGCCCTTCTTCTTGCACTTGCTGCCGGTACACACATAAATCACTTTATCGGGTATGGGGAAACTCTTGCTCATATAGGGTTTTACGGTTGTCTCAGGGGGGAAAGCCTGATTCCGGGAAAATAGTTTTGTGAACCACATGGTATAGATGCGAAAGCGGAACATGAGGCAAATGTAGGGTTTAGAACCGGAATGTCCGCGAAAGGATTTTCATATATAAAGGACTACAACTGATATACTCCCTGTGCCGGGTCCTGCTGTAACAAGGTAGCAAGCGCCCGGTAAATTTCCGGATGATGCGTCCTAAATTCCTGCGGGCGCTCAAAAAAAGACTCCGCGCTTACCGCAAAAAACTCATGCTCATCCTGGCAGGCCTGCAGGCGGAGGAACCCATCTGCCTTTTGCCCCCGCAGTTGCATTTCAGTGGCCGCCAGTTTGTTCCATTGCCGGAGGTGCCGTACATCCAGAAAGCTGTGCTCGTCATGCGGGATGATATTCTGAAGATGGAGGGCGTGGGCCATTTCATGTAAGCCAAGGTTAAAACCGTCGGTGCTGTTGCGGTAGCCTGTTTCAAAATCTTTCCACGACAGCACGATATAGCCGCGCATGTTTATCTCACCGCAATGGTAACGCTTAAAGATAGTGGAGTAGTAGCGGTTGGGGTACACGAGTATTTTGCTGAAATGGGACAAATAAACAGGTTCAAGCCCGAATGTAAGCTGCACGGCACAAGCGGCGATACGAACCTGCATGTCCAGCGTCACGTCAAAGCTTTCCCCGCGTGGGATAAAAGTTTTACGTTGGAGGAATTCGGCAACGCGATGCTCGAAGCGGCGCTGCAGGGAGTATGGAAGTGCGGCATAATAAGCTGGCTGCTGTCTTCTCAGCTCGTGTACCAACGGCCGTTTCCGGAGCTGCTTCAATATATAGGGGCCAAGCAACATCAGGCCAAAGAGTACTGTTACAAGCAGGAGAAACGTTGATGGGGCAATTGGTATCCGCCTACCAACTTGGAAGCCAATAAGTTGGATAGCAATCGGCAGGGTGCAAAAAGTAATGTTCAAGACCAGGTTCGTTTATGGGCGATTAAATATATAACTTTCTCTACACTTCCCGTAAGCTAAATTTTATACAGACACCAGACCGTCAGCAACAACCCCGCGCTTGAAACTGAGCATCGTCATACCGACCTACAACGAAGCGGCCGTTATCCGGAGCTTGCTGCATTACCTGCAGCGGCACGCCAGCCCCGGCACCGAAATTATCGTGGCAGACGGCGGCAGCACAGACGCCACCCGGGATATAGCCGGGGCACAGGGCGCACGCGTGCACTTGTGCAGGCACAAAGGCCGCGGGCCGCAGATGAACGCCGGGGCCGCAGCTGGCACAGGCGATGTCCTCTACTTCCTGCACGCCGACACGTTTCCGCCGGTTGGTTTTGAAGCCTATATAAATGAGGCCATACAGCAGGGGGCGGGCAGCGGCTGCTTCCGGCTTCGGTTCGATTCTTCGCACTGGTTCCTCCGCCTGAACGCCTGGTTCACACGGTTTGAGGTGGATGCCATCCGGTTCGGGGATCAGAGCCTGTTTGCGCGGCGCGATGTTTTTCTGAGGGCCGGAGGCTTCGGTGAGCAACTGCTGCTGCTGGAGGATCAGGAAATAATCGGGCGGCTGCGGCGGCTGGCTCCGTTTAAGGTGCTGCCGCAACAGGTCACCACCTCCGCCCGAAAATACCGGGAAGTGGGGGTGTACCGGCTGCAGGCAGGCTACATACTTATATATGGGCTGTTCCGCTTCGGAATGGCGCAGCGGCGGCTGGCGCGTATATATAAATGGCTACTGCGGCGGTAAGCAAGACTGCCCACTGTGCCTGGCTGTCCTGACACAGCCCTTTAATTTCAGGCGCGCGGTAACTATATCTGCTGAGTGCAGTATTCATTTTTATTCAGATAGCAGTGATTTATCCTGATACAACAGAACCTCAACCCGAGACAAAACAAACAAGATCCGACTTTATGAAAAGAACAGCTCTATCAGCTTTTCCGGCAGTGCTTGTGGCGCTGCTCCTGGGAAGCTGCAGTTCCTCTACCTCCACCTCCGACAACACCGGCACGACAGCCGAAACGACTACGGCCGATGCCCCTGAGACGGACATGGGCCGCGGCCTGGACCTGGCCAACATGGACACCACCGCAGACCCTTGTGTTGATTTCTATCAGTATGCCAACGGCGGGTGGGTGAAAAATAACCCCATTCCGGCTTCGGAGAGCCGCTGGGGCTCTTTTAACGAGCTGGCGGAGCGGAACAACGCGGTGCTGCGCGATATTCTGCGCGAGGCCGCCTCTAACGCCACGGCCCCCGAAGGCTCCGCCACTCAGCTGGTCGGCGACTTCTACGCAGCGGGCATGGACTCGGTGGCGGCAAACAAAGCAGGTATCGCGCCTATAAAACCCGAGCTGGCCAAAGTGGCTGCCGTGAACACTACGGACAAGCTGATACAGACGATGGCTGACCTGAAAAGCAAAGGCGTCAGCGGCTTCTTCAGTATATATGTGTCGCAGGACGATAAAATCAGCACGCAGTATGCGCTGTTGGCGGGGCAGGGGGGCTTGAGCCTGCCGGACCGCGACTATTACCTGAAAGACGATGACCGCTCCAAGACCATCCGCACCGCCTATATAGAGCACCTGCAGCACATGTTCCAACTGATGGGCGATGATGCTGCCACCTCTAAGGAGAAGGCGCAGACCGTGATGGACATCGAGACCAGGCTGGCGAAGGCTTCCAAGGCCCGCGTGGACCTGCGCGACCCTTACGCCAACTACAACAAGATGACGGTTCAGGAATTCGCAAAACAGAATCCTAACCTGAAAGTGAGCCAGCTGTTGACGGGTATGGGGGCGCAGGCCGCCAAAGAGATCATTGTGGGCCAGCCAGCCTTTTTTAAGGAGCTGAACACCATGTTGCAGCGCGTGCCGCTGCAGGACTGGAAAACATATACCCAATGGCACCTCGTCCGCACCATGGCCCCGTACCTGAGCGAGGAGTTTGTGCAGGAGAATTTCGACTTTTACGGCAAAGTGCTGAGCGGCACAAAAGAGATGCAGCCCCGCTGGAAGCGCGTGCTGCGGACCACCGACAGCGCCCTGGGCGAGGCGCTTGGCCAGCTGTATGTGCAGGAAACCTTCTCGCCGGAGGCAAAGCAAAAGGCCCTTGAGATGGTGAACAACCTGCAGGAAGCTTTCAGGGAGCACGTGCGCGACCTGGACTGGATGAGCGAGGAGACAAAGGCCCGTGCCCTGCAGAAACTAAGTGCCTTCGCCGTGAAGATCGGTTACCCGGACAAGTGGGAGGATTATGGGGGACTGGACATCAGCCGCGACTCGTATGCCGCCAACGTGATGCGCGCCAGCCAGTTCGCTTTCCGCGACAACATCGGCAAGATCGGGCAGCCCGTGGACCGCGAGGAGTGGTTTATGTCGCCGCCAACCGTAAACGCCTATTATAACCCGAGCATGAACGAGATTGTGTTTCCGGCCGGTATCCTGCAGCCGCCGTTCTTCGACCCGCTGGCCGACGATGCCGTGAACTACGGGGGCATGGGTGCGGTAATCGGCCACGAGCTCACGCACGGCTTTGACGACCAGGGCGCCAAGTACGACTTCGAGGGCAACCTGAAAGACTGGTGGACAGAGGCAGACCTGGGGCAGTTTACCACCCGCGCCGACGCTGTTGCCAGCCAGTACAATGAGTACACCGTGCTCGACAACCTGCACGTGAACGGGAAACTCACCCTGGGGGAGAACATCGCGGACATTGGCGGGCTGAACATTGCCTATACCGCCCTGCAGAAAGCGCTGGAGAAAAATAACCCCGGCAAGATAGCAGGCCTCACGCCGGAGCAGCGCTTTTTTCTGGCCTGGGCCCAGATATGGCGTGTGAACATGCGCGACGAGGCCCAGAACCAGCAGATACTGACCGATCCGCACTCGCCGGGCCGCTTCCGCACCAACGGCCCGGTGGCGAACATGCCGCAGTTCTACGAAGCCTTCGGCTGCGATCCCGGAGACCCGATGGTCCGTAGCGACGAGAACCGCATCAAAATCTGGTAGCCTGAACAGGCATATCTAAACCGGACGACTATATATAAAGAAGGAGAAGGCGCTGCATATTACCTGCAGCGCCTTCTCCTTCTTTATATATAGTCGTTTACTCCTCCACAATTTTAACCGTGTGCTTCACCACGCGCCTTGGCCAGTCCGATGCGTCTACAGGCTCCTGCTCAATCTTCTCCACCACGTCCATTCCTTCCACCACCTCGCCGAACACCGTATATTCTGTGTCGAGGCCGGGTTCTCCGCCTATTTCCAGATATGTCTGTACCTGCTCCGGTGTGTACTTGATGCCGTGCCGCTCCTCAAAAGCCCGCAGTTCCTCTTCCGTGATTGGGTGCCCCGTCACGATATAAAAGTTGTGGGAGGAGGATGCTTTCTCCGGATTCTCATCGTCGCCGTAGCGGGCCATGGCCAGTACGCCGCGCTTGTGGATGTGCCTCGGGGTAATCTCCTTGGGGATTTTGTAAGGGCCCTGGCTCATTTTCCGCTCGTCGGAGTCGCCGCCCTGAATGGCAAAGCCCTTGATCACCCTGTAAAACTCGCCCTGGTCATAAAAGCCTGCCTTGGTCAGGCGCACAAAGTTGGCGCGGTGCAGCGGCGTGTCTTTGTAGAGCCGCACTTTAATCTCGCCGTGGCGGGTGCCGATAACGGCCAGGCTGTCCTGGTGTTTCTTTCCAAAGGCTGTGAGCGTGTCCACTGCAGTCTCTTTGGTGAGCGGCACCAGCTTCTGCTCCGGTACTTCGGCTGTGGCGGTCGTGTCCGTTGCGGCCGCGTCGCCATCGGAGGACTGGTTACAGGAAACTGCGGCGAAAAGACAGGCTAGCAGCAGGAAAGGCCTTAAAGCAGAAGAGGAGATAAACATGTTTGGCATGGGGTGTCGGCTTTGCTTGATTCCTAAAGATACAAATATACGGGCCAAACGCACAGGAGAAGGAGGGAGAAGATGGGTTTGGCTATATATAACCGTACTATTTGCTGACAAGCAATCCGGGTGGAGGCCAGTTCTTATGTATTGGTTCTCTGGGTGTGCAACGGTTTTTTAATTTGCCTTGTACAAGGCTTATGAGACCAGCGGTGTGGTACGTTTTAACAGGAAATGTTGCTCCTGCCGCAAACCTGTTTTCTTGTGCCTGTTGATAAATAAAAGGAGCTACGAGAAACAGGCGATTGTACAGAAAAACTCTTCGAAACGCGGGTGTCTGTCTTTTCCGGCGGGTGGCAGAAAGTATACTGTAGCGATATCTATATACGCACGATGGCCCTTGTATTAATTGGAAGGCTCTCCGCTATATATATATCAGGCCGGTATGTGACTCATATATACTCCCGCCTGATGACAAAGGGGCTGACCGAATGGCCAGCCCCTTTGTCATCAGGCGGGAGTAACATCTGCAGCACAGGGCGCTGCAAACACAGTGTAAGGCTTTTATTCTACAATGATACGCTGCGAGGTGCGGCTCTTGGGAGTCACTACTTCCAGGATGTAGAGGCCGCTTTTCAGGCTGCTTACATCAAGCGCCGTTTTAAAGCCACTGGCGGAAGTCCGCTCCTCCTGTGTCAGCACGACGTTTCCGTTGAAGTCCAGCAGGTTGATTTTCGCCGCGCCCTCTCCCGTGTCGCCGAATTCCACGTTCAGCATGGCAGAGGCAGGGTTCGGGTAAGCTGACAGGCCATCTGCGAGTGGGGCCACCTCCGACCTTGCGGATAAGCTGCTTGAAGACGAGGTGCTCAGGCCAGTCACCACCTTGAAGGACACTGACACGGTGTTCAGCACAGTGCCGGTGGCTTTGTTTCCGGAGTAGGAGATGACTTTCAGCGTGTAGCTGCCGCTTGCCGGCGTCCAGCCGTAGTAGTCTCCATTCTCATCTCCTCTCAGCGTGTAAGGGGCTCCAGACTCGATGCGCTTCATGCTCTGTGTGCCGGACAGCTGCAACACTACACTTTCCACAGAAGAGGAAACCGTGTTGGCACGCACGTTCAGGCTCTTGGTAGGCAGCTTGGAAAGGTCTAAGGTAGCGCCGTCGGTCAAGACCATGATGTCACTTTCATTGCTTGCGTTTACCAGCGTCAGTGTGATTTCCGCAGGAGCAGGCTCAGGTGCAGGAGCAGGTGCAGGAGCAGGAGCAGGTGCGGGTGCGGGCGCAGCGGCGACCACTTTGAAGCTGATGCTCAGGGCCGCTCCGGCGGTTCCGGCTCCTTTGGAGGCCGTGTAAGGCGTGGCTTTCAGCGTGTAGCTTCCTTCCGCGGGCACCCAGGCGCCTTGGTCGCCCATCAGGTCATAGGCGGGCATAGACTCTGTCACGGACTTGCTCTGTGCGCCGCCCAGCGAGAACACCACGCTTCCCACGGTGGCGGGGCTTGTAGTGGCGCGGATGTTCAGGTTCTTGGTCGGCAGGGCAGACAGGTCCAGCACGGCGCCTTCTGCCAGCGTTGTGATTTCCTGCTTGGTGTCGGCGTTGTAAAGCGTGTAGCTTACCACCTTCTGAGCTTCAGGCTCAGGTGCAGGAGCAGGTGCGGGTGCGGGCGCAGCGGCGACCACTTTGAAGCTGATGCTCAGGGCCGCTCCGGCGGTTCCGGCTCCTTTGGAGGCCGTGTAAGGCGTGGCTTTCAGCGTGTAGCTTCCTTCCGCGGGCACCCAGGCGCCTTGGTCGCCCATCAGGTCATAGGCGGGCATAGACTCTGTCACGGACTTGCTCTGTGCGCCGCCCAGCGAGAACACCACGCTTCCCACGGTGGCGGGGCTTGTAGTGGCGCGGATGTTCAGGTTCTTGGTCGGCAGGGCAGACAGGTCCAGCACGGCGCCTTCTGCCAGCGTTGTGATTTCCTGCTTGGTGTCGGCGTTGTAAAGCGTGTAGCTTACCACCTTCTGAGCTTCAGGCTCAGGTACAGGAGCGGGAGCAGGTGCAGGTGCGGGCGCAGTAGCAACATCATCGTTGAGCACTTGCTTTACATGCTGCGCGAAATTAACAATCATGGCGTCATAGGTTGCCGCATCATACACAGTGCCGTTTAAATGCCCATCCATTCCGGCAAGGTTATCCAGTCGGCCGCCTACACCATCCCACCATGTTATGCCCGCAGACTTATAAGAGTTGTAAGAGTAGTTTTTCACGTACTTGATGTAGCTGGCCAGCGTCTCTTTCCGCATAATCTGCTTCCCATACAGCGGACTGTTGAAATGCACCCTGTGCCATACAAACGGAATCACGGGCTTGTTGTACTTCTTGCCGTATTCCAGGGCCGGTTCCAGGTTGTCGCGCAGGTACTGCAGGTTCCGCTCCCGTCCTACCTCTTCGTCAGTATATAAGATATACAGAGAGGGCGAGATGAAATCAAGCTTGGAGATCAGGTAGTCAAACTTGCCAGAGGTATTATAGTTTTCCTTCTGCCAAACGTTCCAGGTGCGGAAAGGAATACTGTAAAGGGTAACCTGAACATTCGGCCTGATTTTTTTTACCAGCGTTACCAGCTCAACCATCTTGGCTTCAGCGGCTTTGAAGCGACTGTCAGTTTTGGGATAGATTCTCAGGTCCGTGTAAGGGCCGCTCTCCCAGTCTAGCACCACTTTGCCTGTGCTGCTAGATCCGGGGAAGAACTTGTCCAGCCAGCGCTTTATGCTCTCCGGGTCGATGTCTGAGTGGTCAGTAGAGGAAACAATGGTTCCTTCCGTCATTATCTCAATACCTTTTGCAGTAAATCCATTGGCATCAAAGTACGCCTCCGACTTTTCATCAAAGCGCGATGGAAAAGCATAAATATCAAAATTGGGGGCTACCTGCGCCAGGGAAAGTGTAGTGAAGGCAAGGGAAGCCATAACAAAAAGTAAAATTCTTTTCATATCAGGTATTTTATTTTTTTTATACTATTTGATGATTTTCAAAAATTGCACTATTGGTGCGTAATTATTATTATGTCGCTGGGGTTGCAACTTCCATAGGGCCTATCACTCTGACAAGCTTCCTCAATACTGTGGCCGCTGCCCCCCAGATGCTGAAAGACGGCTAAAGAAATACCCTTGGCTAAAAGTTGATATCTCATAAACGTTCAATTGTTAAATGATTTAAATTTCTTTCGCATCAAAAGTATACAAAAAAACATGACTGCAAACACGCTTTGCAAAGTTCTTTGAAAATTTATGTAACCTGTTTTAATATTATCATATTTGGATTATTGGTGAATTGCACATTTGAGAATTATTAAAGCCGGAGGAATCTGCTTCTGTAGATGGGTGAGGAATACCTTGTAACTATATAAAGTATCCTTATAAAGCGGGTATTAGTAGGTTTAAGCGTGTAATCAAAAGAATAAAGATCTAAATGATAGCAGTTCGTGCAGAGGGGGGGTAAAGGAAGTAACAACATGTAGATTGTATTATTATCACTGCTTAGCGCTTATGGTGTAGTGTGTTTAACTATTCCTATTTATGTATATGGTCTATTTTAGAAACATGATTTAAGCCCATATTCAGAGTTGCAAATTCTTCTAAAAAGTAAATTTTAGTAATAACCTACAGAAAGTGTTTTTAGAAAAGTACAATATATATTGTTTAATATATAAAAATCCGTTAATCGGCTTAATGGATTTTATACTTCAGAAGATTATCCGACTGATTTTTATATATAAACCACCGCTGCACCATCCTTAGCTTAAAGCTAAAATGAAAGTAATTTTGTATTTTAATAATAAATGGATATAAATATATTTAATCCAATCAATATTTTATAACAGTTTGGCAGATGTGCTCACAAAACTCAGGTGGAGAGCATTATGCCTCTGAAGCGAGGAAAGGGTTAAAGTGCAGGGCTGCACCTTAACCCTCTTCCGGGAGAAGGCGGCAGGGAATTAAAGTAAGAACTCGCTCATATTATGTCTGCTGTTACGCAAGTTCCATATTGGCTCCCTCTGAAGGCAATCCCATATCGTTCGGGGCGATGGTGTGGATGGCTCGGGCGTCAGGATATAACAGGGGCTTGTGCGTTTCAGGAAGCTCGCTTCGGGTTTATGGCATAAGTTCTCGTTGCAGGTTATCGCTGTTTTGCGCCTCGCCAACACTGCCTGTATGCCAAGTTGCCGCGTTTTCGCCACTGCGCTAAGTTTTCTTCCATCCTTGCAAGAATGGGGTATGTATAAAGCGAAAATTTAAACGAACAGAGTCTATCCGATAACGCTATAGGGAATGTCAGCGGCCAGTACCTCTAAAAGTGTGCCGCTTACCTCCTAATAAAAGGAGAAAGAAAGTTGGATTTAAAAACAAAAGCCGGTACTTTAGGTAAGACGTCATTTTACTCAATTTTATTTTTTACTTTTCTAACCCCCATTTAACAAGTATGAAAAACAGTTTACACTTTAGAGGCGTAATGCGCCCTCTTATGTTCGGTATTGCCGTGTCTGCCGCCGCCTGCACCTTCTCGGCCTGCGACAACGAGGCAACAGATGCGGTGGAGCCTGCGGCCGTGGCGCAGGCCGACAGCCAGAACGGCTCGATTATCAGCGGGCAGTATATAGTTGTATTTAAAAAAGACGAGAACCTGCGCCTGGGCGCCAGCGCCACGTATGCGCAGCGGGTAGGCATGGTGCGCGAGGCAGGCAGGCAGATTCTTGCCGAGAACAGCGTGAGTGACTTTAAGATAGAGCAGACCTATGGGCAGGCGGTGGCTGGAATGGCCGTGCGTATGTCGGAAAGCGGGGCTGCGGCGTTGCGCAGAGATCCGCGCGTGGCCTATATTGAGCCCGACCGCATGGTGACGCTCGGCAAGCCGGGCACTGGTGGGGGCGGCAGCGGCCCGGAGGAAGTGCCCTATGGCATTAACCGCGTGGGCTATGCAAGCGGTGCGGGCAAAACGGCCTGGGTCATCGACACAGGCATCAACCTGGACCACCCGGACCTGAATGTGGATGCAAGCCGCAGCGTGACTATGTTCACCAACGGCAGAGACGCTGAGTCGGCAGAGGACCTTAACGGACACGGCTCGCATGTGGCGGGCACCATAGCCGCTAAAAAAGATAATGGTGTAGGGGTGGTAGGTGTGGCCTACGGTGCGACGGTGGTGGCCGTGAAGGTGCTGGACGCGCGCGGTAGCGGCGCCTACTCCGGCGTAATCGCCGGTGTGGACTACGTGGCCGCCAACGGTAAATCGGGTGACGTGGCCAACATGAGCCTGGGCGGGCCTGTATCCAAGGCGCTGGACGAGGCGGTTTTGGCTGCTGCCGGCAAAGGCATTAAGTTTGCGCTGGCCGCCGGCAACGAGAGCACCGATGCCAACAACTCCTCACCGGCCCATGTGAATCACTCCAACGTATATACGGTGTCTGCGATGGACAGCAAAGATGCGTTCGCGTATTTCTCGAACTACGGCAACCCGCCTGTGGACTTCTGCGCACCGGGCGTGAACATTAAATCGACCTGGAAGGGCGGTGCCTATAACACCATCAGCGGCACCTCCATGGCCTCGCCCCACGTGGCCGGACTGCTGCTGCTCGGTAACATAAACACCGATGGCTACGTGGCAGGTGACCCGGACGGAAAAGCAGACCCCATCGCGCACAACTAAATTTAACGTTTAACATAAGTATATAAAAGGGGCAGCCAACCGGCTGCCCCTTTTATATAGGGCTAAAGGGGCTTCCGCATCACGTAGTCGTTCATCCAGAAGGGGCCGATGGGGATGTCTTCCTGCGCATGCACGCGGTAGCCGCAGCGCTCGTAAAACTGCTTTGCTTTGTTGTGGCGGTTCACGTTCAGGTCGAGCAGGCGGGCGCCCCGGTGCTTTGCCGCCGCTTCCACGGCCGAAAGCAGTGCTTTTCCATAGCCCTTCCCCTGGCACTCCGGCAGCAGGTACAGCTTGTTCAGTTTATATATGGCTTCTGTCTCGCTTTTCGCGGAGTAGGCGGCAAAGCCTATCGGGCGGTTGTCCTCGAGCAGCAGCAGAAACGTCTGCCCCTCCTGCATCTGCCGGGCCAGTGCCTCCTCCGCGTATATTTCCCCGAACATGTAGGCTACCTGCTCCCGGCTGAGGATGCTGTGGTAAGTAGGAGCCCAGGTGGCTTCCGCAAGGTACAGGATAGCGGGCAAGTCTTGGGCAGTTGCCGGGCGTATATGGTAGTTGGGGCTCATATATACATCAAGCTGTAATAAGGTGAAGCGTGGGCCGCAAGTTATCATCCGGAAAGTGAAATGCCAATGCCATGTCCCTTTTCCACGCGCTTGCCGTACTTCTACCTTTCAGTCACCTTTTACCAAGAGAGGATAAGATATATGAAAGCAGTATACCTGGAGGGGATCGGCAAACCTTTGGCCCTTATCGACACCGAAAGGCCTGTGGCCGGGCCCGGCGAGGCCGTGGTGCAGGTGAAAGCGGCCGCCCTCAACCGCCGCGACGTCTGGATACAGCATGGCCGCTACTTCCTGAAGGAATATCCTGCCATCCTGGGCTCCGACTGTGCGGGGGTGGTTTCCGAGGCAGGCGCCGGAGTGGACCCCGCATGGGTGGGGCAGGAGGTGATCGTGGACCCCGGCACTGGTTGGGGCAGCAACCCGCGCGCGCACTCCGCCGACTATAAAATTCTGGGCATGCCGCAACCCGGCTCGTTTGCAGCATATGTGAAGGTGCCAGCGCAGAACCTGCACCCCCGGCCACCTCACCTGAGCTTTGAGCAGGCCGCCGCGCTGCCGCTCGCCGGGCTCACTGCCTACCGCGCCCTGTTCACCAAATGCCAGCTGCAGCCTGCGGAGAAGGTGCTGGTGACAGGCGCCGGGGGCGGCGTGGCGCTGTTTGCCGTGCAGTTTGCCGTGGCGTCGGGTGCCGAGGTGTGGGTAACGTCGGGGGCTGATGAGAAGCTGGAGAAGGCCCGCGCGCTGGGGGCGGCAGGCGGCGTAAACTACCGCAGGGACGGCTGGAGCAAAGAGCTGAAAGCACACACAGGAGGATTCGACGTGGTCATCGACAGCGCCGCCGGGGAGGGCTTTGTGCAGCTGGTGAAGCTGGCGAAGCCCGGCGGGCGCATCGGCATATATGGCGGCACCACCGGCATGATCGGCCATATAAATCCCGCCGAGATTTTCTGGAAGCAGCTGACCATATATGGAAGCACCATGGGCACTGCCGAAGATTTTGCCGGAATGCTGCGGCTCGTGAACGAGAAACAGTTGCAGCCCGTGGTGGATATGGTGTTTCCGCTGGAGCAGACGGAGCAGGCCATGCGCTACATGGAGGCTGGCAGACAGTTCGGCAAGATCGTGCTGCGGGCGGGCGGAGAGTAGGCGGCGGGTTAGCGGAAACTGCCAGCGTGAGCCTCCCGGCCTTCTACTATCCAGCGCCCGGTGCATGACCTCACCGAGACTTCGGGACAGGCTGGTAGGAACAGGTCGCGACCTGCCCGTGGGATGGATGAAAAAGAAAAAGGAACAATTGACACTGCAACAGCAAAATAACGGAAATGAGCACTATATAACCAACTCTGCGCTATATGAAGTTGTGAGCCCGCTTGATAAACTGTAAAAGTACGTTATATTAGTGAAACCATATACAATTGAAAATGGAGGTGTTTGTGATTTTGATTGTGAAGCAAACAGACTGAGCATCCGACCAGTCTACCTTAGTACATAGTGCAGATATCCGTAGGTTCATGCATATCCACACGTTGGGCAGCATTTAAATTAAATAAAATTCAAAAATGTTAAATGAAAGATATTTTCTCTGAATATAGAGCGAGAATTCTAAAAGCTTTTCCGACTGAACTGTAAGCGGATGTGTCAGCTGTTTTAGAGGTTTTACCCTTTCACGACAACAAAGTAAAATTGAAAGATGGCCAAGTTCATTTAATGGCTAATCTAATCCATCCAAGTGAACTCTATATAAACTTAAGGGATGAGAGTCTGGTAATAACCTATAGACTCTACTTCAATGAGCCTGATTTAGAAAAGGAAGAAACATTATCTGACAAGCAAAAAGCAATTCTAAACTGTATCTACCTTCGTCACTATAACGGGTACATAAGGGAAAGAAGACTTCAGGGTTTAATACCGACAAGCGAGTATTGGGTTATACCATTCACCACACAGTTACTGGGAGAATATGTCTATGAGTTATTAGAAGGGATTGACAGACATGTAAATGAGCAAAACATAGATCTATATCAAGAATTCATTCTGGAAAATCCGAACTACTGGCAGAAGACGGCAAGTAGGATGATAAGTTATTGGAATGAGTATTATAGAAAAAGATTTCTTATGTTAAAACAGTACCTTGGGTATGAAATTGTGCAAAGGATAAAAAAACGAAAGCACAACGTATAAATATTATAAAAGATAAAAATGAAATCATCTGTATATTTTCAAAAAGTTTTGACATGGCAGCTATAAAGGAGGATTTGCATAAACTGATTGATACAACTAATGATGAAAAATTATTAGAAGATATCTTCATGATTCTTTCCAGTAGAAGAGATTACAAGGCAGGAAGCCTTTGGACTGGCTTGACAGAAGCGCAGAAGCAGGAAGTTTTAGCAAGTGAGAGCGAAATCGGTAACGAACCTGCCTGGATAGCTCAGGAGGAGATGAAAAGAAGGAATTCTAAATGGCTCAGATAGTCTGGAACAAACGGGCAAGCAAGCAATTAGCTGATTTACAGAGCTATTTGCAGGAACAATTTGGAGAAAAAGCAGCGCAGACATTTACCCACAGAGTATTTAAGTTTTTAGAGCTACTTGTTAAATACCCTCAAATAGGAACATTAGAAAGCCCTGAAAAAGTCATTAGAGGTTTTCTGCTGCACAAACACACCACCATCCTTTATAAGCAGAAAGAAGAAACTATCTACATACTTGCCTTGTTCGATAACAGGCAAAATCCACAGAATAAGACAAGCTAAAAAATTACAGGTGCCAACCCTTTTCAGCCTTAACCCTTGCTACGCCTCGCCATCTGCTATACCAATCCGTCAGCCGGTGTCCCAGAAAACTTGACTATGAATCAAATAACAGCGCCGACAGACGGGCAAACGTTTGAGGGGGAAATCGCGACCTACTGGTTTGACGGAGGTATCCTGGTGTCGCTTTCCAAGAGCCCGAAGCGGACGGTGGCAAACATCGCAGGGAATGTGGCCTTGGTGAAGCAGATTACCAACAACAAAAGAGCTCCGTTGCTGATTTACCTGGCTGACTCACCGGTTCCGGACAAGGAGACGCGGAAGTTCTCGACAGAGCAGCTGCCCCTTATTTACTCTGCGATGGCGATGGTCTCCAAGCCGGGACTTTCAAAGTTTATCATGAACATACTGTTTTCCCTCAAGCCGCCGCCAATCCCGATGAAAACCTTCACGGACGACAAAGCCGCAAAGGAGTGGCTGCGCCAATTCGTTTAGAGCGGGGCGCAGCAGGCAGCAGGATCAGGCGGGCATAGGCGCAGGTATCTGCTGTAAATGGCACATATTCTGCGGCTTTTTATATATAAATGTAATATATAAACGTGGCGGGGCGGCCAAAAATAATTAAGTGCCAACTGTTGTTTTAGTGTCTGCCACCCTCTTCCTTTGCCGAATGGTAACAACAGGTACTTCTTTCTTTGAGAAGCTGTCGGTCGTGCTGGCATTGGTGCTGTGCGCTTTCCTGACACTTTCGATGCCTGCTGTTTCGTATGCGTCCCCTGCCGGGTCTGGAGCTCCGGCTGCCCAGGTTGCTGCAGAAGATGAATTACCTTTTGCCGTAACGGCTGGTGAGGTGGCGGCCGGCGATGCGAAAGGAGTGCTGCAACTCGAAAGAGCCCCGCTGGTGCAACTCACATCCAGCCTTCTCCGGCAGGTTCACACCGCACATGCCAGTTCCCCCGCTGTTCCTGCCTTCTACGCTTTCTCCAAAATGGACTGCGGCCTTCACTCCATCCTCACAAAGGGCCCCTAAATCCTTCGCTCTTCCGCTTTCGTCTTCGCGCTTTCCGCCAGGCCGCTCACCTGCGGCGGGACGCGCGCCATTGTCTTCTAGTTAACTTTTTTCTTCAGATCACAAGTATGGAGCTGATACAGCAACTGATTGATTTTATCCTTCACATCGACTTACACCTGGTAGAACTGTTGCGGGAATACAAGACCTGGATATACCTGATTCTCTTCATCATCATTTTCTGCGAGACGGGGCTGGTGGTAACGCCCTTCCTGCCCGGCGACTCGCTGCTGTTCGCCCTGGGTGCGCTGGCGGCCATACCGTCTTCGGAGCTCAGTGTCGCGCTACTGATAGTGCTGCTGTGCGTGGCGGCGGTGCTGGGAGATTCCTTCAACTACTACACAGGCAACAAACTCGGCGGCAGGCTTTACGATAAAGACTACTGGTTTCTGCGGCAGGCGCACCTGCAGCAGGCGGAGCGGTTTTACGCGCGATACGGCGGTCGCACCATCATCTACGCCCGCTTTATCCCGATTGTGCGCACGTTTGCCCCCTTCGTGGCCGGCATGGGCAACATGAACTACAAAAGGTTCCTGCTCTTCAATGTGGTGGGGGCCGTGCTGTGGGTGGTTTTCTTTATCCTGATTGGGTATACGTTCGGCAACCTGCCGGTAGTCAGGAAGAACTTCTCGCTGCTGGTGCTGGGCATCATCGGCATATCGCTGCTACCGCCCGTCGTCACGTTGCTGAAGCAGCGCATCCGCGTCAGGCAGAAGGTGTAGCGCCTTCTGCCTCTTGTCGTAAAGACAGCCTCTAACCGTACAAAACCTGATAACTGGCATATGAACTCTCCATCTAAGTCGCCTGCTGTCACCACAGCGGGTTTGTTGATTTCGCTGGGCATCATCTACGGAGACATTGGCACCTCGCCGCTGTACGTGATGAAGGCGATTGTGGGGGATGCGCAGATATCCGAGACCCTGGTGTATGGTGGTATCTCCTGTGTTTTCTGGACGCTGACGCTTCAGACAACCGTTAAATACGTGCTGCTCACCCTGCAGGCCGACAACAACGGGGAGGGAGGCGTCTTTTCGCTCTATACCCTCATACGGCGGCGGGCCGCCTGGCTTATCGTGCCCGCCATGGTGGGTGGGGCGGCCCTGCTGGCAGACGGTATCATTACGCCTCCCATATCCATCTCATCTGCTATCGAGGGGCTCCGCATCCTGTACCCCGATATCCCGACGGTTCCGATTGTGCTGGCCATCCTCACCGCGCTGTTTACCATGCAGAGCTTCGGGACGGAGGTTGTCGGCAAGACCTTTGGGCCCGTGATGCTGCTCTGGTTCACGATGCTGGGCGTGCTGGGCGGGCTCTCGGTTGTGCAGCACCCGGAGGTCATACAAGCGCTAAACCCATCCTACGCCTACCAGCTGCTCACAAACTACCCAAATGGCTTCTGGCTGCTGGGCGCTGTTTTCCTGTGTACCACCGGGGCCGAGGCCCTGTATTCCGACCTGGGCCACTGCGGCCGCCCGAACATCCGGGTGAGCTGGGCTTTTGTGAAGATCTGCCTCCTGCTGAACTACCTGGGGCAGGGGGCCTGGCTGATGACGCAGGAAGGGCAGCAACTGACGGGTAACCCTTTCTACCAGCTGATGCCGGGCTGGTTCCTGCTGGTCGGTATCGCTATCGCCACCATCGCCGCCATTATTGCCAGCCAGGCGCTGATATCCGGATCGTTCACGCTCATCAGCGAAGCCATCCGGCTGAACCTGTGGCCCCGCGTGAGGCTGGTTTATCCCACCAACCTCAAAGGCCAGTTATATATACCCAGCATTAACTGGCTGCTGTGGCTGGGCTGTGTGGGCGTGGTGCTTTATTTCAGGGAGTCGGAGCATATGGAGGCGGCGTACGGACTGGCTATTACCATGGCCATGTTCTCCACCACCTTGCTGATGGCCTATTACCTGTACGCCCGGTATAAATCCGGCTTGCTTGCCGCCGCGTTTGGAGCCATATACCTGGCCATCGAGGCCGCTTTTCTGGTGGCTAACCTGAGCAAGTTCCCGCACGGCGGCTGGGTGTCGCTTCTGATTGGCTTTCTGCTGCTGTCCGTCATGTATATCTGGATAAGCGCCTTTTACATCAAGCGCAGCCTGACAGAGTACGTGCGGCTGAAGCATTACCTGCCTGCGTTGCAGGAGCTGAGCGCCGACGAGAGCGTGCCGAAGTACACGACCCACCTCGTCTTTATGACCAGTGCGCCTGATCATAAGAAGCTGGAGTCGAAAGTAATTTACTCTATCTTTCAGAAACGGCCCAAGCGTGCCGACATCTACTGGTTTATACACGTAGAGACCACCGACGCCCCGCATACGGCAGAGTACAAAGTGCGCCATATAGCCGAGGGGGACGTGATTCGCATCGATTTCAGGCTGGGCTTTCGGGTAGAGCAGCGCATCAACCTTTTTTTCAGAAAAGTGGTGGAGGAACTGGTGGAAAACGGAGAGGTGGACATCACGAGCCGGTATCCCTCGCTCAATAGGCAGCAGCTCATCGGCGACTTCCGGTTTGTGGTGCTGGAGAAGTACCTTTCCGTTGAAAACGACCTCCCCTTTAAAAAGCGGGTGATCATGCAGTGGTATTTTAACCTGAAGGACTTTGCCGCCTCCGAAACCAAATGGTTCGGGCTCGACACCAGCTCCGTGAAGGTGGAGAAAGTGCCCCTGCTTATCAGCCCGGTGAAGCTGCCTGACCTGAAGCGCATCCCGGTTTGACAACCCGCTTATATCCGGGTTGTTATGTGCGGGTCGGAAGGGCGCCGCTGAACCTAATGAATCTGGCACGCAGCATGGCAAGCGAAATTTTCATACCTTGCCGCCCCAACAGCAACACCAGAAAGCCTTCGCCTCAAAAGCCGACCTATGAGTAAAACCCTGCAGAACCTCACACGCCGCAAAAACATCACAGCGCTACAGGCTGATTATGAGCGAGACGGGCATGTGCAGGGCACCAATCTGGTGCGCACGCTCCGCCTGAAGGATCTGGTGTCGTTCGGTATAGCCGCCATCATCGGGGCCGGTATCTTCAGCACCATCGGCAACGCCAGCGCGGCCGGCGGCCCGGCGGTGTCGCTGCTCTTCGTGTTCACGGCCATCGCCTGCGGCTTCTCTGCCTTGTGCTACGCCCAGTTCGCCTCCACCATCCCGGTCTCAGGGAGCGCCTATACCTACGCCTACGCCTCGTTCGGCGAGCTGATCGCCTGGATCATCGGCTGGGATTTGCTGATGGAGTATGCCATCGGCAACATCGCGGTGGCCATCTCGTGGTCCGATTATTTTACCGCCGTTTTACAGGGCGTAGGGCTGGGCATACCGGAATACCTCACCATGGATTTCCTGAGCGCTTCGCGTGGCTATGCCGCCGCACGGGAGGCACTGGCGCAGGGCCAGGCGCTGGCCGCCCTGCCCTCTAATGTGCAGCAGGCCTATATGGCCTGGCTGCAGGCACCAGAGTTGGGCGGCATTAAGCTGGTGGCAGACTTGCCCGCCCTCGGCATCACGGTGCTGATCACGTACCTGGTGTACATCGGCATCCGCGAGTCGAAGCGCACGGCCAATTTGCTGGTGCTGCTGAAGCTGCTCGTGATCCTGCTGGTTATATCGGTGGGCGCGTTTTACGTGAACACGGACAACTGGACACCCTTTGCGCCGAATGGCGTGAGCGGCATTCTGAAAGGCGTGTCGGCGGTGTTTTTCGCCTATATCGGGTTTGATGCCATCTCCACCACCGCGGAAGAATGCGAGAACCCCCAGCGCGACCTGCCACGGGCGATGATTTTAGCGCTCATCATCTGCACGGTGCTGTACGTGGTGCTGGCCCTGGTGCTGACGGGCATGGTGCCCTACACCGAGCTGGCCGTGGGCGACCCGCTTGCCTTTGTTTTCGCGCAGGTAAACCTGGATGTGATAGCCGGTATTGTGGCTGTGAGCGCCATAGTCGCCATGGCCAGCGTGCTGCTGGTGTTCCAGTACGGGCAGCCGCGCATCTGGATGAGCATGAGCCGCGACGGACTGCTGCCGGGCATCTTCTCCAGCATCCACCCCAAGTATAAAACCCCCTGGTTTGCCACCATCGTGACCGGCGTTGTCGTGGCGGTGCCCGCGCTCTTCATGAACCTGACGGAAGTAACGGACCTGACCAGCATCGGGACGCTGTTTGCGTTTGTGCTGGTGTGCGGCGGCATCCTGCTGCTGGATCAGAAACGGGGGGCGCCCGTGGAGAACAGGGGCTTCCGGGTGCCCTACATCAACGGGAAATACACCTTGCCGCTCATTATGCTGATAGCCGTGGGCCTGCTGCTCGTCTACAACGGGGCCGGGGTTTCTTCCTTCTTCAGCACGGAGGGAGGCTGGGAGGTGTTCCGGCACAAACTGCCGTTATTGGGCTTTCTGGCAGTGGCCGCCGTGATGGTGGTGCTCACCTTTACCCGCAGCCTGTCGCTGATTCCGGTGCTGGGCCTGCTCACCAACCTGTACCTGATGTCGGAGCTGGGCATCACGAACTGGAGCCGGTTTCTGGCATGGCTGGCGCTGGGGCTGGTGATATACTTCGCCTACGGCTACCGCAACAGCAAGCTCGGCAAACCGCAGCCTTAGGCTATATATACGGCAAAGCCAACTATAGCCTGCCGCTTGTTTCGGGCCATATATAAGCAGAGGGGCCAGCAATGCGCTGGCCCCTCTGCTTATATATAAATCTCTGCTTTTTCCTGCCGTGTTGATGAAGTTGTTGCAGTGTCGCGTTTACGCCACAAAATCCGGGGGTGGCGGCAGGTCGTTGTCTTTCTTCGGGAAGAGGAGCGAGGCTATAATAGAGATAGCCAGGATGCCGCCCACCGCCAGCAGCGCGTAGCGCATGTCGATGTGGTAGATGTCGCTGAGCAGCAGCTTTGCGCCGATAAAGGCCAGAATGAGCGAGAGGCCGTAGTGCAGGTAATGGAACAGTTGCATGATGCCGGCCAGGGCAAAGTAAAGCGCCCGCAGTCCCAGCAGCGCAAACACGTTGGAGGTATACACGATGAAGGGGTCTTTGGAGATAGCCAGGATGGCGGGGATGGAGTCGGCGGCGAACACCACGTCAGTGCTTTCTATCATGATGAGCACCAGGAACAGCGGCGTGGCATATAGCTTGCCCTCCTGCTTCACGAAGAACTTGCCTCCAACCGGCATTTTGGTAATGCGCAGGTGCCTGCTGGCGAACTTTACCAGCGGATTGTGCTCCGGGTCCACGTCATTGTCCTGCGAAAAGGCCATTTTGATGCCCGTAAATATCAGGAAGGCGCCCATGATGTAGATGAGGAAGTGGAACTTGGCAATAAGCGCCACACCAACCAATATGAAAATGGCACGCAACACCAGCGCCCCCAGCACGCCCCAGAACAGCAGGTTGTGCTGGTACTTGGAGGGCACCTTGAAGTAGTTGAAAATGAGGATGAACACGAACAGGTTGTCCACGCTCAGCGACTTCTCGATGAGGTAGCCCGTGAGGAACTCGATGGCGGGCTGCTCTCCCTGCCAAAAGTAGATGATCACGTTGAAACTCAGCGCCAGCGCGATCCAAAACAAACTGGTGAGCAGGGCCTCCTTTATCTTTACCTCGTGCGCGTTCCGGTGGAACACGAACAGGTCGAGACCCAGCATCAGGAGCACGAAAGCGTTGAAGAGGATCCAGAAATATATACTATCCATACAAATGGGTTGTCTTTGAGGCACAAATATAGCAATACAAATTCTGAAAGTCCGGGCATCTTCGGCGCTTCTTGGCTTCTACATATTTCGCTTCTTTCTATCGTCCATCGCTCAGGTTGCCAGCCTATATGGAAAATCCGCTTCAGAAGGCGCCGGAGCGTGGAATTGCGCCCCATAGGATTTTGTTGCGCGCACCGGAGGCGGAATTTTTCGTTTTGCCCGAAGCTTACCTTTGTGTAACTTACCTGCATGCCGCAGGGCATGGAAGCCGGGGAGAGCGTTGTGCCCGACTGGCTGAAGGCTCACCTCACCACTGGCTTCTGTGCCGGAGCTTGAAGCAGGTATGCGTTATATTCCTATCTTTGGTTTCAGACGGGCTTTTCCACGGGCGTGGCCTTATATATGGTTTCGGGCCAAAGCGGTTGCCCCAGTTCGGCAAAAAGATTTAGCTATTCGCAGAGGGATATGGGCAAGAACGGCCAACTGAACCGCTCGCTGGGCCTGCGCCTGGCCATTGTGGTTGTTATAGGAAACATTTTAGGGTCGGGGGTATATAAGAAAGTGGCTCCCATGGCCGCAGAACTGCATTCGCCGGGATGGGTGCTGCTCTGCTGGGCGCTGGCGGGCATCATCACCCTGTTCGGTGCCCTGAGCAACGCCGAGGTGGCCGGGCTGCTGGCCGACACGGGCGGGGAGTACGCCTATTACAAGCGGATATACAACCGCTTCTTCGCTTTCATCTTTGGGTGGTCGCTGTTCACCGTCATCCAGACGGCCGCCATTTCCTCCCTGGCCTATGTCTTTGCGCAGTCGCTCAACAGCATCCTGCCGCTGCCGCCCCTCCTGAGCAACCTCTCCGATTTCTCCATAGCCGGTGTCTTCTTCCCCTTTACGGGCCTCAGCGTGAAACTGGCGGCCATGCTGCTGATTGTGCTGCTGACGTGGGTGAATGCAAAAGGAATAAAGTTCGGCGCGGGGCTGAGCACCGTCATCCTGTTGCTGGTGCTGGCGGGCATCGCTGTCATCGTGTTTTTCGGGCTTGGGAGCAACCAGGCCGAGATAGGGAGGAGTTTTGACATGGCCACGACCCCGGATGCCGCTCCCGTCACCTTCAGCGCTGTTTTCGCGGCCATGCTGGCGGCGTTCTGGGCCTACCAGGGCTGGGCGGCCATCGGCTACCTGGGCGGAGAGATAAAGGACGCGCACCGCAACATCCCGCGCGGCATCACCATCGGTGTGCTGGCGGTGGTGGCCATATACCTGCTGGTGAACATGACGTACCTGGCGCTGCTGCCCATCCCCGCGCTTGAGGCGGTGCACGAGGCCCGCGTCCAGATTGCGGCCGTGGAGGCTGTGCGGAGTTTCTGGGGGCATGGGGGGGCTTTGTTTATCTCGGCGCTCATCCTGATTACGACGCTGGGCTGCACCAACGCCACCATCCTGGCCAGCAGCCGCACTTACTTCGCGATGGCCCGCGAAGGCCTGTTCTTCCCAAAGGCGGCCGACCTGAACCGGGCGCAGGCGCCTGCCCACTCTCTCCTGTACCAGTGCATCTGGGCCTGCCTGCTGGTGCTCTCCGGCTCATTCGACCAACTGACGGACATGGTGATTTTTGCGGTGTTCATCTTCTACGGGGCCACTACTTTCGGGGTGTTTGTGCTGCGGACAAAGATGCCGGACGCGCACCGGCCCTACAAGGTGTGGGGCTACCCGGTGGTGCCGGCCGTGATGGTGCTGTTCTGCGCCGCGCTCTTCTTCAACACCATCTTCGTCCGCCCGCGGGAGGCAGCCATTGGCATGGTGCTGATGCTGACCGGGATACCCATGTACTGGTGGTTCAGCAGGAAAAAGCGGGGGGCTGATGCTCCGCCGCACGGCAAAGCTTCTGACTAATGCTCAGGCTTATATAGGGCCGCCGCCTGCCTGTGCCGGGGGAGCTATATATAACGCCCATATAGCACATCACCGTCTCCTGAGCCCGGCTCCACAGCGTCGCAGCAGCCGGGCATAGCGTGCTTCTTTACAGCGCTTATGTCCTGCGCGTGCAGCCCGTGCTATGTGGGAGAGTGCGTCCAAAATTTAGCCGCACTCTCCTACATAGGCATCACAGATGATAAAAAGTTGGTGTTGAGGTATGGGTGATACAAAAGTCCTCTGACCAGATACCTGATGCGTGTGGCCTTCACTTATTTCCGAAATATTTTCCATTAGCAGCCATATATAGCTATATTGGCAGAAGCCAAACTTTCAAGAGATGCTCCTTTTCAAGAACAGCATTATAACATTGGATTATAACCCCGCCGCTGACATACTGGAAGTCGCTTACCCTGATCTGCATGGCTTCCTGCTGCCCGAGATAAAGCACAGCATCGACATTCTTATGGACAATGTGAGGAACTATGATGTGAAGCGGATTCTGCTCGACTCTACCAAAACCGTGATATCGGTGAGCGAGGAGGAAAGCAGGGAGGTGGCGATGTACCTGGCGGCGGGGGTCATGAAGACGCGGGTCCAGAAACTGGCCCGCTTGCAATCGGCAAAGGCCTCTGTGGAAGCCACCGCCCAGGAAAACATCAAGCACATCACAGACTCGCAGTTGCTTTCTTTCCAGCTGAAAAACTTTACCAGCAGGGCAGAGGCAGTCGCGTGGCTGTCTGCGCGCGAAGCGCAATAGGCATAACCTATATAACGTGCCCCCCGGGATAAGCCAATACTTAATCGACTGATTATCAGATTACTAACTCACTTGTAAACCTCCAAAAGAAGTTCAATGCGTAACTATTTCCAGTTTTTCCATGAGGCGCCTTGTAGCTGTTGCGGTGCCGAACGAAGTGAGGCAGCCGGAGCAGAGCGAATAGAGGGCCCCTACCCCCGGCAGCTTCAGCTACACAGTGCCGAAGGGGATTAGTTTACCCCGAAGCATTTCGGGGAGGCCTCTCGGACTGAGAGCACCAAAGCTGGCTATAGAATTTGAAAGGATTTGGTCCGGTGGGAATACATTATTTCAAGGCTTAAACAAAACAATTCTTAAGTCCACGTGATATAGACGTTGTATAGACAGGCGCGGAACCTCTCCGGTGGCACACCAGCTATATATACCCTCCGGGCAGCTGTAACCGCAGGCCCCCAAGGGCCTTTTCCCGGCGGGCCACTCCCTCTTTCAGCCTGGCACCCTGGCCGCCGAAGCCGGGCAGAGAGATTTGTGCAAATTTTCTTTCCGCATCACCGTACAATCTATATCACCCACTCCTAAAAGATGGAAATAATTATCCTGGTACTCCTGACGATGCTGAACGGTTTTTTTGCACTCTCGGAACTCTCCATCATATCTGTGAACAAGAACAGGGTGACGCAGCAGGCGAAGAAAGGCAGCAAAAGCGCCCAAACTGTGCTGGAACTGCTTGATTCGCCAGAGGATTTCCTCTCCGCCGTGCAGGTGGGCATCACGCTGATTGGGATTATATCGGGTGCCTACGGTGGTGCCGCCCTCTCGGACGATGTGCGGGTCTGGATGCTGGAGGTCGGTTTCCTGGCCCCGTACGCCGACTCGCTCTCCATTGTGCTGGTCATCGGCCTTATCACCTATTTCACTATTGTCATTGGGGAGCTCATCCCCAAGACCATTGCCCTCAGCAACGCCAACAGCATCGCGCTCGCGGTGGCCCCCGTCATCAAGGTCTTCACCCTGCTCACCATGCCCCTGGTCAAAATCCTGTCGGGCTCCACCAACCTGGTGGTGAAGCTGCTCGGGGTGAAGGAGCCTACCGAGGAGAAAATGTCAGAGGAGGAGATCCGGCAGATCATCCGGACAGCGGGCAGGCAGGGGATACTGGCGAAGGAAGAAACTGAACTGCACCAGAACATCTTCACCTATGCCGACCAGCGGGCCAAAAACCTGATGACGCGCCGCATGGACGTGGAGTGGCTGGACATCAACCACCCGATCGAGAAGATAAAAGAGGCGGTGGAGGCCAGCGTCCACTCCAGGTTCCCGGTGTGCGACGGCAATTTCGACATGCTGGTGGGCGTGCTGCACGCGAAGGACTTTTACAAGTTCCTGCTGTCGGACAGGCAGGAGCCGCTCGCCGCCTTTGTCCAGAAGCCGATATATGTGTCGGAGTCGATGCTGGCGAACGCCGTGCTGAACACCTTCAAGAAGCAGAAGCAGTATATGGCCGTTGTGGTGGATGAGTTCGGGTCTGTGGAGGGCGTCATCACGCTGCACGACCTGCTCGAGTCGATTGTGGGAGATTTGCCGGACATGGACGAGTTCGGCGAGCCCGATGTGGTGAGGCGGGAGGACGGTTCTTTGCTGGTGAGCGGCTCCGTCTCCATCCACAACCTGAACAGGGAGCTGAAGCAGGAATTCATCAGGAAAGACTCAGACGATTTTACCACGCTGGCCGGGTTCGTCATACACCTCCTGGGCCGGTTCCCGACGGTGGGCGAGCGGCTGGAGCACAACGGCTTTGAGATAGAAATCATTGACATGGACGGCTTTAAGGTAGACAAAGTCCTGCTGACGAAGAAGCCCGCCGAAGCAGCCGGCCCGGCGGACCGGCATATATAAAATCAGCCTATATAAATATAAACAAAGCGCATTTCTCAGGTCAAGTCAGGTCCGGATTGTTTCGGTGTTTCTTTTCGGGGAAAACAGTTTTACGAGGTTAAAGCAGAGCCCCAGGAACGCAACCAGCCAGGCGGTGAAGGCTATATAGATAAAGTAGGCAGGGATGAGCTGCAGGTAGGGCAGCTCCAGGGCCTGGGCCAGCCGCCAGGTACACACCGTGTACATGCCCAGCGGAAACACCATGCCCCAGTACTGCGGGTGATAAAAAATCGGAAAATGGTTATACAGATGCCGCCATATCCCCAGCACCACGATAATCGGAATCCACCAGGTGCCCGTCACCCAAAAGAAGAGGCTGAACCCCTTCACGAAAGGGATAAAATCCTGCAACCCCGTTATCTCGTTGATGTTCATGATGAGGGTGGCACCCGAAAGCGTACTGATGGCCACCGCGCCCATGTTAATCCAGTAGGGCGGCGCGAAGGCCTCCGCCTTCATCGGGAAGAACGTGAGGCGGTAGAAAATAAGCGTGATGAGGATGATATACAGCATGCAGCCCAGCATATAGCCGCACAGCGACAGGAACACCACCCGCTCCGGCGGAAACGGCAGGTGGTGGGCCAGGTAAGTGCCCAGAATGGCCACCGCCTGCGTGGCCACCACGGCTACCAGCCATATCCCGTTTATGCCGTGCTCCAGCGTGGGCTTTTCCTTTTTGGTGGTGATGTTGATGAAGAAAGTATATATGAGGATAATCCACAGCACCAGCGCGAGGTACCAGAGCGCCTGCGCCACGGCGTAGTTTTCTTTCAGCAAAATGTGCTGGATGCCCAGGATGCAGGCGGCCGCCACCAGCGTCAGAAAGCCAGCCCCCTTGGCATGCGACTGGATATCCTCGGCGAAGGCGGAAAAATAGAACACCACCCGGCACAGCAGCATGGCCAGCATGACCAGGAAGAGGAGGTTGTTCAGCCAGAAAAGCGCGACGCTGATGGCGGGGAAACCCAGCAGGTGCGCCGCAATGGAAACAATGCCCGTCGACATGACCAGGGCGAAGTAGGCCGGGAACAGGCCCTTTACTTCCGCTTTCAACAAAGACAATATCGCCATAACGCTTAAATTTCTTCCCGATGCTATCGGGATGTGTTCTCAAAGTAAAGACAAAGCGCCTGATTTTCTGCGCTCCGCCCCACGCTATTTCCACCAGAGCTTACGAATACTCCCGAAGGGGGCAAGGGTTATATATAGGACTGCCCGCTCCACCATAATGGCCCCGGATTTAGCAGCCTTGCCCGCTCTCCAGCGAATTTAGAACTTTTCTGAATACCGCATCGCCGCCAAAATGACTTTGTTGCCCCAACCAAATTCCCTAATTTACGGTATCAACTCTAAGCCAAGGTGCGGGAAGCGTAATTGCTGATAGCCACCTGGAGAGCCAATTGCATCCCGGAAAATTGCCTTCCGGGCATTCTCGAGCCGGAGAACGAACTGTTTAATGCCCCTGCCATATGTTTAGAATCTTCTCAAACTTAAACAGGAAAGCACTGCTGAATGCCTTCATCGCGATGGTGCTGGTTATTGCGCTGGTGTATATCGGCTCCCGCGATTTGCAGAACTTTGACGCGGCGCTCATCGCCTACCTGTTCGGGACCGTGTTCGCCGTGTTTGGCATCATCTACCGCTATTCTGTCTGGCTGCAGGGCCCCCCGCCCCGCAGCCTGCCGCAGCTAAGCGTGGTGGTGCGCGACGAGAAAGTATATGTGACAGCCTACAAGGAACAGGCAAGCTAACCGGGAGACGATTATGAGTGATTTCAGAGAGGCGCAGAACCAGGCGCACCCCAACAAGACGAGCACCCTGATGCTGGGCATCATCATGGCACTGATCGGCAACATGAGCATTCAGATATGGCTGCTGTACAGCGCCCTCAACAATGCCCTGGAGGAGCACTCCGGCCTGGCCATCGCCGCCTTTATTTTCTCGCTGATCCTCTTTTTCGTGAACCTCTGGCTGCTCAAATTCCTGCCGGATTCCAGGGTGATCATCCACAACAAACTGGAGGTCCCGGAGAAGGAAGTGAATAAATACAAAGCGAACAAGTACAAATAAGTCTTCCGCCACAACCTGGATAGGGTGCATTTATATATAACTCAGGTTGTGGTATATGAACCGATAAATTTTTGATGATTGTAAACTCAACCCTACCCCTCCCAAGCGGGGAATTTTCTTAGAAACGAGTTACTGTCCCCCTCCCGGAAGGGGCAGGGCATTTTTCATCTTTGTAAGTATACCGCAACTTGGGTTATAAAACTTAGGTTATATAATAAACAATTCTCATCCTATATAGCCCTCCCCGCCCTTGCCGCTACTTGCCGGCTATTTTGAAATCGGACAGGCCCGGTACCGGCCACTGCGCTCTTTTCCGGAAATTGGCTTATTATTGCATATGTTCGATTTTCGCCTGAAAGTATTTTACACCGTGGCCCGGCGGCTCAACTTCACCAAGGCCGCCGAAGAACTGCTCATTTCCCAGCCTGCGGTTACCAAGCATATAAAAGAACTCGAGAGCCAGTTCAACATCGCCCTTTTTGACCGGCGGGGGAACAAGGTGCAGCTCTCTCCGGCCGGTGAGGTGCTCCTGAAGCACACCGAGGCCATCCAGGAAATCTACCGGCAGGTGGAATTCGACCTCAACCAACTAAACCAGACCCACAAGGGCGTGCTGCACGTGGGGTCCAGCACGTCCATCACGCAGTATATACTGCCCCCCTGCTGGCCCGTTTCCACAGCCTGCACCAGGACGTGAAGGTGGAGTTGCTCAGCGGCAACACCGAGCAGATTGAGCAGGCCCTGTTGCACAAGACCATCGAGATGGGAGTGATAGAGGGGAAATCCAAGCGCCGGGAAATCCATTATACCCCCTTTCTGAAAGACGAGATTGTGCTGGTCTGCGGCAGTAAAAACGCGCTGGCCCGCAAAGAGGAAATCAGGCCGGAGGAGCTGAAAAAGATACCGCTCCTGCTCCGCGAGCCCGGCTCGGGCACGCTGGAGGTGATTGCCGACGCGCTGAAGCAGAAAGGCATCCGCCTGTCCGACCTGTCTGTGGAGATGCAACTGGGGAGCACCGAGGCCATTAAATCGTACCTGCAGCACTCCGACTGTATGGCTTTCCTATCGATGCACGCCATCCCTAACGAACTGGAGAACGGTACGCTCAAGATCATCAGCATCAAGAAGCTGCCCATCCACCGCAATTTTTACTTCATCACCCCGCAGGGCCCGGAAGGTGGGCTGCCCGCGCTGCTGATGCGCTTCCTAATCCGGAACCATAGTTTCTGATTATGGCAGCCCGCTGATTTGCCGTCCGGACTATCCGGATGGTGCTATACCCTCCATCCGGATTGAAGACAGGCTGGCCTTCACCGCTGCGGTTTCGGAAGGAGCAGCAGCGCAGCGTATATACCTGCAGGCTATATAGCTGCGGCCGCTCCACGGGAGGTGGCTGGTGCTGATATTGTATATAAGACTGAAATGCAGCGGCTGATCTCTGTGCGCGTTTGTAAGCCTATAACTTTAAGTTATCCTAAATCAATTTTTACAATTGGCATCTCCTGCTCTCCTGCCGTATATTTGTGTATACAAACAGGAACAATGGCTCCTATAGGGCTGTTATATTCTGTGGCTGATAAAAACAGAGGAAAGGACAGGATCGGTAAGCAGCGCATTTTATCTGCCTTTATATAGAACCCCTCTCCACACGTAGCTGAAGGGCAAGCCTTTCGCCAGTCCGGAGAGGAGAAGTGATCGAATAATGTACAACTAAAAAAATAGAAACTATGAGTCTGAGAATCGGAGACGAAGCACCAAATTTTACGGCACAAACCACAGCAGGCGAGATTAACTTCCATGAGTGGCTCGGAGACAGCTGGGGAATCATCTACTCGCACCCTGCCGATTTTACGCCTGTCTGCACCACGGAGCTTGGCCGCACCGCCCAACTGAAGGATGAGTTTGCTAAAAGAGACACGAAGGTGATCGCCGTGAGCGTGGACGAACTGGATTCGCACTACGAGTGGATAAAGGACATCAACGAGACGCAGCACTGCGACGTGGACTTCCCCATCATAGCGGACGTGGACAGGAAAGTGGCCGGTCTGTACAACATGATCCATCCGAACGCCTCCACCAGCGCCACCGTGCGTTCCGTGTATTTTATTGGCCCGGACAAGAAAATCAAAGCCATCATCACCTACCCGGCCTCTACCGGAAGAAACTTCTTCGAGATACTGCGGGTAATCGACTCGCTGCAACTGACCGCCAACTACAGCGTGGCCACCCCGGTAGACTGGGAGCAGGGGCAGGATGTGATTATTTCGCCATCCGTCAAGCAAGAGGACGTGGAAGCCAAATTCCCGAAAGGACACAAGGTTATCAAGCCTTATTTACGGTACACACCGCAACCTAACAAGTAACAGTACATGGATTTTAAGAAAGGTCTGGAGAGAGGGCCGTTCTCTGACAAGCAGGCGGCACAGCTCTCCGAAGCATTGTCTGGCCTGGATTCCGGGCAGCTGCAGTGGCTGTCCGGCTATTTTGCAGGCGTGTCCGCCGTGCCCGCTGGCGCAGTAGCCGCGCCAACGGAGGCGGCCCCTGCCTTGGCAGAAACGGCGCAGAAGTTGACGGTTTTATATGGCAGCCACACCGGGAACTGCGAGACCCTGGCACACAATCTGGCCAGCCTGGCCAAGGCGCAGGGCCTGGAGGCCGAAGTGACCGATATGGCTTCCTTTAAAACCAGGGACCTGAAGAAAGTGACGAACCTGGCCGTGCTGGTGAGCACCCACGGCATCGGGGAGCCCCCGGTGCAGGCCGAGGATCTGCACCAGTTCCTGCACGGCAAAAAAGCGCCGGACCTCTCGCATGTCAAGTTTGGCGTGCTTGCCCTGGGCGACAGCAGCTATGTGGATTTCTGCCAGACAGGGAAAGAATTTGACGCCGTGCTCGAAAAACTGGGCGCGCAGCGCATCAGCCCCCGCGTAGACTGCGATGTGGACTATGAGGAGGCGGCGGAGGCATGGCAGCAATCGCTGCTGCAGGCAATCGCCCAGGCATCAGGCACAAAAGCTGCGCCGGATGTGAGCGTAAATGGCGCGGCCGTACCGGCTGACGCACCGAAATTCTCCCGCAAGCATCCGTTTGAGGCAACCATCCTGGAGAAAATCAACCTGAACGGGCGAGGATCATCCAAAGAAACAATGCACCTGGAACTGAGCCTCGAAGGTTCTGGTCTGACTTATGAGCCCGGTGATGCGCTGGGGGTATATGGCACCAATTCCGCCGCCCTTATAGAAGGGGTGCTGGAGGCGACTAAACTTTCGGGGGATATGGTGGTGAAGGGGCACAATGGTGAAAAGCCGCTCGTGGAGGCGCTGACCTACGACTATGAGCTGAGCCCGCTGTCAGGGGTTACGCTGACGAACTATGCCAACCTGACCGGAGACGCGAAGCTGAAAGACCTCCTGACGGATAACCGCAAGGTGGCGGATTTTGTGTACGGGCGCGATGTGCTCGACCTGCTGCACGAGGTGCCCTACGCGCTGGAGGCAGACGAGCTGCTGGCAGTGCTGCGCAAAAATCAGCCGCGCATGTATTCCATTGCCTCCTCGCAGGCGGCGGTGGAGGACGAGGTACACCTGCTCGTGTCGGTGGTGCGCTACCAGGCGCATGGCCGGAACAAGGAAGGCCTCTGCTCCGCCACGCTGTCTGACCGGTTCCATGTGGATGACAAGGTGAAGGTGTTTGTGGACAAGAACAGCCGCTTCAAGCTTCCTGCTGACCCGGAAGCGCCCATCATCATGGTGGGCCCCGGTACCGGGGTGGCGCCTTTCAGGGCTTTTATGCAGCACCGTGAGGTAGCGGAACATAATGGCAAATCCTGGCTCTTCTTCGGCGACAGAAACTTCACCACGGATTTTCTGTACCAGGCCGAGTGGCAGCAGTACCTGAAGGAGGGCATTCTGACCAAAGCGGACGTGGCTTTCTCGCGCGACCAGAAGCAGAAGCTGTATGTGCAGCACCGGATGATGGAAAAAGGCCGGGAGCTATATGACTGGCTGGAGAACGGCGCCCATTTATATATATGCGGCGATGCCAAGCAAATGGCCAAAGACGTAGACAGCACCCTGCGCGAAATCATCAAGCAGCACGGGGGCGTGACGGTAGAGAAAGCGGAGGAATACGTGAAATACCTCCAGAAATCGAACCGCTACCAGACAGACATTTATTAGCAGCAACGGATCAGATAACACAGATTCAACGCGCCCTGCCCCTGCACCTGGGCTCCCTGGGTACGATTATACAGCGCCGGACGGAGTGAAAGCGGAGCCAACCCATATCGGGTTTGGGAGGGGCGGCGTGTTTATATTATATAGAGAATAACGATGGAAGAGCAACTGGAAAAGCAGAGATTGTCTGACGACGAATATATAAAGGAGCGGAGTGATTTTCTCCGGGGCACCATCAAGGAGAGTCTGAGCAACCCGCTGACGGGCGCCCTGCACCCCGACGATGTGAAGCTGATCAAGTACCACGGGTCTTACCAGCAATATGACCGGGACCTGGAAAGCGAGCGGAAGCGGCAGAAGCTGGAACCCTTGTACCAGTTCATGGTGCGGGTACGGGTGCCGGGCGGCATCACGAGGCCGGACCAGTGGCTCATCCTCGACGAGCTGTCTGATAAGTACGGCAACGGCACCATGAAACTGACCACGCGGCAGTCGTTCCAGTTCCACGGCATCCTCAAGCGCGGCCTCAAGCCCACCATCAAGGCCGTGAACGACGCGCTGCTGAGCACCATCGCCACCTGCGGCGACGTGAACCGCAACGTGATGTGCAGCCCGAATCCGCACCAGTCGCCGATACACGAGGAGGTATATGACATGGCCGCACAGATAAGCGAGTACTTCAAGCCGAAGACGACCGCCTACCACGAGATATGGCTGGACAAGGAAAAGGTGAGCGGCACGCCGGATGCGGAGCCTTTGTACCACGAAACGTACCTGCCCCGCAAATTCAAAATAGCACTAACCATTCCGCCCCGGAATGACATAGATGTTTTCGCCAACGATCTGGGTCTGATCGCGATTGAGGAAAACGGCCAGTTGATGGGCTTCAATGTGTGTGTGGGCGGCGGCCTGGGCAGCACCTTTGGCGTGGAAACGACTTATGCGCGACTTGCCGACGTGATCGGTTATGTGCCGAAAGAAAAGGTGATCGAGGCGGCAGAAACGGTTATCGCGATCCAGCGGGACTACGGCAACCGGTCCGACAGAAGGAACTCGAGGCTGAAATATACCATCGACAAGCGCGGCCTGGAGTGGTTTGTGAGCGAACTGAACACGCGCCTGGGCTGGCAACTGGAGAGCCCGCGCCCGTTCCGATTCGTGACCAACGGAGACCAGTACGGGTGGCTGAAGGGCACGAACGGCAAGTGGTTTTATACCCTGTTTGTGGAGCACGGCCGGGTGAAGGACGAGGAAGGGTATGTACTGAAGAAAGCCTTGCGCGAGGTAGCCCTTGTCCTCAACGGCGATTTCCGGCTCACCGGAAACCAGAACCTGATTATCGGGAACGTGGAAGAAGGGGAGAAGGACATTATCGAGAATATTCTGCTGCAGCATGGGGTCCTGAACCATCCCAAGCTGACAGGCCTGCGGCTCAGTTCGATGGCCTGCGTGGCCCTGAACACCTGCGGCCTTGCCTTCGCCGAGTCAGAGCGCTACCTGCCCTCGCTGGTAGACAAACTGGATGTGCTGATGCGGAAGAACGGGCTGGAGACCGATGCCATCAACATTCGCATGACGGGCTGCCCGAACGGCTGTGCCCGGTCTTCGCTGGGTGAAATCGGGTTTGTGGGCCGGGCCTTGGGGCGGTACAACCTGTACCTGGGCGCCAGCCACAATGGAGACAGGCTGAATACGCTCTACAAAGAGATGCTTTCGGAAGAGGCCATCCTGGAGGCGCTGGAGCCTATACTGGCGGCCTATGCGCAGGAAAGGGAGGCAGGAGAGCACTTCGGCGACTTTGTTATCCGGAAAAATATAGTAGAACCCACAGACCGTCCGGTCAGGGTGCTGGCTTAAGCCGAGAGAGGCCCTGAATCATATATAGCGCCATATATAACCTGGCGGCACTTTACCCTAAAAGGGGGCACCTCAGCAGGTGCCCCCTTTTTTGTTGAGACGAGTGTGAAGCCATATTTAGTAAGTGATAGAGAAGGGTTGCTTCCACAGCCGCAAAAGGGGCCCGGCTATATATAAACTCCCTGGAAGGCTTCCCTGCATTATGAATTCCTTGCCGGTTCCTTGTCTATAAAATTATGGACAATCCTGTCAAGGCGCTCCTCGGCGTCCAGGTAGCGCTGCAGCAGCGTGAACTGGTTCTGCGCCCGCACCAGGTTCTGTTTGGGATAAGTAGTGGCGTAGTAGGTGTCGCCGTTCAGGAAATCCGTCAGGAAGCGGATGGCCTGCATGTAGATCATGAACTCGCCCGCATAGAGGCAGAGATCCTTTTCGGCGGACGTCAATTCTTTGGCCATCTCAGAGAAGTACCCTTCTATCACGGCTTCAAAATAATCCTCGCGGATAATGATCTTGCTCAGGTCCCGCTCCTCCTCGCTCACAGGCGAGAGGTAGGTGCGCATCATGTCGCCCAGGTCGCTGATGAAATACCCCGGCATCACGGTGTCCAGGTCAATCACGCACAGGCCTTTGCCGTTTTCATCAAACAGCACATTGCTGATCTTTGTGTCGTGGTGGATCACGCGAAGCGGAATGTCGCTGTTTGTTTTCACGGACTGGTACGTGCTGACGAGGCCCTGGTGCCGGAAGGCAGCCTCGATGGGGCCGCTGGCCTCCGTCAATCGTTCCGGTTCCGCCAGCTTATATGCTGCCTCAAACTGTTCGAAGCGCAGGGTCAGGTTGTGGAAGTCGGGCAGCGTGTAGTGCAGCGCCTGTGTGCCGAAACCCGACAGCAGGCTGGTGAACCTGCCGAACTGCCGGGCCGCCTCGTACGCCTCTTCCCTGGTTCGGACGGTGTCAATCGTGCGCGAGCCCCTGACAAAGGGCATCAGGCGGTAAAAGTCACCGGCGCCGTCCTGCACCAGGTACTTACCGGAAGCAGTCGCAACAGGAGATATGAACAGGTAACCGGGGGAGTGGGTGCTCAGGAAGCGGCCTATCTTCTGGATGTTGTCCGAGATGTCCTGCGGAGACTTGAACACCTGGTTGTTCACCCGCTGCAGCACGTATTCCTCCTGTCCCGCCGTTACTTTCCAGGTCCGGTTTATCAGGCCCGAGTCCAGTTTCTCAGTCAGGCAGTCTTGCGGGGGCAGCCCGTAGGCCTCCAGTATGTCGTGAAGCATGGATGATCAAGGTTTTTACTGAGCCAAGATACTTAATTTCTGCGCAAACCCTCCATTGTTTTCCTGGCTTTGCAAACTTGAATCTCCATCGGTTGGGTCAGAGGCACACTTATTTTATCTTGTATGCCTGTCGCACTACCAGCAACCCGCCTTGGCTGCGCTTCGGGTTTCCTACCTGATGCAGATCCAAAAAACACTGGCAGCATAAAATTTCAAATAGTGAGCCGCGCAGGAAACCCGCCCCCGGTTCCTCCTCCGAAATGGAAAGAACAGGTTGTATTCGTACACACCCGGCAGGTTGCCTATCCGGGCATATCAATTTTGGTGTTCGCCGCAGTATGAGGATATGTTTTTCTGGGGCCAAACCATGACACTACAGGAGAGTTAATATTTCTGTTCTGTTTATTTTAGTAAAAAATATGGGTGTCGTTTGGGGCTTGCCCCGGGGCGTTCAGCGTGTTGGCTACAGCTACAGCGGCACAGGAGGTTGGGCTGTATGGCTGCTGCTTTCGTGCCGGGAGTAACCACCACCATGCTCTCCGTGGCCTTTGTGGGTACGGTAATATTCAAATTAAAACCGCAACATAAAATTATTGAAGCATATGTTAGATTTGACAACGAAAACCGGGTTCAGGCATGTAAGTTATCTGTGGGATGAGGAGGAGGCCGCCAAGCTCCAGGGCGATGAGGTGGGCCTGCTCATTTACAGGTCGAACCTGCTGGGGGCCGATTTGAGGCTGACGAATTACGGGGGCGGCAACACCTCCTGCAAAGTTATGGCCAAAGACCCGCTGACCGGACAGGAAACAGAGGTGATGTGGGTGAAAGGATCCGGCGGCGACCTGGGCACGCTGAAGCGCAGCGGCCTCGCCGCCCTGTATGTGGACCGCCTGCGAAGCCTGAAAAACGTGTACCGCGGCATCGAGCACGAGGACGAGATGGTGGAGCTTTTCAACCACAGCATCTTCGACCTCAGCTCCAAGGCCCCGTCTATCGACACGCCGCTGCACGGTTTTCTTCCCTTCAAGCACATCGACCACCTGCACCCGGATGCGGCCATCGCCATTGCCGCCGCCAAAGACGGGCAGAAAATAACCGAGGAGCTGTTCGGCGGCACCATCGGGTGGGTGGGCTGGCAGCGACCCGGCTTCGACCTGGGCTTGCAGCTGCGCCAGTGCCTCGACGAGAACCCCGGCATCCGGGGTATCATGCTCGGCTCCCACGGCCTCTTCACCTGGGGCGATACCGCCTATGAGAGCTACGTGAACACACTGGAGGTAATAGAGAAGTGCGCCGAGTACCTGGAGCAGAACATCGGCAAGAAAGGCCCCGTGTTCGGGGGCGCTAAAATACAGAGCCTGGAAGAGAGTGCCCGCAGAAAGCAGGCCGCCGCGCTGGCGCCGGTGCTGCGGGGCTTCTGCTCCAGCGAGCGCCATATGGTGGGCCACTTCACCGATGACGCCCGGGTGCTGGAGTTCATCAACTCCAACGACCTGGACAGGCTCGCCCCAATGGGCACCAGTTGCCCCGACCACTTCCTGCGCACCAAAATCAGCCCGCTGGTACTGGACCTGAAGCCTGACGAGGACCTGTCGGACGCGAAGGCGCTGAAGGAAAGGCTGGCACCGGCATTTGAGGAGTACCGCCAGATGTACGCCGCCTACTACGAGAACCACAAGCACCCAAACAGCCCGGCTGTGCGCGACAAAAACCCGGTGGTGATTCTGTACCCGGGCGTGGGCATGTTTACCTTCTCAAAAGACAAGCAGACCACGCGGGTGGCCTCTGAGTTCTATATCAACGCCATCAACGTGATGAAAGGCGCGGAGGCGGTATCGGAGTACACCTCGCTGCCGCGTCAGGAGGCGTTTGATATTGAGTACTGGCTGCTAGAGGAGGCGAAGCTGCAGCGCATGCCCAAGCCCAAGGCGCTCTCAGGCCGGATAGCCCTGATAACAGGCAGCGCGGGCGGCATAGGCAAGGCCATCGCGAAGAAGTTTGTGGAAGAGGGCGCCGTAGTGGTGCTGAACGATATGAACGAGGAGCGCCTGCAGGGCGCAGGCGACGAGTTCAAGGCCCAGTATGGCAAGGATTCCTATGCCACAGCCCTGCTGGACGTGACAAAGAGCGACCAGATCAAAGCGGCTTTTGACGCAGCCGCCCTGGCCTTCGGGGGCGTGGACATCGTGGTGAACAACGCCGGGCTTTCCATCTCAAAGCCTATAGAGGAACACACCAATAATGACTGGGACCTGCTGTATGATGTGCTGGTGAAAGGCCAGTTTCTGGTAACGCAGGCAGGCGTGGAGGTGATGCGCAAGCAGGGCATCGGCGGCGACGTGCTGAACATCGTGAGCAAGAACGCATTGGTGTCCGGCCCGAACAACGCAGGCTACGGCTCCGCCAAGGCGGCACAGCTGCACCTGAGCAGGCTGAATGCCGCTGAGTTGGGCGGCGATGGCATCCGCGTGAATGTGGTGAACCCGGACGCTGTTATCAGCGACAGCAACATATGGGCCGGTGGCTGGGCCGAGGGCCGCGCCAAAGCCTATGGTGTGAAAGTGGAGGAACTGCCGGCATACTACGCCAAGCGCACGCTGCTGAACGAAATCATACTGCCGGAAGACATCGCCAACGCCTGCTTCGCCTTTGTCGGCGGGCTGCTCCGCAAGTCGACCGGCAACGTGCTGAATGTGGACGGCGGTGTGGCCATGGCCTTTGTCAGATAACCTGTTCGAAATATCCCCCTGACTGACGTTCAGGCCATTTCTGTCAATGCTATATAGGCGGCGGGAGACTGGCTGCATCGTGCAGCAACTGTTTTGTATGCAGAAGGGGAGAAAAAAACCTAACGGATAAACGCGGTCTGAGGACTGTCGCTACTGGATTATAAGATGCAGAAGATTCCTGTCGCAGCCATTTTCGATGTGGGAAAGACGAACAAGAAACTGTTCCTCTTCGACGAGAACTATAAAATTGTGTACGAGAAATCGGCACGCTTCACAGAGATAGTGGACGAGGACGGGGAAGCCTGTGAGAATATCGAGAGCCTGAGGAATTCCGTGCGCGATTCCCTGCAGGAAGTGCTCCGGCTTCCGGAGTTCCAGGTGCAGGCCATTAACTTCTCCGCCTACGGCGCAAGCATTGTCTGCATCGATGAGGCGGGAGAGCCGGTCTGCCCCCTGTACAGCTACCTGAAGCCCTACCCGGAGACGCTGAGAAAGCAGTTCTACGACACTTACGGGGGCGAGGGGGAGTTCTCGAAGCAGACGGCGTCGCCGGTGCTGGGCAGCCTGAACTCGGGCATGCAGATCTACCGCATCAGGCACGAGCGGCCGGAACTGTTCGACCGGATTTCATACGCCCTGCACCTGCCCCAGTACATCAGCTACCTGGTGACAGGGAAGTGCTTTTCGGACCTGACCAGCATCGGCTGCCACACCAACCTGTGGGACTTCCGGAAAAACGATTATCACGAGTGGGTCAGGAAAGAGGGTGTGCTGGACAAGCTGGCTCCCATTGCCCCGTCTGACGAGGTGGTGCCCGCTGCCTTTATGGGCAACGTTTACAAGGCGGGCATCGGCCTGCACGACAGCTCGGCTGCCCTGATTCCGTACCTGGTGAATTTTCAGGAGCCTTTTGTGTTGCTCTCCACCGGAACATGGTGCATCAGCCTGAACCCTTTCAACACCACGCCGCTGACGGAGGCCGAACTACAAAGGGACTGCTTGCGCTTTATGCAGTACAAGGGAAAGCCCGTAAAGGCATCCAGGTTCTTTGGGGGGTATGAGCACGAGCAGCAGACAAAACGCATCGCAGAGCACTTCAACCTGAATACCGCTCACTACAAAACGGTGCCGTTCGATGCTGAGATCATCAGCAAGCTGCAGCGGGAGCAAGGGCCGGCGCCGGGTGCCCGGCCCGGCATAAACCAGTTGCAGGAGTCGGTGTTCGCGCAGCGCGATCTTTCCTCCTTCGACTCCTATGCGGAGGCCTACCACCAGTTTGTCCTGGACCTGGTGAAGCAGCAGGTGGCCTCCACGCAGCTTGTTCTGGACGGAGCCGATGTGAAGCGGATTTTTGTGGACGGCGGATTCGGCAAGAACCCCATCTATATGAACCTGCTGGCCGCGGCCTACCCGGACAAGGAGGTGTTTGCGGCCTCCATGGCGCAGGCAACCGCCGTGGGCACCGCCCTGGCCATTCACCGGCACTGGAACACCAAGCCACTGCCAAACGACATCATCGAGTTAAAATACTATGCGGTAACGCACGACACCAAACTATGACTGTAGGTCTTTTTATTCCCTGTTACGTAGATCAGTTTTACCCCAATGCCGCCATCGCCACGCTGGAGCTGCTTGAAAAGCTGGGTGTGGAGGTGGCCTATCCGCTAAAGCAAACCTGTTGCGGCCAGCCCATGGCCAACTCCGGCTTCGGCCACCTGGCAGCGGAGAGCGACGAGCTATTTATCCGGAACTTCAGCGGGTTCGATTACATCGTGGCGCCCTCCGGCAGCTGCGTGCTGCACATCAAGGACCACCTGCATTCCGACAAGCGCCCTGCCGAGGCGAAAGCCATCCGGGAGAAGGTATATGAGTTGACGGAGTTTCTGACCGATGTGCTGAAAGTAGACAGCCTGAAGGCGCGCTTCCCGCACCGGGTGGGCCTGCACCAGAGTTGCCACGGACAGAGGGGCCTGAAGCTTGCCCAGATGTCAGAGCTCGTCGCGCCCCCTTTCTCCAAGCCGGAGCAGCTGCTAAGCATGGTGGAGGGGTTGGAGCTTGTTGATCTTACCCGTCAGGATGAATGCTGTGGTTTCGGGGGCACTTTTTGCGTGGCGGAGGAGGCCGTGTCGGTGAAGATGGGCAAGGACCGCGTAGCGGACCACCTGCAGCACGGGGCCGCCTATATCACAGCCTCCGACATGAGTTGCCTGATGCATATGGAGGGCATCCTGCGCCGGCAGAAAAGCAACGTGAAAGTGCTGCACATCGCCGAAATCCTAAACGCGCAGGAGCTATGAAGGAGACGAAGGACCATGCCGCCCTTTCCGAAGCTTTTAATGCGGACGAGCCCCGGGTAAACTGGCACGACGAAACGCTCTGGTTTGTGCGGCAGAAGCGCGACAGGGCCGCCCAGACCATTCCCGACTGGGAACTGCTGCGCGAGACGGCCTCCCGGATCAAGCACAACGTGCTGTCGAACCTGCACGACTACCTGCTGCAGTTCGAGGCCAGCGCCAGGGCCAACGGCGTGATCGTACACTGGGCCGCCGACGCCAGGGAGCACAACCAGATTGTGCATGCCATCCTGCAGAAGCACAAGGTGGACCGCATGGTGAAAAGCAAGTCGATGCTGACCGAGGAGTGCCACCTGAACGAGTACCTGGCGGAGAACGGCGTGGAGGTGATTGACTCTGACCTGGGGGAACGCATTGTGCAGCTGGCCAAGGAGCCGCCAAGCCATATCGTGCTGCCCAGCATCCACAAGAAGAAAGAGGAGGTGGGAATGATCTTCCACGAGCACCTGGGCACCCCGACCGGAATGTCTGATCCGCAGGCGCTCACCGAGGCGGCCCGGCAGCACCTGCGCGAGACCTTCCTGACGCGCCGCGCCGCGCTGACGGGCGTGAACTTCGCGGTGGCCGAGACGGGCGAGTTCGTCATATGCACCAACGAAGGGAACGCCGATATGGGAGCGCACCTGGCGGACGTACACATCGCCTGCATGGGCATCGAAAAGCTGATACCGGAGCGGAAGCACCTGGGCGTGTTTCTGCGGCTGCTGACCAGAAGCGCCACCGGACAGCCCATCACCACGTACTCCAGCCATTTTAAAAAGCCGCGGGAGGGGCACGAACTGCACCTGGTGCTGGTGGACAACGGCCGAAGCGTTCAGTTGGGCCGGGAGGATTTCCGCAACTCGCTGAAGTGCATCCGCTGCGGGGCCTGCATGAACACCTGCCCGGTATACAGAAGGAGCGGCGGCCACAGCTACCATACGGCCGTGGCTGGCCCGATTGGGTCTATCCTGGCCCCCAACCTCGACATGAAGGCGAACGCCGACCTGCCCTTTGCCTCCACGCTCTGCGGCTCCTGCACCAACGTCTGCCCCGTGAAAATCGATATCCACGACCAGTTGTATAAGTGGCGGCAGGTGATTGTGCGGGAGGGATATGCGGATACAAAGAAAACAATGGGCATGAAGGCCATGACAGCGACTTTTGCCTCACCGGCCACTTTTAAACTGGCGGGAAAGGCGGGCCGTTGGTTCATGCGCCACGCGCCTTTTGCCGTAAACAACCGCCTGAACCCCTGGTACAAGCAGCGGGATATGCCCGCGCCCCCAAAGGAGTCGTTCGGGGAGTGGTACCTCAAAAACAGGAAAAAGAAACATGAGTAGCAGAGACAGCATATTGGCCGCCGTTGCCCGGAATCAGCCCGCGCGCTTGCCGCTGCCGGAAATGCCCGCCTTCGTTTTGGGAGAGGGAGACCCGGTGGAGAAATTCGCGGCCGTGGCGGTGAGTGTCGGGAGCAAGGTCTTCCGGGTGAAAAACCTGGAGGAAGTGAGGCAGGCCATCCTGAAAGAACACGTTGGCGCGAAGCGAATCGTTTCCGGTTTTCCCCAGTTCTCAGACATGGCCGAAACTTCCGTTGCGCCGGGCACAGACCCGCACACCCTGGCGGATATGGACCTGGCCATACTTCCCGCGCAACTGGGCGTGGCAGAGAACAGCGCCCTGTGGGTGACGGATGCGCAGTTGCCGCTGCGCGTGCTGCCCTTTATATGCCAGCGCCTGGCCCTGGTGGTTCGGCAGCAAAATATTGTTCCCCTCATGCACCAGGCCTACGACGTGATTGGGGCGCAGGACTACGGATTCGGCACCTTCATCGCGGGGCCCTCCAGAACAGCCGACATCGAGCAGTCGCTGGTGCTGGGGGCGCACGGAGCCAGAACGCTGTCCGTCTTTATCCTGGAGGAATAACCAACTGCCTGTTCCTGTTGCTGCGGACTAAGCTCTGCCTGCAGCGGGATATATAGATGCGCCAGGCACTTCCATAAAACTATCCTGCGTGTGCCTCTACAGGGTGGCGGCGCAAAAGACATCTTCTCGAACATTCCATATTGGTCTGGTTTTTTCCGGCCGGAGGGTACCCATCGATGGTGCGCAGCACACAGGCAACAAAGCCTGCCGTTTCTCCGGCCCCCGCCTTCTTTTCCTGAACCACCGCAGAAGCCATATACTAAAAGCTGTGCGGAGCCGCCTGTAAGTTGGGGTTAGCCTATATAGCCAATGCCATTTAAGGGAAGCAGGGGACAGGAACCCTGAGTTGCCGGTCCGTTAACCATTTACCTGCCACCGATATAAAAATAATGATGGTTGAACACCTCTTCTGAAACTTTATGCGGAGTGTTTGGTCACTCATGGAAAAATAATTACATTGTAAACTCTGAAGGCAATCTCAAGGTGTTCGCGACATTCATATGGAAGCAGCTGATACTATTGACGCAACTTTATGCGCTGTCAGGGGCCGTTTCGGTTAGCAGGCCCGGTTTAGGCCGGGGAGGGTGCGGCCTGTAGCTGAGTTGGCTGCCTACAACCTGCACATAGGAGGGCGTGCGGCGCCTTGCGGCTTTTCCTGATTCTGAATCTACGCTGAGGCTCCAACTGTTATTCTATCTCACTTTTTAAAGTAAAAGTTAATGTACCAGACCAAGCTTAGCTTATCCTGCAAAACGCCGAAATACAGGCAGATCATACAGGCTATCATTAATGATATAGAAAGGGGAATACTTAAAGTTGACGACCAGCTGCCTTCCATCAACGAGCTGAGCGAGGAGCACCTGCTGGCGCGGGACACGGTGGAAAGGGCTTACCGGGAGCTCAAAGAGAAGGGACATATCGTTTCGGTGCATGGCAAGGGCTATTTCGTGGCTGCCAATGAGCAGAAGAAGCTGAAAATACTGCTGGTCTTCAACAAGCTGAGCTCCTATAAAAAAATCATCTACTATGCCTTCCTGAAAGGATTGGGCGACAAGGCCACCGTAGACCTGCACATCCACCACTACGACGCCCACCTGTTCAAGGAGATCATCAACAAGAGCCTCGGGAAATACAACTACTACGTCATCATGCCGCACTTCTTCCAGCACGCTGACAAAGGTGAGTACATGCCGACCATAAAGCGCATTCCGAAGGAGGAGCTTGTTATACTGGATAAGGATTTGCCTGAGCTGGAGGGCAAGTACCTGGCCGTGTACCAGGAGTTCAAAAAAGACATTTTCAAGGCACTTGAGTCGACGGTGGACCTGCTGGCCAAGTACCGGAAACTGGTGCTGATATTTCCTTTCGGGGAGCACTACCCGGTGGAGATCATGCAGGGGTTCCGCCTGTTCTGCAACTGCTACAACAAGGATTTCGCCATCCTGGAAAACACCTTCAACGAAACGCCGTCTCCCGGCACGGCCTACCTGGTGGTGGAAGAAACAGACCTGGCCGACCTCATCAAGAAATGCAGGGGCATGAACCTGAAGCTGGGCGAGGATGTGGGCATCATCTCGTTTAACGAGACCACCTCAAAAGAACTGCTGGACATCACGGTGGTGACGACCGATTTTGAGGTGATGGGCTATATGGCGGCCACTTTGCTGCTGGAGAAAAAGCAGGCCAAGGTGAAAAACCCGTTCCAGGTGATCCGGCGCGGCTCTCTTTAACACCCGCGCCAGCCATATAGCTTTCGGCAACCGATTTCCTACGGGCACAGCATATGCCTGGGATTATATAGGATGCCCGTGTCCTGTTGGTGCAGCAAAGCGCCGCCGCGCTGTCAGCGTCCAATCGCTTCCCTATATATAACCGCTGTTACGCCTGCGCCCTGTAGGCCCTGCCTTCAAAAGGTACTTTTGAGCTGCGCCGCTTCTTGGGTTGCATCCTTTGAGTAACTGCGCCGCTTGAAGAAACATCCTATATATGGGGTGGCTATATATAGCTGGATAAAACACATAACAACGGGTGTATGGCAGATCGTGTTCCATTATATATGGAGCTGCCTGTCCGCAAAGGAGCCTCTTATACCACTATCAGTTGGTTCGTGCGTATTGCGTTTTACCTGTCTGCAGATTCCCCCCTCGGAGGGGCAGGGGTGGGTTCTATAAAAGAACTTCGTGCGAAGTCTTCAGTTAAAATTGGTAGTAAGTCCCTCTCCGCCCCCCGCTCCGGGAACACCCGCTATCCCGTAGGCAGCACCTGGGCCCCTGCAGAACAATGAGCCCGCCGCTTCCAACGCTTCAGGGCATCTTCTTATATAACCTCCAACGCCATCATGGAAAAGGGAGCCCCGGCCTCCCTGGCTTAAAAACATCGGCAGATGTGGCCGCCTTCAGCACAGTACATGACAGTTGTCTCTCAGAAACATAGTAGATTTAACTTAATGAGAGCATATATGCCTGGCACGCAAGCTGGCAGCTTACCACAAATAACACATATAAACTAACTGTCATCGCATGAGAAAGATTGTACATGATTTTAAACTTATTCAGGCAGGAATGATGCTGGCCGCCTTATCTATCAGCAGCTGTAATTCATCTGGCAGCAACAGCCCCGACGAAGGCACGACAGCTCAGGCAGAAGAAAGCGTTCCTGCAGAAGAAGAAGGCTTTGTGCAATTGTTCGACGGCGAAACACTGGATGGCTGGAAGGGGGACACAGCCTACTGGAGAATAGAGGACGGCCACCTGGTGGGGCAGGTTACCCCCGACAAACTCCTGAAGCGCAACACCTTTCTTATATGGGAGGGCGGCCAGCCAGCTGACTTTGAGCTGAAGGGGGAGTTCCGGATAACAGAGGACGGAAACACCGGCATTAACTACCGGAGCACAGAGCTAGACACGATCCCCTTTGCCCTGAGAGGTTACCAGGCAGACATAGACGGGAAAATCCGGTATACCGGGCAGAACTACGAAGAGCGCGGAAGGACGACCCTGGCCTACCGTGGCGAGCAGGTAACGGTAAATCCGCAGGACAACCCGGAGGGACCACTGAGTGACAATATTAAAAACAACGCCTGGCTTGGCCGGACCGTAACCGGCTCCCTGGGAGAACCCGACTCCCTCAAAACCCTCATTAAGAGCGAGGACTGGAACGATTTTCACCTGGTGGTGAAAGGCAACAGGCTGCAGCACTACGTGAACGGGGTGTTGATGAGCGACGTGACAGACAATGACACCATAAACAGGAAGATGGAAGGCGCGCTTGGCGTGCAGGTGCATGTGGGCCCACCCATGAAAGTGGAGTACCGGAACATGCGGCTAAAGGAGCTATAGCCGCTTCAACCGTCCGCCGCGGGCGGCAATCTGTCCTACTTTAGAGGCGAATCCTATATAATCTAACCGATATCAGGACAGTTCAGGACAGATTGCCTAAGTTTTAACTCTAAATTAACATTGGTTTTAGAAAATAATGCAGGGAAACTTCTTTTGGCAGGCTATCGGGCTTTGAGGAGAAATTTCCGGCCGAAAGCCCTCTAGCGGCTACACGGACTGCTGCAGGCCAGTGCGCATACCGGCGATAAACCTGCGTTCCGAGGCGGCAACTTGGCAGTCTGTATCGTTCCCTGCTTCAGGTTTGGTTCATTCATTTCAGCAGTATAAGGTTATATATTAATAATTATATATAATATAATTATTTGGTGCCGTGTATCCGGGCGGCTCACAGCCTGGGTGAACTGCATGCTGTATTAATTAAGGTCTAACAATAAACTAACAAACCAATGAAGAATTTCTTACTTAAGAAAGTGCGGTATCTGATGCTGCTGCATCTGGTATTTTTTTCGGTCTCTGCCGTGCTGGCGCAGGGCCTTACGGTGCAGGGTAAAGTGACAGACGCAAACGGCGCTGCTTTGCCTGGGGTGACGGTCGTTTTGAAGGGGACTTCCAATGCTGCCCCCACAAGTGCAGACGGCACTTACACCATTACCGTGCCCAACGGCGACGGAACGCTTGTTTTCTCCTATATAGGCTTTGAAAGCAAGGAGGTGCCGATAGAGGGCCGGTCCACCGTAAATGTGCAGCTGGGCGCCGATGCGGAGGCCCTGGAGGAAGTAGTGGTCGTGGGATACGGCAGCCAGTTGAAAGAGGAGGTAACAGGGTCCGTACAGACCATCAGCACCAAGGATATAAAGGACATCCCGGTATCGCAGGTAACGCAGAAGCTGCAGGGCAAGCTGGCGGGCGTTCAGATAAACCAGGCCACCGGCAAGCCCGGTCAGGGCATGTCCGTCAGGATTCGCGGGCAGTTGTCTGTTACCGGCGGAAGCGACCCCTTGTACGTGGTGGACGGATTCCCCATCACGGGCGGCATCGGGGCCATCAACCCTAACGAGATACAGGACATCACCATTCTGAAAGACGCGGCCTCCACCTCGCTGTATGGCTCGAGAGCAGCCAACGGCGTGGTTTTGGTAACCACCAAAAAAGGAGCGGCAGGTCAGACAAACGTTAGTTTCAGCACCTATTACGGCATACAGAAAGTGCCTGAGCGCGGCCGGATAGACATGCTGGAGGCCGTGGAGTTCGCCCAGTTCAAGAAGGAGTACTACGAGGACGCAGGCCAGCCGGTGCCGGAGATTTTCCAGGACCCGTCTATATATGAGGGAAAGAACAACGACTGGTACGGCGCGCTGCTTCGGACGGCCCCTATCCAGAGCTATGATTTGTCCATCACCTCCAACAAAGACAAGCTGAACACCGCCTTGGTTCTCGGCGTCTTCGACCAGGAGGGGTCGTGCTGAACAACGAATACAAAAGGTACTCAGGCCGGTTGAACACAGACTACAAGGTGTCTGACAAAGTAAGCATCGGGTTGAATATTGCGCCCTCTTATGTGTTTGACAACACGCCCAGAACGGACGGAGACAGGGGAACAGGCATTCTTTTCAATGCGCTGCACACCTGGCCCATCATGCCTATATATGACGAAAACGGCGAGCTGACGTATTACAACAACCTGCCGCCGGAAACTGGAAACATATATGCTTACCCGAACTGGGTAAGGTCGGCGCAGGAGCTGGTGAACGAGACCGAAACCATCAGCCTGCTTTCGAATGCCTATGTGCAATATGAGCCCATCGAGGGACTGGTGCTGAAGTCCACTTTCAATGTGGAGACGAACAATTCCGAGTTCTTCTTTTTCAACCCTTCCACCGCGACAAGCAGCATCAACACCCCAATCCCAACCACAGCGGCTTCCATCCGGGACAACTCCAAAGCCATTACCTGGCTGAACGAAAACTTGGCAACCTACTCCAAAAAGTTCGGCGAGCACAGTTTTGAGTTATTGGGAGGTTTCACGAACCAGCGCTTCCGCTATGACAGAACCCGCATCCAGGCCGACACCTATGCCGACGACCGGCTGCCCACGGTGCAGGCGGGGCTTAATATAAGCCGGGGCGGTACTTACAGCGGCGTGGAAGAGTGGAGCCTGACCTCCTTCCTGTCAAGGCTCACTTACAACTACCAGGGCAAGTACCTGTTTAGCGCGGCTGTCCGCAGCGACGGTTCCTCCCGCTTCGGGGAGGATAACCGCTGGGGTGTTTTCCCCTCGGCTTCCGTAGGCTGGATTATGTCGGAGGAGCCTTTCCTGCAGGATGTGAGCCAGATTTCGTTTGCGAAAGTGCGGGCCAGCTATGGCGTGACGGGCAACAACAACATCGGTAACTACACCCAGTATGCCCTGGTTAACAACACCGTGAATGCGGCCTTCGGTGGCACCGTTGCCCCAGGGGCGGTCGTGACTTCTCTGTCAAACCCCAACCTGGGATGGGAGACCACCAAGCAGTTCGACATTGGCCTGGACCTGGGCCTGTTCAACGACAGGGTGCAGTTCATATATGATTTCTACAAGAAGACAACCACTAACCTGCTCTACAGCGTGCAGGTTCCGCAGGAGTCGGGGTTCAGCAACTTCAACGACAACATCGGCGAGATTGACTTCTGGGGCCATGAGTTTGCGCTCATCACCCGGAACGCCGTAGGCAAATTCAACTGGACAACCAATGCCAATATCTCTTTTAACCGCAACAAGGTGGTGGCTCTGGCAGAGGGAATCGACAGGGTATATGGCACCTTCCACATCACACAGGTGGGACAGCCGTTCGGCCAGTTTTATGGACTTATAAAAGAAGGTCTCTATATGAATGAAGAAGACCTCAACAATTCTCCGCAGGTTCCGGGACGCTCCACGGTGGGTAGTATCAAACTGAAGGATGTAAACGGTGACGGCATCATTACCTACGGCGGCGACAACGACGACCGGACCATCATCGGCAACCCTTTCCCTGATTTTATATATGGCATCACCAACAACTTCCAGTACGGCGACTTCGACCTCAGCATCGTGGGCTCCGGCTCGTTCGGCAATCAGCTCCTGGTGCGCCACCTGTACAGCACAGCCAACCTCGACGGTGTGTTCAATATGGTGGAGGGCGTGAAAGACCGCTTCAGGTCTGAGGAGAACCCGGGTGCGGGCATGTTTGGCACAACGGTAGGCGGCGGTAACGTGACGGGCATCGAAAGAGACTGGATGAGCAGCCACTTTATAGAAGACGCCTCTTACTTCACCATCAAGAACATCACGCTGGGCTACACGCTGGGCGAAATCAGCAGGTTCATCAAATCGGCCCGCCTGTTCGCTTCTATCCAGCAGGCCTATATTTTCACCAACTACGAGGGCGGCCCCAACCCCGAGACAAGCGGTAACGGAGGGGGTAACGGCGACGGCGGCAACCTGAGCCAGGGCATAGACCTGTCCAACTACCCGGTGCCACGCACCTACACCCTTGGCGTGAACCTGAACTTCTAATTAATAGCAGTAATTAAAATTAATTCTGACATCGTTATTTCTATATATAATGAAAAAAGGAATCATATTGACCTTGCTTGTGGGCGCGATGCTGACAGGCTGCAAGGATGACTTTCTGGAGATTGTGCCGGAGACATCGTTGAGTTCGGCGACCTTCTTCACCAAGCCGGCCGATTTCCAGCAGGCCATCAACGCGGCCTATGTGCCGCTGCGAAGCATCGCGAACGACAGGGCCTGGCTCCTGGCCGAGATGCACTCCGACAACACCTACTACGCCCGGAACCCCAACTTCGGGGCCACGGAGCAGCAGGAGGACCTGGCTGATTTCGCTCTTCCCGAGGCCAACGGCGTGACGTCCAACACACACGTGCTGAACCAGTACCGGCTGGACTATCAGATCATCGCGCGTACGAACCAGATACTGGCGACTATCGACGAGGTGGAGTTCACTGATGAGGCGCTGAAGAACAACATCACCGGGCAGGCGCACTTCCTCAGAGCCTATGCCTACTTCGAGTTGGTGCGCTACTTCGGAAGCGTTCCCCTGCACCTGGTGCCCGTGCCCAACCGGCAGGAGGCAGCCTTGCCACTGGCACCTACAGAAGATATATATGCCCAGATTATAGAAGATGCCAGCGCGGCCATCGGGATGTTGCCGGTCAAATCGGTGCAGGAGCCCGGAAGGGCCACATCGGGCGCGGCAAGAACGTTGCTGGCCGATGTATATATGGTGCAGGAGAAGTGGGCTGAGGCCGAGGAGCAGCTGCGGGAAGTTGTCAACAGCGGGGAGTATGCCCTGATTCCAAATTACGAAGATGTGTTTTCTAATTCTACAGGAAACAAGAACAACATCGAGTCGGTGTTTGAGGTGCAGTTCATGGAAGGGTCGGCCGGGCTTAACGGAAACTTCCTGTACTCGTTCTTGCCACGTCCGATGTCAGCGGCGGAACTCGTGACGATCACCGGCACCTCCAATCCGCAGCCGCTCAGTGGGGAGGGAAACAACATCCCGACGCCTGACATTATTGCCGCCTACGAAGAAGGAGACGAAAGGAAAGACGCCTCTATCGGTTATATCACAGCGAGCGGAAGCTCGTGGGAGGATGGTGTGTATCCTTACATTAAGAAGTATGCCAAAACACATGCTCTTAACGGCAACCACGGGATGAACTGGCCTATATACCGCTACTCTGAAGTGCTGCTGTTATTGGCCGAGGCGCTTGCCGAGCAGGGCGAAGAGGCGGAGGCCGCAGAGTACCTGAACATGGTGCGCAACCGCGCCGGTCTAGACGATTACTCGGGAGGAGACCTGCTGGAGGCCATTTATCATGAGAGAAGGGTGGAGCTGGCTTTCGAGAACAAACGCTGGTTCGACTTGGTGAGGACAGGCAGAGCAGTGGATGTGATTACGGCATATGGAGCAAGAATAAAGGCGAATCCACAGGACTATTATTATCCGGCAGGATTTGAGCCGCGCGGCCACGCGTTCTCCAACATCAGCCTGCTTTATCCCTTACCGGCAGATGAAGGAGCGCTGAGCCCCTACTTTTAACCTAAAAGGAAGTGGGCAAGCCGCTCAAAGCCTACCAGGCACACCAACGGAAAGGGCAATCGCTCTGTCCGTTGGTGTGTTTTTTGGCCTGAGATGACTATATTTAGACAAGATATCCTAAACCTCATATACGATTTGGACCACGAAACCTGGAAAGACAAGATCTGCAACCCCGCGCAGCTTGGCGGTATAGAAACGGCCGTGCTCGACAATGGCCCTGGGCGCGGCACCCGCATTGCCTGGATAAACACCGGCACGGGCCTGCGCTACAAGGTGGTGCTGGACCGGGCGATGGACATTGCGGACGCTTTTTACAACCAGCACAGCCTGGCCTGGCTAAGCCATTTGGGCGTTACCCCTCCCCAGCCGTTCTCTGACAAGGGGATAGACTGGATCCGGACTTTCGGGGGCGGCCTGCTGACCACCTGTGGGCTGCACCACGTGGGAGGGCCCGAGGCCGATGCCTACGGGGAGCGTGGCCTGCACGGGCAAATCAGCAACACTCCCGCCGAAATCGAGTCCGTCGTGCAGCCTGACCCCCTGGCTGGCAACATGGAGATGCGCATCACCGGAATAATCAGGCAAACCCAGCTGTTTGGGCCTAACCTGGAACTGCGGCGCACCATATCCGGGAAGCTCGGCCAGGCAGCCATCCGCATTCAGGATGAAGTGGTGAACCGCAGCAACACCCCGGCGCCCCATATGCTTTTATACCATTTCAACTTCGGCTGGCCGCTGGTGGACGAGGGCACCGACATTGTATGGCAGGGAAAATGGACATCGCGGGAAGGTGAGCCAAACAACAGGATCTTCCGCGAAGGAAACAACTTCCGGAAGGCCTCCGCCCCACTGGACGAGCACAGCGGCGGCGGCGAGGAAGCGGCCTTTATTGACGCGACGCCCGACAGCTCGGGGCAGTGTACGTGCGGGCTGTATAATTCGCGGATTAACCTGGCGCTCGCCCTCCGCTTTCAGAAAGCGCAACTGCCCTGGCTCACCAACTGGCAGCACTGGGGCAGAGGCGAATATATAACCGGCCTCGAGCCCGGCACCAACCCGCCCATCGGGCAGGCAAACGCAAGGGCCCAGAACGAGCTGATACACCTGGCTCCGGGAGAGCGCAGGACATATGATTTGGAGCTGGAAGTGCTGACCGATGAAGGGAGAATAAATGATTTTTTGAATAATAAATAAGCTAAAGTAATTGGATACAATGGAAACAGTAGAAAAAGTGAGTTTAGCTGAAAAGGCATTGGAGCAGGGAAAAGGCATCCTGCGTTTGGCCCCCACCTGGGTGCCGCGCTCGTTCTGTGTGCCGGGGCGAAGAATAAAGCTGCACCCGGATGATTATTATGTGCTGGGAGGGGAGCGTGGCGGCATTGACGAGCGCTGGTTTTCTTCCACTACGCCAGCCAAAAATGGCCCTTTAACGGGGGAGAATGAGGGCCTGAGCGCCATAGTTGTCAAAGATGGCGACAAAGAAGAGCAGATTCTGCTGAAGGACGCGGTGGATGAGCTGAAGGGCAAACTGATTGGCGACCGCCTGTGGAACGAGCACGGCGGCTGGCCGATGTACTCCAAGTTCTTCGACAACATGGGCCCCCTGCCGCACCACGTACACCACAACGACGAGAAAGCAGCCCTGATTGGCCAGATGGGAAAGCCGGAGGCCTATTACTTCCCGCCGCAGCTGAATAACCACGGCGGCGATTTCCCCTATACCTTTTTCGGCATTACGCCGGGCACGCCAAAAGAGAAAATAAAGGAGTGCCTGGAGAACTTCACCAAAGGCGATAACAAGATAACGAACTACTCGCAGGCATACCGCCTGGAGCCCGGCACCGGCTGGGACGTGCCGCCGGGGCTGCTGCATGCCCCCGGAAGCATGTGTACCTACGAGCCGCAGAAAGCCTCCGACGTTTTCGCGATGTACCAGTCGCTGGTGAACGAAGCCATCATCCCGGAGGAACTGCTTTGGAACGGCACCCCGGAGGACAAGAAGGGCGACTTCGACGAGCTGCTGGAGGTGCTTGACTGGGAGCTGAACGTTGACCCCAACATGATGGAAAACCGCTTTATGGCCCCCAAGCCTGTCAAGGCTGTGGAGGAAATGGAGGCCGAAGGCTATATCGAGAACTGGGTGTGCTACAAATCGGATGCTTTCAGCGCCAAGGAACTCACCGTGTTCCCGGGGGCAACCGTCACCATCAAAGACAGCGCCGCCTACGGCATGATCATGATGCAGGGCCACGGCAAAATGGGCGAATGGGATGTGGAGACGCCGGCCCTGATCCGCTACGGACAGCTGACCAACGACGAGTTCTTCGTGAGTGAGAAGGCGGCGATGGAGGGTGTGAAGATCGTCAACATGTCGGCTACCGACCCGATTGTGATGCTGAAGCACTTCGGCCCCGGGAACCCTGACCTCGTGTTGTAGGTGTCCGGGATTTTTCCGATTTTATACTGCCTGTAGCTGCCTGCTGGCTTAAACCCCTATATGGCTGACGGAAGCGAAGCCATATAGGGGTTTAAGCCGGCAAAGGCTACTACCATGGAGCTATATATAACCTGTTGTTTAAACCTGATTAAAAGATTGGCTTATGAACAAGAACAATTATCCGAAGTTGCACAATGCTACCTGGCCTGGCATTGTGGGGAAAGGGCCTGATTCGGAGCCTGTGATTCCTTTCGACACCATGCTCCAGATGACCGCCGCCGCGGAAGTGGACGGGGTGAAGTTCGACGGGGTGGACATTGGCCTGCTCGACCCCCATGTCGACATCGACAGCGGGGAGGACGGCATCAAAAGGCTGGCAGATAAGGTGTCTTCCTACAATTTGGAGATAGGGTCGCTTGTGGCGCCTATATGGGGCGGACCGGCCATGGGCAGCAAAGAGGAGCGGGCCCAGTTTGTGGAGCAGGTGCGGAAGGCCTGCGTTTTCGGGAGCAGGCTGCGCGAAATGGGCATCCGCCCCAACGGCGTGATCCGCATCGACTCTGCCAGCACCCCGGAGGCATGGGCAAAGGACCCAGTGAACAACACGAAGCTGATCGCCCAGACTTTCCGGGAGGCCTGCGACGTTGCCGCCGACTACGGTGAGAAACTGGCTGCAGAAGGCGAAATCTGCTGGGGTGGCATGCACAGCTGGAGAACGATGATCGACACACTGGAGGCCGTTGACCGCCCCAACATCGGTTTTCAGGCCGACATGTCCCATACCTTTCTGTACCTGCTGGGCTATAACCGGCCGGAGGACCGCATCCTGCCCAAAGACTTTGAGTGGAGCGACCGCGAAGCACTGAGCCAGGGGCTTGTTACGCTCACCAACGCGCTTCGCCCCTGGACGATAGATTTCCACGTGGCCCAGAACGACGGCACCGTACACGGCACGGGCTCACACGACAAAACAGGCCGCCACTGCCTGGCATTCGACCCCAACGGCAAACTGGACATCGCCCATGACGCGGGCTACTGGCTGCGCGACGAGAACGGGGAATTGACAAAAGCCTTCAGGCATATATGCTGGGACGGCTGCATGTTCTCGAACGACGTGATGACGCAGCAGCAGACCTGGAACGACATCCTGGCCACCATGATAAAAGTGCGCCAGATGCATGGCTGGTACGAGCCGGAGAAAAAGCTGGCTGTTGATACTGCTCAATAATTTATTGAAAAGATGGATATGGGAAAAACGAAAGAACTAAGAATCGGTTTGATTGGAACCGGCCTGATGGGGCGCATCCATACCAATGGCTACAAGCGCGCAAACGACTTCTTCCCGGAGCTGGCGTACCGGCCGGTGCTGAAGGTGGCTTGTGCCCGGAACGAGGAGAAGGTACGGGCATTTGCCGAACAATGGGGCTACGAGTCGGTGGAGACGGACTGGAGAGCCGTTATCGCGCGGGATGATGTGGATGCGGTGGATATCTGCACACCGAACGACATGCACGCGGAGATTGCCATCGCCGCCGCTGCGGCAGGCAAAATGATTCTCTGCGAAAAGCCCCTCTCCCGCACACTGGCTGAAGGGCAAAACATGGTGGCTGCCGTTGAAAAGGCCGGGGTAAACAACACCGTCTGGTACAACTACCGCCGCGTTCCGGCCGTGGCGCTGGCCAAACAGATCATTGACTCAGGAAAGCTGGGGCGGATATTCCATTACCGGGCTAACTTCCTGCAGGACTGGACCATCAACGCCAACGTGCCGCAGGGCGGTGCGGCGACCTGGCGTTTGGACGCCGCCGCCGCCGGGTCCGGCGTCACAGGCGATTTGCTCGCCCATTGCATCGACACGGCCATGTGGCTGAACGGAGGCATAAAGGATGTGTCTGCCGTTACCGAAACCTTTATCAAGGAGCGCGTTCACCAGGACACGGGGCAGGTGCAGAAGGTGGGCATCGACGATGCCTGCATTTTTCACTGCCACTTCGAGAACGGGTCATTGGGGCTCTTCGAGGCTACCCGCTATGCGCGCGGCCATAAGGCGCTGTATACTCTGGAGATCAACGGAGAGCACGCCTCTATCCGCTGGGACCTGCACGACATGAACCGCCTTGAGTTCTTCGATCATGCGGATGAGTCTATTGTGCGCGGCTGGCGCTCCATCCACGTCTCCGACAGCGACCAACCCTATATGAACAGGTGGTGGATACCCGGCACAAGCATCGGCTACGAGCATACTTTCCTGCATCAGGTGGCCGAATTCCTGAAGAGTGTAGAAACAGGCGAACCCTGCTCCCCAACCTTCAGGGAGGCGCTTGAGACACAGAAGGTTTGCGAGGCAGTGCTGGACTCGGCCGCTTCCAGAAGCTGGAAGAATACGAATGTGGAGTGGAAGGAGAAGCAGGGGGCCGGAAATAAACAAGCGCTCAGGGAGGCGTAGCAATGCGCTGTAGCCGCTGGCATGAAGCTGTTGGGATATGAATCAGTGATCATGGCTCAACAGCTTCTTTTTTACTGTTTCTTTCTCAAACTATATATGTTGCCTGCCTATGATCTCTCTTTATCGCACCGCTGTCTTCTTTCTTGCCATCTCCCTTCTTCCGGAACAAGCCGAGGCGCAGACCGAAAATTCCGGACCCGTAAAATTCAGGAAGCAGTTTGTCGCTGCGGAAAGCTTCGAATCGGTTGGCGCATTTGATGTGAACGGGGATAAGGTGCCGGATCTGGTGTCGGGTAATTTCTGGTACGAAGGCCCGGACTACCTGAAGCGCCACCACATCACCGACGTAAAGCGCCACGGCGAGTATTACGACGACTTCGCCACCATCCCGATGGATCTGAACGGCGACGGGCGGCTTGATTTTGTGACCGGTGGCTGGTTTGCCGAAACCATGCGCTGGCATGAGAACCCCGGCGCGGACAAACCGTGGCCGGAGCACGCCATCGCCAAAACCGGCAACATCGAAACCATCCGCGCCTGGGATGTGGATGGCGACGGCACGCTGGAACTGGTTCCGAACACGCCCGGCAAGCCGCTGGCATTCTACAAAGTGAAACCCGGCACCAACAGCAGCCCCACGTTTACGCGCGTGGAGGTAGCCAAAACGCATGAGCATGGCCTGGGCTTCGGTGACGTGAACGGCGATGGCCGGGGAGACTTCATCATCAGCGGGGGCTGGCTGGAGGCACCGAAGAATCCGCTGACCGGCTCCTGGAAACTGCACAGCGAGTTTGAGATAGAGCCTGCCAGCGTCCCCATCATCGTCGCGGATGTGAACCAGGACGGCGAGCCGGACCTGATTGCAGGCAACGGACACGGGTATGGCTTGTCGTGGTACGAGCAACAGGCAGGCAAGAAGGGAAAGCGCACCTGGGTCAGACACGTCATCGACGCAGACAATTCGCAGTTTCATGAGATGCACTGGGTGGATTTGAACGGGGATAGCCAGCCGGAGCTTGTAACCGGCAAGCGCTACCGCGCCCACAACGGCAACGACCCCGGCGCCAACGATGACTTTGGCCTGTACTATTACAGCTGGAACGGCGACAGCTTCACCAAGAACATCATCAGCTACGGCCCTTTGGGAGAAGGCGTGGGCACAGGCATTTTCTTCAGTGTGGCCGACCTGCGCGGCACAGGCCGCCCGGATATTATCGTTGCCGGAAAACAGGGGCTATATATCTTCTACAACGAGGGGAAGGATTTGCTTTGACCTCACAACTTCCTTCAGTCGGATTCTAACAATCATATGGCATGATGAAGGTGAAAACAGTACTCGCGCTGCTAAGCTATATAGGGCTCGGCCTGCTGAGCAGCAGCCTGAGGGCGCAGGCGATAGATTCCGCGATGCTTTGCCAGGGGGCCTATTACACCGAGGCAGAAGGCAAAGCCTCCCTGGAAAAATTTGCCGCCACCTACCGCGATCAGCAGGGTTGGGAGGAAAGGGCGGCGCGCATTCGCAAAGGCATGGTGGAGGGCATGAGCCTGGCTCATATACCCCAAAACACCCCTCTCAAGCCCATCATCCACAGCAAAAGGATATATGACGGCTATACTGTGGAGAACGTGGCATTCGAGAGCCTGCCCGGCTTTTTTGTGACAGGCAACCTGTACCGCCCCACGCAAAAGCAACCTTCCTATGCGGGTATCCTCGCCACGCACGGCCACGGCCCCGACGGCAGGGTGCAGGAGTATACGCAGAAGCGCTGCGCGACGCTCGCGCGCATGGGAGCCATCGTTTTTGCCTACGATATGGTTGGCTACGCAGACGCCACCCAATGCTCCCACAAGCACCCGCAGGCCCTGGCCCTGCAAACCCACAACAGCAGGCGGGCGGTGGATTTCCTGCTCTCTTTCCCGGAGGTGGATGCGAAGCGGATAGGTGTAACGGGGGAGTCTGGGGGCGGAACGCAGGCTTTTTTCCTGACAGCCCTGGATGACCGGATTGCGGTGTCCGTGCCGGTGGTGATGGTGTCGGCTCATTTTTTTGGCGGCTGCTCCTGCGAGAGCGGCATGCCTGTCCATAAAAGCGAAGACCACCAGACCAGCAACGTAGAGATTGCCGCCCTGGCCGCCCCGCGCCCCATGCTGCTGATCTCAGACGGGAAAGACTGGACGAAAAACACCCCGGAGGTGGAGTATCCCTATATAATGGACATCTACCGGCTATATGGCCGGGAAGAGCAGGTAGAGAATCTGCATCTTCCGGACGAAGGCCACGACTACGGCATCAACAAGCGAAAAGGAGCCTATGCTTTTTTAGCGAAGCATCTTAAACTGTCGCTGAAAGCGGTTACGAACGAAAAAGGAGAGATAGACGAAAGCTTTGTGACCGTCGAAACTCCTGCGGTGCTCCGGGTGTTTGACGCACAGCATCCGCGGCCGGCCTACGCTGTTTCAGGAGACAAAGCCGTAAGTACACTGCTGGCTGCGGGCAGCAGGAAAGGCAGGCAATAAGTAGTCTGTTCTTCACAGAATGCCAGCTTATATATAAATTACAGTGCTATATAGGGTGGGTGCGTACACTATATAGCCCTATATATCAATCCTATAGCCCCTTAAGCCATTGTAAACAGGACTAGCGAAATAGAAGCTATATAACAGGAGGCATGTTCGGACCCACTATTTCTCCGGGAGAGATTACATTAAATAAAAATGCATGAGAAAGAGATATCTCCTAGCCGCCCTCGGCTGTGCTTTACTTTTATCCAATACCTTAACCGCCGGAACAGCAGTTGCTCAAAATATGCCACAAGTAGTTACCGAGGCGGCTGACGCAGCCTTTGAACTTCGGAACGGCGACCGGGTTGTTTTTGTGGGAAACTCGCTGTTTGAGAACGACCTGCCCTACGGCTTCCTGGAACTGGCCCTGACGACCAGGTGGCCCAGCCGCGATGTCACGTACCGGAACATAGGCTGGACGGGTGATACGGTTTGGGGGGAGGCGCGCAGTTATATATCCGCCCCGAGCGCCTATGATTTGCTGCTGGAGCAACTGACGAAAGCCCAACCCACGGTTGTGTTCGTTGCCTACGGCGCCAACGAGGCGCTTGCGGGAGAGGCGGGCCTTCCACGTTTTGAGCAGGGGCTGAACCAGTTGCTTGACAAGATTGAGCAGCTTGGTGCGAAAGCAATCCTGCTGTCTCCTGTTCCGCTGATGGCCGCCGGAACCGCCGGGAATGTAGAGGAGCGCAATGCGATGCTGGAGCTATATGCTGCTGCCATCGCCAGGACTGCCTCTGCGCGTGACATAAGATTCATTGACGTGTTCAACCCACTGCTGGAGCGCGGCAAAAACGCAAAGCTGTCGGACAACGGCTTTCACCTGAACGAAAACGGGTACTATCACCTGGCCTCTGCCCTGGAGGCGGGCCTGGGGCTGGCACCGCGCAGCAACGAGCCGATAAGCCTGACTATTTCCAAAAGCGAGGTAGCGGCGACGGGCCCGGCAAAGGTTGTGGACGCCGGTAAGGACACAGGGAGCATAAAATTCACGGTTGCGGAAGTCTGCCTGCCGCTCCCGCTGCCGGAGCAGGACAGGGCAACAGCAGACAAGGCGCGGGTTTTCCGGGTTGCAGGGCTCAAAAGAGGAAAGTACACCCTTACCGCCGACGGCTCCCGGCCGATTACCGCTTCGGCTAAGGAATGGAAAGAAGGGGTGGAAGTCCCGCTGGAGAAATCCTACAGCCAGGCAGGGAAGCTGCGCGAAGAGATTGTAAAGAAGAACGAGCTGTTTTTCCAGCAGTACCGGCCGCTTAACAGGACATATATCCTTGGCTTCCGGTCGCATGAACAGGGCAGGCACGCGAAAGGCCTGGAGGACCTGGGCATCATCATCACCTGGTTGGAAGGCCAGATTGCGCTGGACCGCACGCCAGCAACAAGAGTGTATCAACTTACCCGCACACGATAGCATGACAGCCGATCAAAAAAACAAGTATATGAATACGTCCGCGTTCTCTGGTTTCGTAAAAAGCCTATATAGGAAGGGTAGCCGCATTTTCAGTTTGTCGCCAAGAGGGTTTTATGGGGTCATGCTTGTCCCTGTTTTCCTGCTGGTCACCTCCATGGTGAATCAGAGCAGTAGAACTGACACGACAGACCCGAAGGTGGCGCTGGAGGCGTTCCATATAGCGGAGGGGTTTGAGGTAACGCTTTTTGCCGCCGAGCCGATGGTGGTGAAGCCCATCCAGATGAACTGGGACACAGAGGGCAGGCTGTGGGTGGTCAGCAGCACAGCCTACCCCCACCTGAAAACGGGAGAGGAGGCAAACGACAAGATAACGGTGCTCGAGGACACGGACGGAGACGGAAAAGCGGACAAGTCAACCATTTTCGCGGAGGGGCTGCTGACGCCCACTGGTATTCTGCCCGGCGACGGCGGCGTATATGTGGCCAATTCCACCGAGATTCTGCATTTCAGGGATACAGACGGAGACGGCAAGGCCGACAAGAAGCACCAGGTGCTGACCGGCTTCGGAACCGGCGACACCCACCACCTGATTCATACCTTCCGCTGGGGACCGGCTGGCCGCCTTTACTTCAACCAGTCCATTTACATCTACAGCCATATCGAAACCCCGACGGGTGTGAAGCGCCTGGAAGGGGGCGGCGTCTGGCAATTAAACCCCGAAACGCTTGAGCTGGATATATTTGCCAAAGGCCTGATCAACCCCTGGGGGCTTCAGTTCGACCGCTGGGGACAGACGTTTCTGACAGACGGCGCGGGCAACGAAGGCATAAACTATGCTTTTCCGGGTGCCACGTTTGTGACCTCTCCGGGTGCCGAGAGAATTATACGTGGTTTAAATCCGGGCCAGCCCAAACACAGCGGGCTGGAAGTGATTTCCGGGCGGCACCTGCCGGAGTCCTGGCAGGGGAGCGTCATCACCAACGACTTCCGGGCAAACCGGATCAACCGGTTTGAACTGGAGGAGCAGGGCAGTGGCTATGCCTCGAAGCAGGCTGGGGATTTGCTATGGACGGATGATGTCGCTTTCCGGCCGGTAGACATATCGGTGGGTCCTGACGGGGCCATCTATGTGGCCGATTGGTATAACCCGATTATCCAGCACGGCGAAGTCGATTTCCATGACCCGCGCCGGGACCAGGAGCATGGCCGCATCTGGCGCATCGTGGCAAAGGACCGGCCCCTGGTGAAAACCCCAAAACTGGAGACAGCCACCACCAGTGAGCTTTTAGATGCCCTGAAATTGCCGGAGGAGTGGACCCGCTCGCAGGCCAGGCAGGTACTGAAGGCGCGCGGGGCAGGGGAGGTCATACCGGCACTGCAAAAGTGGGCGGGCGGCCTGGATAAAAATGAACCGGATTACGAACACCATTTGCTGGAGGCCCTCTGGGTGCATCAGTCATTAGGTGTGGTAAACGAGCAACTGCTGCTGAGTCTTCTGGATGCAAAAAGCCACAACGCCCGGGCGGCAGGTCTGAGGGCGCTCCAGTTCTGGCACGACAAGGTAGCGGATGTTCCCGGCTTGCTGGCCAGGGCAGTGAAAGACGAGCACCCACAGGTGCGTCTGGAGGCCGTTATTGCCCTCCGGAGCGAACAGACGGCTGAGGCGGCGCGCACTGCTTTGGCTGTATTGGAGCACCCGATGGACGAGTTTCTGGACTACGCCCTGTGGCAGACCATGCGTGAGCTTGAGCCAGTGCTGATGAAACGCCTGAAGAAGAATCCTGACTTTTTTGGAGACCCCATGAAAACCGCCTTTGCGCTGAAGTCGATGCATAGCCCGGAGGCTGTCACGCAGCTTGTCGGGCTTTACCAAAAGGATCAGGTGCCGGAGGCGTATCAGAAGGATGTGCTCAACTCCATCGCCAGGTGGGGAACGACTGCTGACCTCAACACCCTTTTTGACATGGCTGTGCAGGGTTATGCCGGGCAAAGCAAAAATGTAGCGGCACAACTCGGGGCGCTGGCGGAGGCGGCGCGCCAAAGAGAGACAAAGCCGGACAAGGGCCTGAGCCGCATTGCCGGCTTTACCGGAAGCAAGGACGAAGCGACCGTCATCCATGCGCTGCGGCTGATCGGATACTGGGATATGGAGGAGATGAGCGGGCAGTTGATCAGCCTTACCCAAAAGAAAGACAAAAACATCAGAAAGGCGGCGCTGGGCGCTTTGGCTGCTCTGGATAGCGGCAAGGCCGAAAAGGCGCTGACTGGCATGGCCAGCGGGAAAAATGACATGGAACTACGGCTTCTGGCGACCGCCCAGCTTGCCTCCTTAAATGTGGATGAAGCGGCCCGCCTTGGGGTAGGCCTGCTGCAGCGCCTGCCCGCGCAGGAAGACGCTTCGGAACTGTTCAGGGCTTTTCTGTCGCAAAAGCAGGGGGCGCGCGTGTTCGGCGAAGAGCTGATGTCCAGGAAAATACCGGCAGATGTAGCGAAGGCTGTCAGGCCGGGCTTTGAGCGGCAGATACCGTGGGGGCGGCAAAAAGACGAGGATGTGACGCTGCTCCGACAGGCACTGGAAGCCTCCGGGGGTATTCTGCCCGCCGAGCGGATGCCGCAGCAGTTGAGCAGCCGGGAGATCAACAGCCTCGCGATAGAAATAAACGGGAAAGCAGATCACGATTTGGGCGAAGCAGTTTTCCGGAAAAGTAACTGCGCTTCGTGCCATGCCATCGGGGGAGCCGGAGGCCTGATCGGCCCGGACCTGAGCAGCCTCGGCACAAGTTCGCCCGTTGAAACCATCATCCACTCTATTCTCTATCCCTCCCAGTCCATCAAAGAGGGGTATGAACTCCAGCGTGTGGTGAAGAAAGACGGCAGCGAGCTGATGGGGTACCTGGTGAGCAATGGGGCAACGGAGATTGTGATGCGGGATGTGGCGGGCAGGGAGGTTTCGGTTGCCAAAAGCCAGATAGAGGTGCTCGAGAAAGTAACTGGCTCCCTGATGCCTCCGGGCCTGACCGCAGGCCTGGAAAAGGAAGAGTTCATCAACCTGGTCGGCTTCCTGTCGCAACTGGGCGAATCCGGAAAATTCCGCGTTCCGAATACACAATTCGTGCGGCGCTGGCAGACCGTGCCGGGCAACAAGGAACTGTCTGAAAAAATCAATAAAGACGGTTTGGGCCATATCGTCAAAGCAGGCACCAGGCTGCCGCTTCAACCGGCATATAGCAAGGTCGCCGGGGATTTGCCCGTCGGCGAACTGCCGGTTGTCGAGGTAAATGCCAAGAAGCGATACAGTTTCGTGCGGTTTGATACCGAGGTTTTAAGCGAAGGCAATGTGGACTTTGCATTCAACTCCACAGCCGGCATCACCGCCTGGGTAGACCGGAAGCCTCTCAAACTGGAGGACAATGGGGTGGTGGTGAACCTATCCCAGGGCATTCACCAGATCACGCTTGCCATCGACAGGAGCGTATATCCCAACGGGCCGCTCAGCATTCAACTGCAGGAGGCGAAGAACTCACCCGCACAGACCAGGCTTGTGATGGGGCAGTAGCACGCCGCTTCCAGACCTGTTTTTACTGCTTCAGAAAGCAGCTATTTATATCAAAGCCCCGCGCTTTTCTTGAAAGGTGCGGGGCTTTCTTTTAAAGCATGTATGCTTCTCAGCATATATTTGTTTCTCTGGTTCTCTTGCTATTTAGCCAGCCTGAAAGGGGCCATATACCCTAGAAACCAACACTACTGCGGATGGCCCGGCACCGGAGCGCTGTCCAGTCTCGCACATCTTCAGATTCGCCTGCACCAGTTTCTTTTACTGTCTTATTTGTCCTTTTTACCCATTTCACGGCTGCTTCATCCTGAATTTCAGGACAGTACAGGAGAGTTGGGGATTGTATATATAGTAGATTACAAGTAATTAATTGCTCACTCATATATGGCTTGCATGATTTTACCTTCAGATTTAAACTTAAACGATACACTATGAAGCACTATTTACTGAAAAAGATGAGGTGCATTCTCATGCTCCATCTGGTCCTGCTGTCAGCTGTGGGGGCATGGGGGCAGGGCACTTTAATTACGGGAAAAGTAACGGATGAGAAAGGAGTGCCGCTGCCCGGCGTTACGGTGCTGCTGAAGGGGACTTCGAACGGTGCGGCCACAGACGGCACCGGCAGTTTCTCCCTCAATGCGCCGGGCGGCGACGGCACGCTGGTCGTCTCCTATATAGGCTTCCAAACGCAGGAAGTGCCCATCGGCAACAGAAGCTCCGTGAACGTGACGCTGGCCACCGACACGGAGGCACTGGAGGAAGTGGTGGTGGTGGGGTATGGCACGCAGCGGAAACGGGACATCACTTCTGCCGTGTCCAACATCAACGTGGAAGACGTGGGCGAGGTGCCCGCCTCAAACGTTACCCAGCTGATTCAGGGGCAGGCCCCCGGGGTCGTGGTAAAACAGAACAACGGCTCGCCCGGAAGTGAGTTCGAGGTGAAAATTCGGGGTATCGGTTCGTTGGGAGCCGGCAGCTCCCCGCTTTATGTGATCGACGGCTTTCCGGTGGGCACCTCCGTGGGGCAGAACCTGAACCCGAACGACATTGAGAGCATCTCGGTGCTGAAAGACGCGGCCTCCACGGCCATATATGGCGCGAGGGGCTCAAACGGGGTGATCATCATCACCACCAAGCACGCCAAGGAAGGGGAGGTGAATGTAAACGTCACCGCCAATTACGGCGTGCAGAACATCCCCGACTCCAGAAAGGTGGACATGCTGAACGGGGTGGAGTTTGCCCAGTTCAAGAAGGACGTCTTCATGGACAAGATCCGCTATTTCGAGAACAGGGAGCCAAGCATAGAGGAGGTGCCGCTCGATTTCCGCTATCCGGAGCAGACCAAATACTCCACCAACTGGTTCGAGGAGATCCTCAATCAGAATGCGGCGGTCCAGAACTACAACGTCACGCTTTCGGAGGGCAGTGGCCCCATCCACTCCCTGATTTCTGCGGACTACTTCAACCAGGAGGGGGCCCTGATCAAGACCAACTATGACCGCTTCTCGCTTCGGGCCAACCTGGGAGGAAAGCTGAACGACTTCATCACGATGGGATGGAACATCAACGGTTCCTACTCCAGGCAGAACCTCACCAACCCCAACGGGCGCGACGCCCTCATCGGCTCGGCGCTGATTATGGACCCCCGGGAGCCGGTATATAACGAGGACGGCACCTATAACAGCTATATAGGCGGGAAAGACGGTGTGTTCGGGTGGCCTAACCCGGTGCAGAGCCTGAACGAGATCATCCGGAACAGGAACATCGGCGATGTGCTGACCAACGGCTTCGTTGAGGTCTCTTTCCTGAAGCATTTTAAATTCAAGTCGGCCGTCAACGCGCGGGTTGTCTTTGACGACTACAAAGAGTTCGTACCGTCCACGATTGCGGGAACCAACGCCCCACCGCCGAGGCAGGCGCGCGGGTACGAGAGCGCTTTCCAGACGCTGAACGTTTCGGCCGACCAGCTGCTTACCTACAACAACGACTTCGGGGTGCATCACCTCGACGCCATGGTCGGGTACACGGCCCAGGAGGAGACCACAAAAGGGCTTTCGGGCTCCGGAAACAACTACCCCGACGACTTTGTCCCCTTTCTCAATGCGGCCATCCTGAAGTCTTCCGGCTCCACGGAATATGGCTGGAGCACACTGGCCTACCTCAGCCGCGTAAACTATTCCTTCAAAGACAAATATCTGCTGTCGGCCTCTTTCAACCGCGAAGGCAGCTCCCGGTTCGGCGTCAAGAACAAGTGGGGGAATTTCCCGGCGGCGTCCGTTGCCTGGCGCATATCAGAGGAGCCGTTCATCCCGAAGTACGCCTGGCTGGAGGACCTGAAGGTGAGGGGAAGCTGGGGCATGACCGGCAACAACAACATCGGAAACTACTCCAGCCTGTCCTATATGAACACCGTCAATTATATACTGGGCAACAACATCGCGAACGGCAAGGTGATCAGCTCGTTTGCCAACGCCGAGCTCGGCTGGGAGAAATCGCAGCAGCTGGACATCGGGCTGGACCTGGCGACCTTCAACAACAAGCTGGTCTTTACCGTGGAGTACTACAGAAAGATCACGAACGACATGCTGCTGCCCATCCAGATACCCTCCATCTCCGGGTTCACCACCAGCCTGTCGAACATCGGGAAAGTCCGCAACAAAGGCTTTGAGTTCGCCGCCGACTACCGCACGGCCATCAATGCCTTTAACTTCCGCACCAACTTCAACATATCCTTCAACCGGAACAAAGTGCTGGAGCTGCGCGGGGAGAACGACGAGATCTGGAACGGGGGCATGTACGATATGATGAGCGTCTCGAAGGTCGGCCACCCCATCGGGATGATATATGGCTTTGAGGTGATGGGCATATTCAACAACCAGGCGGAGATTGATGCCGCGCCCGCCCAGGACGGCGCCATCCCCGGCGTTTACAGGTATAGGGATGGCAACGGAGACGGCAGAGTGTCTTACGACCAGCAGGACATGGTGGAGATAGGCAACCCGCACCCGGATTTCAACTGGGGCTGGACCGTTGGCGGCGACTACAAGCGCTTCGATTTCAACGTGCTGTTCCTCGGTGCCCAGGGGTACGACGTGTTTGCCCAGATCGAGAAATCCACGATGAACCTGGACGGCGTGTTTAACATCCTGACCGAGAGCAAAGACAGGTGGCGATCGGAGCAGAATCCCGGGGCAGGAAAACTGGGCACCACCAACACATGGATATACTCCCGCGAGAGCAACTCCCGCTACGTGTACGACGCGAGCCATATGTGGGTGAAAAACATCACCATCGGCTACACGCTCCCCACCCTGAACACCTTTGTCAAGAGCGCCAGGATTTATTTCAATGCGGACAACCTGTTCCTGATCTCCAACTATCCGGGCAACAACCCGGACGTCAACGCGCTGGGAGGCATCCGGCCGGGGTATGATGACGTGACCTACCCCATCGCCAGGACATTCTCGTTTGGTGCCAACTTAAACTTTTAAACCAGGGAAAGATGAAACGTATACTAACGATAGGCCATGTGGCTCTTTGTCTCCTTCTTATCTCCTGCGAGGAGGAATTTCTGCACAAAACAGACCCCACCCAGATAGGGGCAGGCAGCTTTTACCAAGACCGGACCCAGGTAGAGCAGGCGCTGAACGGCGTTTACGGGCAGTTGCAGGGGATTGTGAGCGGCCAGTGGGTTTTCAACGAGCTGCCTTCCGACAACACCACCGTCCACTACAATCCGGACGACCGGGGCCAGGGGCCAGCGCGGGAGGCCTTTGAGTTTATGACCGTGAACTCCGGCACCGGGAACATTGAGGGGCTGTACAACAGCTATTACAACGCGATCTTCAATATAAACAACACGCTGGCCCGGCTGCAGGACGCCCCCATCGACGAGGCGGTAATAGGCCCCATTGAAGGGCAGCTGAAGTTTATCAGGGCGTACTACTACTTTAACCTGGTGCAGTATTTCGGTGATGTCGTCATCATCACGGAGCCGCTGGACAAGCCTTCGGCAGCCTGGGCGTATCTGCGGGAGCCGCAGGCGAAGGTATATGAGTTAGTGGAGAGCGACCTGAAGGACGCCGCCACGCTGCTCCCCGAGCGCTATGACGCCGCAAATGCGGGGCGGGCCACGAAAGGCGCCGCGCTGGCTCTGTTGGGCAAGGTGTACCTCACCAAGAAACAGTACGCGGACGCGGTTACGACCCTGAACCAGGTTCTCCCGCTGGGGTATGCCCTGCTACCGTCTTATGCCGATGTCTTTGACCCTCAGAACAAGAACCACGCTGAGACCATCTTTGACATCCAGTTCCAGGGCGGTAACGATCTGCAGGAGCACAGCAACTTTATATATGAATTCGCCCCGAGGCTTTCCGCCGGAGCCGTCACGGGTTTCCCGGACAGCAGGCCGGGCGGCTGGAACACGCCTACCAAGGATATGATCGCCGCTTTTGAAGAAGGGGACCTGCGCAAAGACGTGTCGCTGCAGGAGGGCTATACCAACGAGAGCGGCGAGTGGGTGCCGGTGCCCTACATCAACAAGTACAACCACCCGCACACGATTTCCGGCCGCACGGATGATAACTGGCCAGTAATAAGGTATTCAGATGTGCTGCTGATGCTGGCGGAGGCGCAGGCCCAGCAGGGTAATACAGCCGAGGCGGCCACTTACCTGAACATGGTGCGCAACCGCGCCGGCCTGCCCGACTATTCGGGAAGCGACCTGCTGGGGGCCATATACCACGAGAGGAGGGTGGAGCTGGCGTTTGAGAACCACCGGTGGTTTGACCTGAAACGGACGATGACGCCCGAGGAGATGGCACAGTTCCTCAGCGCCTACACCGCCAGGGAAAAGGCGGATCCGACGGTGGGCAGGGGCGGCATCCCGTATGCGAACAACGACTATATCTTTGAGCCTTATGAAGCCCTGTACCCCATCCCCAACAGGCAGATACTGATTAACGGGAAACTCACCCAAAACCCGGGATATTAGGAGGTGAGTTACCATATAAACTGGCTGACGCGCCGGCGGGTCAGGCTGCGCGTCAGCCAGTTTATATATCAGAAAACAGATACTCTGCAGCAGGGCATTCTTCTGAGAATGAGTAAGCTGTGGTTATAATGCAAATTTTAAGCGAAGGAATTATATATCCTGTTGCATGGTTGATATAATAGGCGAATTGCAGGACAGTGCATGACAGTTATCATGGCACTTTTTACTATATTGGAAATACACTCGATTGGCTAGTCATAGCTTTTTAATAAATGATTACATCTATGAAGGGAAAAAAGGCTGCTCAGCAAAAGATATATACAATTCTTACAGTTATTCTGGCTTGTAACTTTTTCCCCTTCCTGCTGTCTTCCGGGTTTGCCGAGCCGCTAATATCAGATACTTCATCGGATGGCGGTGTCTTCTGGCTGTGGAAGCTTTTGGGCCGGCTGCATCCGCTGGCGGTCCATTTGCCGGTGACGCTGCTTTGCCTGGCGGCTTTGTTAGAGGTGGTCACGCTCCGGAGATATAATTCAAAGCTCCGTCCGGGTATCAACCTGCTGGTGGTGCTGGGTGCCATCGGTGCCGTTATTTCTGCTGTGCTGGGCTGGATGCTGGCCGGCCAGGAGGATTACGGGGGCGACACACTGGCTATACACCGCTGGACAGGCGTGGCAACGGCTGTGCTGGGCGTTGTGGCGGTGCTGTTCCTGTACGCGGTAGAGAAGAAATCGAGGCAGAGTCTGGTAAAGGTTTACCGAAGCGTGCTGATATTCTCCGCTATTGGGGTTACGGCGGCGGGCCATTACGGCGCTTCCCTGACCCACGGGGAGGTTTACCTGGCCAGCGTCATTCCGTGGAGCGCGGATTATGAGGGGGAGCCGGACATGAGCAGCAACATCAACCTGGCCTCCCTGAAAAGCGGCGGCGAACTGGACCACGAGCAGCAGGTAGCGCTCAACGTGCAGGTCAGGACCATTTTCGCGCACAGTTGCTACAAGTGCCACAGTTCGGATAAGATAAAGGGAGAGCTGCGCCTCGACAGCAAAGAGATGGTTTTCAAAGGCGGTGAGTCGGGCCCTATCTTCGTCGCCGGAGACCCAGCCAACAGCGAGATTGTGCGCCGGATTAACCTGCCGCGCAGCCACAAAGAATCCATGCCCGGCAAAGGCAAGGCCCTGAGCAAAGAGGAAATAGAACTCATCACTTTCTGGATTGAGCAGGGGGCGCCCTGGCCAGACTCCGCCAAGACCATCTTCCGGGTGGCGGAGATGAAGCCCCGGATGCCCGCCCTGCCCCCCGCCACCAACGGGCTCCGGAACCCGGTCGACTTATGGGTGAACAACTATTTCAAGGAAAATAAAATCACCTGGCCCAAAGTGGTGGACGACAGAACTTACCTCAGAAGAATCTTCCTCGATATCACCGGCCTCCTGCCCACACCCGAAGAACTGACCGCTTTTTCGCAGGATACAAGGCCCGACAAACGGGCCATATGGGTAAGGCAACTGCTTGACCAAGATGATGCCTACGCCATGCACTGGCTCACCTTCTGGAACGATGCGCTCCGCAACGACTATACCGGCACCGGCTATATAACGAATGGCCGCTACAACATATCCAATTGGCTGTATACCTCATTGGAGGAAAACAAGCCCTACAACCAGTTTGTGAAAGAACTCCTGAATCCCACGGAGGAGTCCCAGGGCTTTATCAAAGGCATCCAATGGCGCGGCGTCGTCAACTCAAGCCAGTCAATCGAGATGCAGGCCGCACAGAATGTCTCGCAGGTGCTGTTGGGGCTGAACCTCAAATGCGCCTCCTGCCACGACAGCTTCATCAGCGACTGGAAACTGGCGGACGCCTACGCCTTTGCCAACATTTTCGCCGATTCGACGCTGGAGATTAACCGCTGCGATGTCCCCACCGGGGAGATGGCCGACACCAGAATCCTTTGGGAGGAGCTTGGCGACATAGACGAGGCGGCCTCTGTGAAGGAGAAGCTGAAGCAACTGGCCGATAACCTGGTGAAGCCGGAAGACGGGCGCCTGTACCGCACGCTCGTGAACAGGATCTGGGCGCAGCTGATGGGCCGCGGCATCGTTGCCCCGGTGGATGCCATGGACAACGTGCCCTGGAGCCAGGATTTGCTGGATTGGCTGGCTTCTGACTTTGTGGCCAACGGCTATGACATGAAAGAGCTGATCTACCTGATTGCCACTTCCAAAGCATATCAGCTGCCCTCGGTGGGAGTGGAGGATATAAATGATGTCAACGCCCAAAACTTCAAGTTCACGGGCATGCTGCGGCGAAGGATGACGGCCGAGCAGTTTGCCGACGCTGTCAGCAGCACCATATACCAGGTGTATCCGGACACCGCCCTGCGCTACAACCCCTACGAGGAGATAACAGACTATAAGGAGAACATTCCTTTTGTGCGGGCCTCGCTGGTGGAGAACGACGTGTTCCTGACTGCTTTGGGTCGGCCCAACCGGGAGAACGTGATTACCGGAAGGGACACCCAGGCCAACCTGCTGCAGGCGCTGGAACTCACCAACGGCGAGAAGCTGAACGAGGTGCTGCGGCGAGGGGCCGAAAACCTGGTGACGAACGTCAGGGAGAACGACGCCATTATCAGGAGGGTATACCGGAAGGCGCTGGGCCGTGAGCCAGGCCGGGAAGAGCTTGCGGTAGCCAGACAGGCGCTCGGGGCGTCGCCGGACACGGCCGCAGTGCAGGATTTCCTCTGGGCCGTAGTGCTCCTGCCGGAATTCCAGTTAATCTATTGAGCTATTTTTAATTTCGATTATTCAACGCCATGCATTCAAAATGGAACAGGAGAGAATTTCTCAAAACAGCCAGTTCGGCCACGCTGGGGGCCCTCGCAGCCGGCGCCCCCATGGCAGGGCTTTTGTCTTCCTGCAGTACCGATAAAAACAAGCAGCTCCTGGAGTCTGACGCCGTCAAATCCCAGATTGCCGACTCCCGGGCCGATACGGTTATCCTGCTCTGGATGGCCGGCGGCATGGCCCACACCGACACCTTCGACCCGAAGCGCTACACACCTTTCGAGACGGGGCTCGACGCAAACCGCGTGCTCAGCACCTTCAAGTCGGTGCCTACCGTGTTGGATGATGTCTACCTGTCGGAGGGGCTGGAGTCTATCGGCAAGGTGCTCGACAAAGGCACGCTGATACGGTCTTACGTGGCGGCCGACCTGGGCTTCATCCTGCATTCGCGGCACCAGTACCACTGGCATACCTGCTACGAGCCACCGCAGTCTGTTGCCGCCCCCCATATAGGCGCCTGGATAGCCAAAGAACGAGGGCCCAACAACCCGGTTATTCCCGCTTTCATAGATATAGGCCAGCGGCTCACCTTGGGCGAGGGGGAAGAGCTGAAAGCCTTCCACACCTCCGGTTTCCTGGGCAACGAGTTCGGCCCTTTCATGATACCCGACCCTACCACCGGGTTGGAAAGCGTGAAGCCTCCGGTGGGCATGTCCTACAAAAGGTTTGAAAGGCGCAACCAGCTCTACAACGACCTTATCAGCAACAGTGCGTTCGGGGAGTTCGGCAGCGGCTACCAGAAAGAGTCCCTGAAGAGGTCGATGGAGCAGTCCTATATGCTGCTAAACTCACCGGAGGCAAAGGCGTTCGATCTCAGCACCGAGCCCAAAGAGAGCTACGACATCTATAACACCGGCAAGTTTGGCCTGGGCTGCCTGCTTGCCCGCCGCCTCACAGAGAAAGGAGCCCGGTTCATCAGCGTTACCACAGAGTATGAGCCCTTTAAGGGCTGGGACACGCACGAGAACGGCTATACCCGGCTGAAGGAAATGAAAAAGCAGATAGACGCCCCGGTGGCGCAGCTGGTAAAAGACCTGGACAGAACAGGGCACCTGGACAGGACCTTGATTATCCTGGCCAGTGAGTTCAGCAGGGACATGATGGTGGAGGGCCGCCCCGGCGAGAAAGTAAAAGAGCAGGTAGACCAGCCCGATATCATCAACGACATCAAACACTACGGCATGCACCGCCATTTCACCGACGGCTGCTCCATTCTGATGTTCGGGGGCGGAATAAAAAAGGGAAATGTGTATGGCAAAACGGCGGACGAAAGACCCTGCAAAACCATTGAGAAACCCATCGTCATCGACCAGGTACACCAGACCATCTACCATGCGCTCGGCATTGCCCCAGACGCGCACGCCATCGTTGAAAAGCGCCCGTTCTACACCACCCCGGACGGCGTCGCAAAACCGGTTATGGAATTGTTCGCTTAAAGAAAACGCATAACTTGCCCAGACAGCCTCTGGCACACAACCACTTATTTTAGAAGACAATGAAAAAGACAGGAGACAACAGCAGGCGCGACTTTCTGAAAAAATCCGGGGCCACGCTGGCTGTCGGGGCGCTGTTCCCCACCATCTGGGTAAAGAAAAGTTACGCTTCCACGAAGGACGTTGTGCTGGGCCATAACGCGCACCGCTACCGGGTAGTGGAGGGGTGGGGCGTGCTGGACGCGGGCAAAAACCCCGTGAACGATTGCCACGAAATGGTGGAAGACACCAAAGGCCGCCTGCTGCTGCTCACCAACGAGACGCGCAACAACGTGCTTATATATGACAAGTCCGGGAAACTGCTCGAGTCCTGGGGCACCACGTACCCCGGCGGCCACGGCCTGACGTTAAGCCAGGAGGGCGGCGAGGAGTTTTTATATATAACCGACACAGACAGGAACCAGGTGATCAAAACCGACCTGAAAGGAAAGGAACTATATAAGTTCGACTACCCGAAAGAGACGGGAGAGTACAGCCATTCCGGTGAATTCAAACCCACGGAAACAGCGGTGAACCCGGCGAACGGAGACATCTACGTGGCGGACGGCTATGGCCTGAACTTCGTCACGCAGTACAACCACAAGGGCGAGTACATCCGGCACTTCGGCGGTAAAGGCGACACGGACGGCACCTTCGACTGCTGCCACGGCGTGCTGGTGGACACGCGCGACAGGAAGAACCCCACGCTGCTCATCACCGACCGCTCCCATATGCGCCTGAAGCGCTTTACACTGGACGGGAAATACCTGGCTACCATCCCGGTGCCGGGCTCTTTCATATGCCGCCCCGTGCTGAAGGGAAACCATATCTACGCGGCTGTCTACCGGAGCACCTCCCAGGACTACCCGAACTCCGGCTATATCACGGTGCTGGACGAGAAGGACAAGGTGGTTTCCACGCCGGGCGGAACGGAGCCCATATATACAAAAGGAACGCTGCAGGAGCAGCGGAAAGACCGCTCTTTCCTGGGCTTCATGCACCCGCACGACGTGTGCGTGGACGCTGATGAAAACATATATGTGCCCCAGTGGGCGTCCAAGAAAACGTACCCGCTAAAATTAGAGAGAGTCTGATTGGACGGCAGCGTGAAGCTGCATCAGAAACCTGCCCTCAGCGGGTATCAGCGCAAAAGTTCAATTATATAGGGTGAAATCAGGTGGTTTCAGCTTCTGAAGCCACACATTTGCAGCTCAAAGCACAAGCTTAAACAGGCGCTTATTTCCAATCAAGCAGCAAAGAGGACGCCAATGAATCCCGGACCAGCAGCCTGAACCGGGATTCATTGGCGTGTTTCTCTTCTGTGCATGCTGCGCCCCCTGTGCAGCAGTTTTCCAACATGCACGCTACATATACTTATTCCCGACAATGCAGAGGCCGGTTTCCCCGGGTTTGTCAAAGCGAGTTGTGACCGTCCTGCCCACTTGATAGAAATATCCTGACCACAGGGAAGAACGCAGCATAGAAGCGCAGGCTCTGTTTATTTGCCGTGCCACTAAGTGAGGAGTTACTCAATGTAAGCTCATGTTATAATTAATCCCAGGACTTAATTTTTTTCCATAGATAACTGAATGACAGGTGTATATATGAAATGCATCCTTAGAAGATGCAAAAAGCAGCCATGCTGCACAGGCTGCAGTATGAAGGCCGGAGCTTCATGGTAGACGATTGGTGGTTATTTCTTCCTCATTCTCAGGACAGTTCAGGATAGTTTACCTTGAGGGACATAGTAGATTAGTACATGCCATACAGCTTTTAGCCTGGCAAGGGGGCAGCTGCCACCTGCAACCGGAAACCTGGCGGTATAAACCGCCCCAGTGAAAACACACCAGCTTTCGTCAATCTCATTTTAAACTTAAACTAAAAACCATGAAGAACTTTTTACATGGCAGGATGAGGTACAGCCTTGTACTTTATCTTCTCCTAATCTCGATGGTGGGGGCGCAGGCCCAAAGTACTTCGGTGTCGGGCAAAGTGACGGATGAGGCAGGAGTGGGCCTGCCCGGCGTTACCGTGCTGCTGAAGGGCACCACCAACGGTACGGCCACAGACGCCACTGGCAGTTTCTCCCTGAACGTGCCGGGCGGCGACGGCACCCTCGTCGTTTCCTATATAGGCTTCAGAACGCAGGAAGTGCCCGTCAACAACAGAAGCACGGTGAATATAACACTGGAAACCGACACCAGGGCGCTGGAGGAAGTAGTGGTGGTGGGATACGGCACCCAGAAGAAATCGGACCTGACCGGGGCCGTGACTTCCGTGAAAGCCGAGGAACTCCAGAACCGACCGGCGGCGTCGCTCACACAGGCGTTGGCGGGCAGGGTGCCCGGGGCCAACGTGTCGGTGAACTCCGGCAGGCCCGGCGGCAGGGCGAATATCCGGATACGGGGAAACACGTCTGTGAGCGTGACCAACAACCCGCTCTACGTCATTGACGGCGTTATCCTGAACGTGACGGACCTGGCAAACGGCAGCACGCCCATCGATTACCTGAACCCCAACGACATCGCCTCGATTGAGGTGCTGAAAGACGCTTCTGCCACGGCCATATATGGGGCGAGGGGCGCCAACGGCGTTATCATGGTTACCACCAAGCGGGGAAGCCAGGACGGCGGCCAGGTCAATTACGACACCTACTTCAGCGTAGGCAAGCTTACCCGGAAATTAGACTTGCTGAATTCCGAGGAGTTCCTGCACGTGGAGGAGGTAGCCTACGAGAATGCGGAGAAATACGATCCGGAGGGCTGGGCCGCCGGCAAGTACGTAGACCCCAAGACGAAAAGGACCAACCCCCTGCTCTTCGACGCGAACGGCAGACCGCTCTATGATACGGACTGGCAGGAAGAGGCGACACAGGACGCCCTTACCCAAAGTCACCAGCTGTCTTTTACCGGCGGAAACGCAAAGGACAGCTACGGGGCCTACCTGGGCTACAGGAACGAAGAAGGCCTGATAAAAGAATCGTGGCTGAAGCGCTACTCCGGCCGCTTCGTTTTCGACAGCGAGATCAAGAGCTGGCTGAAGGTGGGGGGCACACTCAGCTACAACGACCAGAACGAGAAGCAGATTGACCCGCTGGGCGCCGGGGGCATCACCACCATGCGGCAGGTGCTGGAGGCGCTTCCGATCATACCGGTGAAATACCCGGACGGCAGATGGGCTGGAAACGAGGACTACCCTGGTATGGAAGGCGGCGGCAACCCGGTGAACATCGCCGAAGACCGGCTTTACTTCCTCAGGACGCAGACCATGCTCGGCAACCTGTACTCCAGCATCCGGCTGATGGAGGGCCTGGACCTGCGGACGACGCTCGGCACCAACATCATCAACCAGCGCATCGACTATTACGGTGGCCGCACGCTGAACTATATATCCCGGAACCAGGGCGGAGACGCCTCTGTGGAGAACCAGCGGCACAACTCCTGGCAGTTCGAGAATTACCTCACCTACAACAAAGAAATATCCGACGATCATTCCTTCACGGGTATGCTGGGGCTTTCGTGGCAGCACGTAGACCGTTTTTCGGCCGTTGCCAGAGCCCAGCGGTTCCAGGACGATTATTTCCAGTTCAACAACCTGGGTGCCGGAGCCAACCCGGTGGCCCCGAGCTCGGGAACCAGCGCCTATGGCCTGAACTCTTACTTCGGCAGGATAAACTACAACCTGAAAGAGAAGTACCTGTTCACGCTCACCGGCCGCGCCGACGGCTCCTCCAAGTTCGGCTCGGAGAACAGGTATGCCTTCTTCCCCTCCGCGGCCGTGGCGTGGCGGGCGTCGGAAGAGGACTTCATCAAAAACATCTCGGCTATATCTAACCTGAAGCTGCGCACCAGCTACGGCGTAACGGGCAACTCAGAGATCACCGCCTACCAGGCCCTGGCAGGATTGGGCAACTACTCGGTTATTTTTGACGGCGCCCGAACCATCGGCGTGGGCATCAGCAGGCTGGCCAACCCGGATCTGCGGTGGGAGAAAACGCACCAGGTAGACGCCGGCCTTGAATTAGGGCTGTTTAACAACAGGGTTTCCATGGAGTTTGATGTTTACCGCAAGCTGACCACCGACATGCTGCTGAGCGCGCCGGTGCCCTCAAGCAGCGGCTACACCACCGTGACCCGGAACGTCGGCAGCATGGAGAACCGGGGCTTTGAGTTTGCGCTGAACACCGTGAACATCGCTTCGGACGACTTCACCTGGAACACCGCTTTCAACATTTCCGTGAATAAAAATGAAGTCATCGCCCTGACAGGCGGCGCCGATATCTTCTCCGGGCGCGGCGTGATCCGCGAGGGCGAGCCGGTCGGGTCGTTCTTCGGCTATGTGCGGCAGGGCACCTGGGGAAGCGATGAGGCCGATGAAGCCGCCAAATACCTGCGGCTGCCTGGCGACGTGAAGTACCAGGATGTGAACAACGACGGCCAGATCAACGACCGGGACCGGGTGATCATCGGCAAGGGCATCCCGGACGGGTTCGGGTCGCTCATCAACACCTTTGGCTACAGAAACTTCGACCTGACCTTCGACCTGCAGTTCATGTACGGCAACGATGTCTCGTTCGCCAGCCAGCACTCCGCCGAAGACCGCCAGGGCATAGCCAACAGCTTCGCGACGGTGCTGAACGCCTGGACGCCGGAAAACCAGAACACGCCCATTGCGCAGTGGAGGCCCATACCCGCCGGGTACGACACTTTCGACGACAGCCACCGGGTGCAGGACGGCGATTTTATCAGGGGCAGAAACCTGCTGCTGGGCTACAACTTCTCCTCCGGAATCACAGAAAGGCTGCACTTGAACAGACTGAGGCTATATGCCTCCATGCAGAATTTCTTCCTGATCACGAAGTATGAGGGGTACGATCCGGAGGTTTCCACGTCCGGCGGGCCTTTCGACCAGGGGCTGGCGCTGTACGACTACCCGAAGCCGAAAGTATTTATGGTGGGCCTGAATGTTGGCTTTTAATTCACTCAGTCTAAAAGGATAGAAATCATGAAAACCAATATAAAGAAGACCTTCAGCCATTCACTGATCTGGGGAGCGCTCGTGCTCTTCGGGTCGGGCTGCGAAGATTTCCTGGTGGAGCCGGACCGCTCCAACTTCACTTTGGAGAACTACTTCACGAAGCCCGAGCACGCGGAGAGTGTGGTGAACTCCATATATGAAAGTTTGCGGTCTACCACCGGCGGCGGTTTCGGCGGCGCGCCCTGGATGATGCTGGAGTTCGCGACCGGGCTTGCCAACACTGACCTGGGGCAGGCGCAGAACAGCATCAACATCCGGAACCTGGTCAACAACTCCGACAACTCCTATGGCGCCACGTACTGGACCAGCAGCTACCGTGGCATCGCGAACGCGAACCTCGCGATTGCCAAAATCCCGGAGATTACCATGGACGAGAGCCGGAAACAGCAATTGCTGGGCGAGGCAAGGTTCCTGCGCGCCTATTATTACTACAACCTGGTGCGGATCTTCGGGGAGGTGCCCCTGATTACGGAGCCGGTGGACCTGACCTCCCCGGACCTTTACCCGGCAGAGGCTTCTGTGGATGCCATATATGCGGTGATTGTGGAGGACCTGACTGCGGCGGAGGCCGCCGGGCTTCCCTATACAGACGAGACCGGGAGAGTATCGCTGGGCGCGGTAAAGTCGCTGTTGTCCGACGTGTACCTGACCATGGCGGGATATCCCTTGCAGAAAGGCAGCGAGTATTACCAGAAAGCCGCAGACAAAGCGGGGGAGGTGATCGCGTCCGGCGAGTTCAGGCTGTTCGACTCATACGACGATCTGCACAGCGAGGCGACGGAGAACCTGGGCGAGAACATCTTCATGGTGCAGTTCGAGCCGTTCATCATGCCTTCTAACTGGCAGACCTCGATCATCCCCTATAACAAGGGCATCTCCGAATACTCGGACGAGACCGGGGCCATCTATGCCAACACCGATTTTGTGGAGTCGTACGAGCCCGGTGACAAGCGGACAGAGGAGAAGGCGTTCTACTACACCGAGTATTCCCTGAGCAGCGACAGGTCCGTTGTCGTGGACCTGGGCGGGCACTACATCTACAAGCTTTTCGATCCGATTGCCCACCTCCAGACGACGAGCAGCGGCCTTAACTGGACCCTGATACGCTACGCCGAGGTGCTGCTTATATATGCCGAGGCGATGAACGAGGTGTCCGGCCCGACGCCGGAGGCCTACGAGGCCGTCAACGAAATCAGGAGAAGGGCCGGGCTTCCCGATCTAAGCGGCTTAAGCCAGCAGGAGTTCAGAGAGGCCGTCTGGAAAGAGAAGTTTCATGAGCTGAGCTATGAGAACAAGACCTGGTTCGATATGGTCCGGCTCCGGAAAGCATTCAACGTGAACACCGGCGGGTTCGAGGACTACGTGGGGCACCAGTTCTCCTACGGTCCGACACTGAAGGAGCGGGAGTTGCTGTTCCCGATTCCGACGGCAGAGATCAGGAACAACGACAAGCTCACCCAAAATCCCGGCTATTAAACACGATCCGCATCAGCGATGGCTGCAGCGCGCTCATTACCAAGCAGGTAGTGGGCGCGGCAGCCATTGGTGGGGCGGCCACCTTTGTATACAGGCCTGTAATAGCAGGCCCCGGCACCAAATGCCGGGGGAGCCTATAGGGGCTATATATAGAGAATAGTTAAAATGAATTGTTGTAATAACGCTTATTTCTGTAAATTATGGATTGATAGCAGCTGCAGCGGTCCGGAATGGGGAGAACGACACACGTAGCAGGCAGCACGGCACCCTGCTCGTCTGGGTTGGCCTTGCGCCGCTGAACCGGCATTGCCATATATCGCAAGTACCACGAATTGATAATAACCGTTTGATTTCTAATTTTCAACTATATGCGCTACCTGATATTTTTTACTTTATGCGTCTTCTCCCTGGCGGGCTGCAACGTCCCGGGGACAAGCAAGGAGCCGGACGAGGCCGCATTGAAGATTGAGAAGGGCTCCCATATCGTGCTGATAGGGAACAACCTTGGCTCCAGGATGATGAACTTCGGCCACTTCGAGACCGAGATGCACCTCCGTTACCCCGACAGCCTGCTGTATATCCGCAACATGAGCGACGGCGGAGACACCCCCGGCTTCAGGCCGCATGCATCGCGTGTCTCGCCCTGGGCGTTTCCGGGCGCTGAGAAATTCCAGACCGAGCTTGCCACGCCCTCAGGCAGCCAGGGCCATTTCCCTACCCCCGACGAGTGGCTCACACAGCTCGAAGCCGACATCATCATCGCCTTCTTTGGCTACAACGAGTCTTTTGAGGGAGAGGCAGGCCTTGAGAACTACAAGGCCGAGCTGGATGCTTTCATCAAGCACACGCTGAGCCAGAACTACAACGGCGAGTCGCCTCCCCAGCTCGCGATTGTGTCGCCCATCGCTTTCGAAGACCTTTCGGGGCAGCACGACCTGCCGGACGGCAAGAAGGAAAACGTGAACCTGGCCATGTACACCGAGGCCATGCGGGAGGTTGCCGCCAAAAACAGCGTGCATTTCATAGACGCGTACACGCCCACGAAAGAGTGGTTTGATGTGGACGTCGAGCCGCTGACAATCGATGGCTCGCAGCTGAATGAGGAAGGCTACAAAAAGTTCTCTGTCCTGCTGGCCAATAAGGCTTTCGGCGGGGCCGAGGTAAAAGCCGGAAAGCACCGGGAGCTGGTGCACGACGCCGTGCAGGAGAAGAACTGGATGTGGCACAACGACTACAAGATCCCCAATGGCGTGCATGTGTACGGCAGGCGCTACAACCCTTTCGGCCCGGACAACTACCCCGCCGAAATCGCGAAGATACGGGAGATGACCGCCATACGGGATGAGGCTATATGGCGCGCGGCGAAAGGGGAGAAGATGGACATTGCCGCGGCCGATGCGAAAACCAGCAAGCTGCCGCCGGTAAAGACCAACTATGATCCGGAAGAAAACGGCAGCACCGAGTACCTCTACGGGCAGGATGCGCTGGACAAACTGCACGTACCCGACGGTTACAAGATAGAGCTCTTCGCCTCTGAGCGGGAGTTTGACGACCTGGCGAACCCCGTTCAGCTGTCCTTCGATAACAAAGGGCGCCTCTGGGTGGCCACCATGCCAACGTACCCCCACTGGAAACCGGGTGATCCGAGGCCAAACGACAAGATCATCATCCTCGAAGACACCAACAACGATGGCAAGGCCGACAAGCAGACGATATTTGCCGAAAATTTGCACCTCCCGGTCGGTTTTGAGCTGGCACCGGAGGGCGTTTATGTATCGCAGGGTACCAACCTGGTGCTCTTTACCGACACAAACGGCGACGATAAGGCGGATAAAAAAGAGATCATCCTGAGCGGGTTTGACGACCATGACACGCACCACGCGCACAGTGCCTACGCCGCCGACCCGTCCGGTGCCATCTATATGGGCGAGGGCACTTTTCTGCACACCAACGTCGAGACGTCCTACGGCCCGGTTCGCGGCACCAACGGGGGCTTTTACCGCTACAACCCGCAGCGCCGCCAGCTGCAGCGCATCGCCCAACTGGCCATCCCGAACCCGTGGGGCATTGCCTTCGATGCGTGGGGCCAGAACTTCTTCGCGGAGACCTCCAGCCCGGACGTTCGCTGGATGATGCCGGGAACGGTGAAGCCGAGGTATGGCGAAGCCACCCACAAATCTATCCAGCTGATTGAAGAGAAGCACAGGGTGCGCCCCACCTCTGGCCTGGAGTTCATATATAGCCGCCATTTTCCGGATGAGGTGCAGGGCGACATGCTCATCAACAACACCATCGGCTTTCTGGGCACCAAGCAGCACACGATGGTCGACGACGGCACGGGCTTCAAAAGCAGGCATCGCCAGGACCTGGTGTGGTCCGAGGACCGGAACTTCCGGCCGGTGGACATGGAGTTCGCTCCGGACGGCTCGCTTTACCTGGTGGACTGGCACAACGTGCTGATCGGCCATATGCAGCACAACGCCCGCGACCCGCTCCGCGATCACGTACACGGCCGCATCTACCGCATCACCTACCCCTCTCGCCCGCTGGTGAAGCCCGCTAAGGTGGCCGGGGCCACTGTTCCCCAGCTTCTCGACAACCTGAAGCTGCCTGAGTTCAGGACCCGCTACCGCACCCGCCGCGAACTGCGTGGCCGCGAGGCGTCCGAGGTGCTCCCCCAGCTCAAAACCTGGGTTGCCAGCCTGGACAAGAACGACCCCAAGTACGAGCACAACATGCTGGAGGCTTTGTGGGTAAGCTGGGGCCTGAATCAGGTGGACGAGGACCTGCTCCGGCAGTTGCTGCAGGCGAAGGATTACCATACCCGCGCCGCCGCCGTGCGCGTGCTGCGCTACACCGGCCACCAGGTGGAGGACCAGGCAGATTTGCTGATGCAGGCCGCCAGGGATGAACATGGCCGCGTGCGCCTGGAGGCGATAGTGGCAGCCTCATGGCTGGACAAGGAAAAAGGCCTGCCTATCGTGCTGGAAGCTGGCAAGATGCCGCTCGACGAATGGATGGTCCACGCCCACGAGACAGCGCTGGCGCACCTCAACGGAAAATCCGTGAAAGAGAAGGAGGAGGCAGTTGTCAAGACTGATTTGAAGGGAGCCGAGCAGGAGCTGTTCGTGAAGGGCAAGGCCATATATGCCCGGGAAGGTTTCTGCGGCACCTGCCACCAGCCCGACGGCAAAGGGCTCACCAGTTCCGGTTTCCCGCCGCTCACCGGCACCCAGTGGGTGCAGGGCAGCGACGAGCGCCTGATAAAAATAGTGCTGAAAGGGCTTCACGGCCCTATCGAAGTGCTCGGCAAAGACTATCCGGGGCAGGTGCCCATGACGCCTTTCGGGGGGATGCTGAACGACGAGGAGGTGGCCGCCGTGCTGACTTACGTCCGGAACTCCTTCGGAAACAAGGCCGCTGCCATCTCTCCGGACAAAGTAAAAGAAGTGCGCGAGGCCACAAAAGGCAAGACGGGCTTCTACTCGCCTGAGGAGTTGCTGAAGCAGCATCCGATGGAGAATTAATTTTGCAGGCCGTTGCAAGCGGTGCGGCTAAACATGAACTATATATAAAGTCAATGAAAAATCTGAAAGGCATATCCTACCTGTTTGTATTATCCCTTTTCCTGATAAACCTGCTCAGTTCCTGTGCCCAGCCCAACGTGAAAGCGGAGGCTGAAGCTCAGAGTGAAGCTGAAACTGAAACTGAAACTGAAACTGAAAAGCCGCTGGTGGTCTTTGTGACCGGTGACCACGAATACAGCAGCGAGTCCACGATGCCGCTGCTGGCGGCTGAACTGGAAAAGAACTACGGGATGCGCACCATCGTGCTGAAGTCGTCGCCGGACCATACCTCGGAAGAGAACATTCCGGGGCTGGAGGCGCTGAAAGAGGCAGACCTGGCGGTGTTTTTCCTGAGGTGGCGGCGCCTGCCCGAAGACCAGGTGAAGTACATTGAGGATTACCTGAAGACAGGAAAGCCTGTGGTCGGTTTCCGGACCTCGACCCACGCCTTCAACTACCCCAAGGGCCACCCGCTGGAGAAATGGAACGCCTTTGGCGAGCTTGCCCTGAACGCGCCTCCCGGCTGGGGGGGCGAGGCAAACCATACCCACTACGGGCATGAGTCCACCACCGAGGTGTCCGTCATCCCGGAGGCCGCCGATAATCCTGTCCTGACCGGTGTCGACAAAAACTTCAATGCCAAATCCTGGCTCTATACCACCCTGCCCGATTACCCGATCGACGGCTCCACGCTCTTACTGATGGGGCACTCCATCAACCCCAACAAGGCAGATGCGATAGACCACCCGGTGGCCTGGACGGGCACAAACTCTTACGGCGGCAAGGTGTTCATGACCACACTGGGGCACCCGGGCGATTTTGACGAGGAGCCTTTCCAGCGCCTGGTAATCAATGGAATCCACTGGGCTGTAGGAAAGCCCGTTCCGAAGGAATGGGCAGGCAAAATAGAGATGAACGTTCCGTACAGAGGCATGTAAGCCGGCTGTGGAAGATTGATGCGTTGGTTTAACTGTAACTATAAATAGCGTGATGAACAAAATTGGGTTTAACGTACTGGCATGGACGGCTGTGGTGTCGGATGAGTTGATGCCAATTGCGGACAGGTTAAAAGCAATCGGCTATGATGGGGTGGAGTGTTTTATCGGTTCTCCGGATGCATCGGCCTACAAACGCTTCGGCGGCCATGTGCGCGATATCGGCCTGGAGGCAACCAGTGTTTTTGTGGTTGGCAAAGACGAAAGCCCCATCAGTGAGGTAGCGGCTGTGAGGGCGAAAGCGCTGGAGCGCATCAAGTGGGCGATAGACCGCGCCCACGACCTGCAGGCCAGGGTGCTGTGCGGCCCCTTCCACTCGGCCCACGCGGTGTTTGCCCATCGCGCCCCGGAGGACCGGGAGTATGGCTGGGGAGCCGAAGTGCTGCATGCGGCCGGGGAGTACGCCGCGCAGGCAGACATTGTGCTGGCACTGGAGGCACTGAACCGTTTCGAATGCTACCTGTGCAACACCATGGTCCAGCTGACAAGGCTGGTGAGGGAGGCAGACCACCCGAACGTGCGGGCCATGTTTGATACGCACCACGCCAACATCGAGGAAAAGAAACTCCCGGCCGCCATCCAGACCATTGCGCCTGTGCTGGCGCACGTCCACATCAGCGAGAACGACCGCGGCACCCCCGGCGACGGCCATGTAAACTTCGATGAAGTGTTCGCGGCGTTAGCCGGGATAGGCTATAATGGCTGGCTCACCATCGAGGCTTTCTCGCGGAACGATCCGGACTTTGCCAACTCCATAGGCGTGTGGCGCGAGTTCTCAAATCCGTGGGACATTGCCGAAAACGGCCTGAAACTCATCCGGCGAATGTGCCAGCAGCACGGCCTCGCCACGCCCACGACGGCAAACCAGGCACTTTAATGTATATATAGTATAAATAGAAACATTCCTATATGGCACAGCAGCTTCCATTTCGTTTTGGGTCAGAGGTATATACCTGGTTCATGAACAACGACGGGCAAACCTACGATAACCAGTTGGGGCACATGATAGAGGTGATAGCCGAAGCCGGATTTACCGGCATCCAGCCTATATACTCCTGGATGGGGGATTTACAGGATGCGGACCGGCTGGAGGCAAAGCTGAAGGAGCAGGGGGTAGAACTCGCGGCCCTTTCCCTGGCGATGGACTGGAACGGAGCGGAAGAGTCGGAGAAGGAGCGGGAGGAGGCAGACCAGGCTATCCGTTTGCTGCAGCGCTTTCCGGGCGCCATCCTCTGCACGGTGCAGAAGCCAAGCGGGCGGCACGATTTAACGGTCCGCCGCCGCAACCTGGTAAACATCGTGAACAGCATATCGCGCAGGGCAATGGAAAAAGGGGTGCCCTGCAGCTTTCACCCCAATTCGCCCCACACGTCCATCACCCGCACCGAGGAAGACTACAGCGTGATACTGGAGGCCCTGGACAGCGCCGCCACCGGCTGGACGCCCGACGTGGGCCATATCATCAACGGCGGCATGGACCCGCTCGGAAAGATGAAGGAATACGCCTCCCTCATCAACCACATGCATTACAAGGACTGGGACGGAGACCCGGAGTTTGCCCTGATGGGGAATGGCAAAGTAGATCTGCTTTCGATAACCCAGTGGCTGAAAGACATTAACTACAGTGGCTGGATTGTGTGCGAAGACGAGGGGAAGGAAGCCCTGCAGGACCCCGACGCCGTAACGCTGCACGATGGCCGGTGGATCAGGGAAACGTTGGTGCCACAATTAAAATAATTCTTTCCTATGCCCCATATATATACGAACGGAATAAACCTGTACTACGAGGAGCGCGGCGCCGGAGAACCGCTCCTGCTGATAATGGGAATTACGGCCCCCGGATCAGTATGGGAGAAGCATGCGGCGTACTGGGAAAAGGACTTCAGGTGCATCATTGCCGATAACCGGGGAGTAGGCTTTTCAGACAAGCCTGCCGGACCCTATACCACCGCGCAGATGGCCGACGACTACGCCGGTCTGCTGGAGGCGCTCCAGATACCGCAGGCACGGGTGGTGGGCTGCTCCATGGGCAGCACCATTGCCCAGCAACTGGCGATTCGGTACCCTGAGAAAGTGAAATCGCTGGTGCTGATGTGTACCTGGGCCCGCTGCGATAATATGGCCAGAACCGTGTTCCAGCATATGATGCACTGCAAGGCCCGGCTCCGTCCCGAGGAGTTCAGTTTATATATACAGCTGCTCATCTACGCCAAATCCTCCTGGGACAATCAGGCGATGAACGCGGAACTGGAGGAAGGGCGCCTGCAGGCGGCCACCGATCCGCAGCCGCAGCCCCTGCATGCCCTGGAAGCGCAGGCAGCCGCCTGCATGGACCACAACGCGCTCAACGGACTGAGGGAAATCGGCGCCCCGGCATTGGTGATTGGCGGCCAGGAAGATGCGTTTACCCCGCCCTGGATGGCGGAAGAGGTGGCCGGGGCCATACCGGGTGCAGCGCTGCACCTCTACGAAAAGTCCGGGCATGCCTTCCACTGGGAAAACCTGGAGGATTTCAACCCCAGGGTCAGAAACTGGCTGCTGGCTAATTAGCCTGTATATAGGTTTGATATAATGTAGATAAAATTTATGTGTTTCTTGCCTAATTTGCTATATTACCATCAGAAAAGCGCTTTGCCGGGAATGTGAGCGCCGCTGCAGCAGGCCTGGTTAAGCCAGGAAAGATGTCATAACACCTGTAAAGGCAAAGCGCACAGTGGCTTCTGTCGTTTGGTAACCTGCTTGGTGGCATATCTGATTGCTGATGCTGCGATTTCGTGGGAAGCGGCAGTCCTACGTAGGACAGGGCAAAACACAGGCTGGAGATATAGCGCTAATAGAAGCAGGTAAAGCTTCGGAGCAGGAATTCTCAGAATAGAGTAGGCATCTGTACTGACAGATATAGATAAAATGCCCGTTGCCCCGCCTGGAAAGCGTCCTGGCCCCCGGTAGCCGGGAAAGTGATGAGAATTTGAGCCATATATCGTTTTTACTTTGATTCACCTTTTTACTTCCGCATTTAAAACAACTAAACACAAATTCAATGGACCAAAACCTTAACAAAAAAGCCTTGTTCCTGGGGAGCTGCTTCGCCCTCATCACCACCGCCTTTACTTTCTCTATCAGGGCGGGTATCCTTCCGCAGTTAGGGGCTGAGTTTGGCCTTACTGCCGAACAACTCGGATTCATCAACGCCATGTGGTTCCTGGGCTTCCCCATTTCGATGGTTATCGGAGGCTTGGTTTATCATACTTTTGGTGCCAAAAACATCATGTTAGTGGCTTTTGTAGCCCACACAATAGGGATTATAATGACCATTTATGCCGGAGGATATACAAGTCTGCTTATTTCCACCCTGTTTATCGGTTTCGGTAACGGGTGTACAGAGGCTGCCTGTAACCCTATGATTGCGGATATGTATTCTGGAGTAACGATGAACAAGATGCTGAACAGGTTCCATATGTGGTTTCCCGGCGGTATCCTTCTCGGTGCCCTCATCTCAAAGTTTATGACAGACCTGGGCTTGCCTTGGGAAGCGCAAATGTGGATTACTATGGTTCCAACTGTTATTTATGCTTTCCTGTTCTTCGGAAAAACCTTCCCGAAACCACAAGTGGAGGGGGCTACCTCTATTCTTCAGAACCTGAAGGCCATGTTTAGCCCGCTATACATATTCCTGATTGTTTGTATGGCCCTTACGGCTATCTCAGAATTCGGTCCTAACCAGTGGGTGAGCATTATCCTGGGTAGCAGCGGCGCAGACGCCATGATCATCCTCGCCCTTACCTCCGGCCTTATGGCAGTGGCCCGCTTTTTTGCAGGTCCGGTTGTTGCCACATTAGGCCAAACCGGTGTTTTACTCGGAGGTGCAGTCCTGACAGCGATAGGTATCTATTTGTTTAGCACTGTTACCGGCCCTATGGCGTACGTGGCAGCCATCATTTTTGCCCTGGGCGTGGCCTATTTCTGGCCTGTGATGGTAGGTTCTGTGGCGCAGCGGGTTCCGTTGAGCAGTGCCCTTGGGATGTCTATTATCGGTGCGGTGGGCATGTTCTCCACTTCTATTTTCCAGCCGATTATCGGGGACTGGATTGACGATGCCAGGGCTGAAAGCACTGCCCAGGGTCTTACCGGAAACGCGCTGGAACTGGCCGCCGGACAGGACACGCTGGAGAAGATGATTGCTTTCCCGGCCATCCTGATTGTGCTGTTCACTATCCTGTACTTCTGGCAGCGAAACCCCAAGAGCACCGAGAAAATACCGCAGCCGGTCACACACTAAAGTCTTCGGCATGCAAAGAAGCCATTTTATATAGATGGCGTCTTTGCTAAGCCTGAATGACAAAGGCTTTATTTTAAGATAAGTAATTGATGCATAAAAAAGGCCACTTCATTCGAAGTGGCCTTTTTTATGCACCTCTATATATTGTTCTGCGTCGATGGGATGGTGTCAGCAAGGCTATGCGCCCCCTAATCCCACAGCCCGCATGCCGCACTGACATAGCACGGTATTCATAGTTTTCCTTGTGAAATCAAGCCCTTCTCATTCCGGAGATACGCTCTATATGGCGTGAGCGTCTGCGCTTGCGGCCTATATATACAGGCAGGAGGCCTGTATATATAGGCCTTGTTTAGATAGCACATTTATATATAGCTTGGGCAGCAACCAGGCCGCATGGCGGATTAAAACGGATGCAGTTTAGGAACGGCATGATGAATTAAATAACCCAAGCTGCGTTTTACATTTGCTGTTGAGATTTGACCCACCCCTGCCCCTCCTGGGCTCAACTTATAGGGATAAACATGCAGCCATACAAGTTGAAGCAGCGGCTATACCTTAAGCTTATATACTGCCAGTTTTAGCGAAGCGGAACTGGTGGTTATATAGGACAACCACAGGTTGCGCTGGCGCTAAACCTGCGGCATGAACTCAATATTTTCCCTACAAGATGAGCCCAGGAGGGGCAGGGGGTGAGTTACATTCATCAATAATTGATCAGTTGTATATATCGCAGCTTGAGTTATATAAAGTCAGCCAGAGGCTGCGCGATAGCAAGTCATGAGCGAAGACGTTCGCGCTATATGGCTATATGCAACTTCTGCGGTTGCCCTAACCCATCCTTATCCTTTTTGCGAGTGCGCTATATAAACCACCAAAACGAGGAACATAATCCCGCTATCAGTTGGTGTAGGCGCATTGCATTTTACCTGTCAGCAGGTTTCCCTGCTTGGAGCGGAAGGGGTGGGTTCTATAGAATATTATTGTGGGCAGTTTCTAGTTGATAATGATATATGCTTTTGTTCAAACTGCCGAGCTGAAAAAAAGACCTCCGGCGCAGGCGCACCGGAGGTCTAAACAAACAACCTGGTATGAAACAAGTTTATCTTAATGCTATCTGTTGTGCTTCGATAACACCTATTCTGTTTTAGCGCTGGCCTTGGCGGAGGCCGTGTACACTTTGTGGTTTTTATTGCCGCCGGAGATAAGGTAAGCCATCAGGTCTTTCAGCTCCTCCGGGTTCAGGCGGTCAATCAGGTGCGGCACCATCGGCGATACATCGGAGGTTTGCTTTCTTGTCACGTTGCTCTTCGGGAGCTCCCGGAGCGTCTGCGGCGCAAACGGATTTTGTGCAACATAATAAGTGCTTTCATCCTCGTTGGTGAGCCTCCCCACTACCGAGCTGCCGTCCTTCAGGTAAAAAATGGTCGCCGCGTACTGGTCAGAAATAACGCTGTCCGGGTGAATGATGGCTTCCAGGATGTCTTTCGGGGTAAACCGGTTGCCGAGCTGCGTCAGGTCTGGGCCCACGGCCCCACCTTCGCCGCCCATGGTGTGGCAGGATTTGCAGAGGGTGGCGGCAAAGATCGCCTTTCCCTGCTCCAGGTCCCGGTTCGCAAGACTGTCATCCACGAACGACAGGGCCTCTTCCACGGTCCATCTTCTGCCGGGGCCTTTTGGCCTGTAAGCAGATGCTTCAGCTAATTCCAATCCGCCGCCGCTCAGCAGGGAATCCCCTGAGATGGTGTTATAGTGCTCGTACTGGCTTTTGGGAACACGGCTCAGGGCAGCCTGCCTGGCCTTGTCGATAAAACCAACGTAGCTTCGTCCCCCCTTGTATTTGAAGGCGTTGTACATCCACTTGAAATACTCCTCGCGCAGTTCCGGTGTCCAGCCGGTCTCGGCCTCGCTCAGCGCCGTGGCCAGGTATGTTTGCTGGGCGGGCGGCACGTTGGCCAGCATGCCCGCGATGTCCAATCCGTACTGCGGGTTCCGGAGAATCAGGTCGGATGAGGCCATGGCGGTTTCCGTCTTGTCGTCTTTTGCCTTTTCGAGCAGCGCCATCGTCTTGGGAACAGCCTGCGGGTCGCCCAAAGCGATGAGTACCTTGCTGAAAGAACGGTTCAACTCATTTCCTTCAGCAGGATAAAGCGGGTCCAGATAAGCAATCACCCTTTTCTTCAGGGCAGGCTCGGGGTTGCCGTGTCTGAAGAGAACCACTTCAAAAGCGCGCAGCAGGTTCAGTTTCTCCTGCTCCGACAGTTGGGCATAATTTGTCTTCATCAGCGACTCCAGCATGTCGTCGCTCAGCGCTTTGTTGCCGTGCCGGGCCAGCGCAATGATGGCCTGCGTCCGCTTCTCAGGGTCTTGCTCCTGCAGCGCTTTATCCTGCCACTCATTTAAGGGCTGGTGCTCCACGGCAATGCGCGCGGCATAGCTTACGAAACGGTCTTTATGGTCCAGGTAAGGCCAGGCGAAGTCAATGGCGCCTGCTTTGGGCCCGACGTGGTACTTCTCCAGTTGCTCCCTGATTTTGTGCTCCTCTGTTACCTTGGGCGCGGGCTTGCTGTCCGCCACCTCTATCTCTTTATAATCGTTGTAATACACCCGGTACAGGTCCGACTCCAGCCGGCGGCCTCCTGTGAGGAAGTACATGGCACCGTCGGGGCCGATAACGCCATCGGTTAGTGGCAGCGGCGAGCCTGAGATAAACTCCTCGGCAGTGGCGCTGTAGGAAGAACCCTCCGGCTTGAGATGCACGGCATATATGATGCCGAAGCTCCAGTCGAAGCTGAACAGCGCGTCGTTGTACTTCTCAGGGAATCTTGCTTTCCCGCCGTGCATCAGGTTGGTGGGAGAACCCTGCCCGATGTTCAGGACCGGAGGCAGGTTGTCGGGGTACAGCGGAGACCATTTCCCGTTACCGGTGCGCCACCCGTATTCGCTGCCGCTGGTAACGTGGCAGATGCGGGTAGGGCGGTACCAGGGCATCCCGAAGTCCCACTCCATATCCGAGTCGTAGGCAAACATATCACCGGCGTCGTTAAAAGCCAGGTCGAAGGGGTTCCGGTAGCCGGCGCTCACCAGCTCCCAGTTCTCACCCAGCGAGTCTACGTGGGCTACCCAGCCTCCGGGGGCTCCGCGGTCGTTGGCGTGCCCGCGCGGGTCCTTTATCTGCGGGAACAGGTTGTCGTCCTTCCAGACAGGCGGCAGCCTGTAAGCATCCATTTCCGGCAGGTCGGTGTGGTTACCGGCTACCACGTACAGCGATTTCTTGTCCGGAGCCAGCACTACGCTGTGCGGGCCGTGCTCGCCTTCACCGTTCAGGGCTTTCAGCAGGGTCACTTTGTCGAACTGGTCGTCGCCGTCCGTGTCCTGTAGCCGGTAAAGGCCGCTGCCCTTCGAGAATTCCTCGTCGCTGTTGTGGTTCACCATCACGTAGAGGCTGTTGAACGCCCAGAGCAGGCCCTGTGCGTAGCCCATGCCCCCGTGCGTTTTGGCGGAGTCAATCTGGGCCTCGTCTCCGATTACCAGCTTTTCAATCTTAGGCGTTGCTGCGGAATCGGCGCCGATGGGGGGCAGTTCGAGGCGGTATAGGCCTCCGTACTGGTCTGACGTTATCAGCCGGCCTTTGTCGTCGAAGGTCATCGACACCCAGGAGCCTTGGTCATTTTCGGAAGGGCTGTAGAGGTGCTCTGCCCGGAAGCCGGCGGGGATTTTGAGTTTTTCCGTTCCGGGGTCTAACGGGGCATCGGCTACTGTCTCCGCCTTTTCAATCCTGCTGCAGGACGAGCCAATCAGGAGAGAGACCGAGAGCGCTAGCAAAGCTCTTCTTGTGGGGGATTTGCGATACATATAATTCGGTATATTGGTTATGTAGTTTCCTTGGGTTTTCTCAACTGGTTTCCATATGAAGCGCTGCGGCTTTCTCCTGCTCTACTTCTCAGAAGCTGTTTATTTCTTCGCAAGGCTTAAGTTCACTGCCAATTGAAATCGGCAATTATTTTTAAATATAAGTACCATAAAGAAATAAGCTGTCCTGTACTGTCCTGAAAACAGATTTATTTAGGGAGTTCATCAGAAAAGGCATGGCAGGGTGCATGCGGCACGGCCGGATCCAGGTCTTGCGGTTATATGAGGTAGCGAGCTATATATAAAGCTTCTCGAAAATCCGCAGAAGATAGCAGACATGCTGGTCGGGGCCTCGCGTTATCCCCGCGTTAGAAAAGGGATGCACATCAGGCCACAGTGCAAGTGCTGGCAGTAATTAGTGTTTTTATAAAAATATATCTACCTTAAAATCGCCTGGCGGCAAATACCTTTTTCTTATCAACGCCATCCCATGACGTGTATTCCTTAAGCACGTATTTCCGGGGAGGCGGCATGCATCAAACAACCGCCTTTCGGGCACAGTAGCATACGCTTATATATTCGGCGCATGAGCGCCAGGTTTTAGAACTATATAACCAACGGAACTCCTTATGGCAGTGCTCTTTCTGCTCCTCAGCGTGGCGCTCATCATCATTCTCACAACCCGGCTCCAGGTACATCCCTTCCTGGCGCTGTTCCTGGTGGCCGTGCTCTACGGTTTCGTGGCGGGTATGCCGCTGGAAGCCATCGTAAAATCCATCAACGAGGGCTTCGGCGAAACACTGGGCAAGATAGGCCTCATCATCATCTTCGGGGTCATCATCGGGGTTTTTCTGGAGAACTCCGGCGGCGCCTACACGCTAGCCGACAAAGTGCTCCGGATGGTGGGGCGGAAGCGGGTGACGGAGGCGATGGGTATCATCGGGTACTTCGTCTCCATCCCGGTGTTCGCCGATAGCGGCTTCCTGCTCGTCTCGCCGCTCAACCGTAGCCTGTCCAAGAAGGCGGGCATCTCCCTGGCGGGCCCCGCCGTGGCCCTTGGCCTGGGGCTGACGGCCACCCACACCATGGTGCCGCCCACGCCGGGGCCCATCGCCGCCGCGGGCATCCTGGGAGCCGACCTGGGCCTGGTGATGCTGGTGGGGCTGCCCATCAGTGCGCTGGCGCTGGTCGTGGGGCTGCTGTATTCCACCAGATACGCTGCGAAAACCTACATCGACCCGAACCCCGAGATTACGGAGGAAGAGGTGAACCGGCGGCTGAAGAGCGCGCCCGGCGCGCTGAAGGCATCCGTGCCGGTGGTGGTGCCCATCCTGCTGATTATCGTCAAGTCGCTCCTGCAGAACTACGGCACCGCCCTCAGCCCGTCCCTATATAACCTGATTTCCTTCCTGGGCGAGCCGGTGGTGGCCTTGTGCATCGGGGCTTTCCTGTCGCTGACGCTTCCGAAAAAGTTGAAAACGGACATGCTCTCCTCCCAGGGCTGGGTGGGCATCGCCCTGAAGGACGCGGCCTCCATCATCCTCATCACCGGGGCGGGGGGCATCTTCGGGAAGATACTGCAGAACTCCGGCATCGCCGACACCCTGGGCACGGCCCTGGCCGATATAAATCTGAGCATCTGGCTGCCCTTTCTGCTGGCGGCGGCCATCAAAACGGCGCAGGGCTCCTCCACCGTGGCCCTGATCACGACGGCCTCGATTATTCTGCCGATGATGGGATCGCTCGGCTTTGAGACGGAGCTGCAGAAAGCCATGGTGGTGGTGGCCATCGGGGCGGGCTCCGCGGTGGTGTCGCACGCCAACGACAGCTTCTTCTGGGTCATCACGCAGATGTCCGGCATGAAAGTGCGGACCGGCTACAGGCTATATACCCTCGGCACGCTGGTGCTGGGGGTGTCGGCCGCCTTTTTCCTGTTCTTGGGCTACCTGCTCTTCACCTGATATATAAAATACAGTTGTTCGAACTATATATACTGACAAATGAAACTATACAGAACACAGCAAGGCTTCCTGGTAGAAAAAGACGATGCGTTTTATCCTGTAAAGGAGCAGCAGTGGGACAATTTCCTGAACGATGACCGGCTATATGAGAAAATGCTGGAGGTGACGCAGCGCACATCGCCGGATGCGGAAGCGGGCGACCAGCTGCAACATCTCCTCGCGCCCATAGAGAGTCAGGAGATATGGGCGAGCGGCGTCACCTATTTCCGCAGCAAGGTGGGCCGCCAGGAAGAGTCGAAGGGCAGCGGCGGCGGGGAGTTCTACGCCTTGGTGTATGAGGCGGAGCGGCCGGAGTTGTTCTTCAAGTCGACTCCCTACAGAGCCGTCGGGCCGGGCGGGAAGGTGAGCATCCGCAGGGACTCCACCTGGGACGTGCCCGAGCCCGAGCTCACGCTGGTCATCACCTCCTCCGGCAAAATCGTGGGCTACACCATCGGCAACGACATGAGCTCGCGCAGCATCGAGGGGGAGAACCCGCTGTACCTGCCGCAGGCCAAAACCTACGACGGCAGCGCGGCAGTGGGCCCCTGCATCTACGTGACGAAAGACCCGCTGCCGGCAGACACGCTCATCCAGATGGAAATCCGCCGGCAGGACGAAAGGGTATTTGAGGGCAGCATCGAGATTTCACAGATGAAGCGGAAGCCCGAAGAACTTGTCTCTTTCCTTTACCGGGAGTGCAGTTTCCCGCACGGCAGCCTGCTCATGACCGGCACAGGCATCGTGCCCGAGAACGAGTTCACGCTGCAGCAGGGCGACGAAATCCGCATCACCATTGAGCCAATCGGCACGCTTGTGAACTTTGTGAAGTAAATACAGCGACGGCGTTATATATAAGTGACGTTTTGCATAAAGTATATAGCCCATGGATTCTACCTGATTTTTCCGCTGGCGCGGGTTTGCAACCCGTGCCTCCATTTAAGAGTTTGTAGCATCCGTTTATATATAATGTCGCTTAAATTTTGAGACCATTTATACAAAAACAACTATGGAATTAACAGGCAAAAATATCATTGGCAATGCCCTGGCGGGAGCGGGAAAGGAAACATTCTTTGCCGTGAACCCCTCCAGCGGCAACAAGATAGAACCAGCTTTTACGGAGGCCAGCCGGGAAGAGATAGACAATGCGGTGCAGAAAGCGTGGGAAGCTTTCCAGACATACCGCAACAAATCCGGGGAAGAGAAGGCCCAACTGCTGGAAGCGATTGCCGACGAGATTATGGCGCTTGGCGACGAGTTGATTACCCGCTGCACCAAGGAGACCGGCCTTCCGGAGGCGCGCCTGACGGGCGAGCGCGGCAGAACAGTGGGCCAACTGAAGCTTTTCGCGCAATTGCTCCGCGAGGGCTCCTGGGTGGATGCCCGCGTGGACCCCGCCGACCCGGACCGCAAGCCGCTGCCCAGGGCGGATATCAGAAGCATGCTGCGGCCCATGGGACCTGTGGGCGTGTTCGGGGCAAGCAATTTCCCGCTGGCCTTCTCGGTAGCGGGCGGCGACACGGCCTCGGCGCTGGCCGCTGGCTGCACCGTGGTGGTGAAGGCGCACCAGGCCCATCCCGGCACCTCCGAAATGGTGGGGCTGGCCATACAGCGGGCTGTTCGGAAATGCCAGATGCCGGAAGGAACTTTCTCGATGGTACACGGGGCGACGGTGGAAGTGGGGCAGGCGCTCGTGCGGCACCCGCTCATCAAAGCCATTGGCTTCACCGGGTCGTTCCGGGGCGGCAAGGCCCTGTTCGATGAGGCGAACAAACGGGAGGAGCCGATACCGGTATATGCCGAGATGGGCAGTACCAACCCGGTCTTCATCCTGCCGCGCGCCCTGCAGCAAAGGAAAGATAATATTGCCAAAGACATGGCCGCCTCGGTGGCGATGGGCGTGGGACAGTTCTGCACCTCACCGGGGCTTGTCTTCACGCAACAGTCCGAAGACGAAGAGCAGTTCCGGCAGCTGCTGGCCCAAAGCATCAGTGAGCTGGGTGGCGGCGTGATGCTGACGCCGGGCATCCGGGGCAACTATGAGAAAGGCATCGAAAAGCTGCGGAGCATCAACGGGGTGGAAGTGCTGGCGAAAGGAAAGGAAAAAGCGACCGCCTGCCACGGCACCGCCTACCTGTTGCACACTTCGGCCCAAAACTTCTTGGAGGAGGAGGCCCTGGAGGAAGAGGTGTTCGGACCTTCCACGCTGGCCGTAACGGTGCAGCACAAAGAAGAACTGCTGCAGGCGGCCAGGCGGTTGCGCGGCCACCTCACCGTGACGGTACACGGCACCGAAGAAGATTTGCTTGAAAACCAGGACCTGCTCTCTGTACTGGAGCAGAAGGCGGGGCGGCTCATCATCAACGGCTACCCGACTGGCGTGGAAGTAGGCTACGCCATGGTACACGGCGGACCATACCCCGCCACCACCGACAGCAGGACAACGTCAGTAGGGGCGGCGGCCCTGCTGCGCTTCGCCCGGCCGGTCTGCTACCAGGGTTTCCCGATGGCGCTGCTGCCCGACGAACTGAAGGACGGCAACCCCCTGGGCATCTGGCGGCTGGTGAACGGTAAGCTACAGAAGGACTGAGCCTGGTCGTTACAGCCTGTACTGGTCTGGCTATATATAACTTAATGTTTTTAATAATTAGAAACCCACCCCTGCCCCTCCCAAGAGGGGAATTCCCACAAGTGTAATATTATTCCCCTCCTTGGAGGGGTAGGGGGTGGGTCTTACATAGCAGCGTCGTAAGTAATTTGCATTTTCGTTTTATATATAAACTGCCGAGCGATTGCCACAATGGTAAACCGGCAGGGGCATCCACTGGACAAGCATATCAAAGCATTCAAACCTTTTACCAATATGGCATCAGATAAAGACACGACATCAGATAAAAAATTAAGGAGTTACGATTGGTTCGGCAAGTCCGACAAGATGGGATTCGTACACCGGTCCTGGCTGCGCAACCAGGGCTACCCCGACGATTATTTCAAAGGGCGGCCCGTGATTGGCATCTGCAACACCTGGTCGGAGCTGACGCCCTGCAACGGGCACCTGCGCGACTTCGCCGAGATTGTGAAGCGAGGCGTGGTGGAGGCGGGCGGCTTTCCGATGGAGTTCCCGGTGACCTCGCTGGGCGAGACTATCATGCGCCCCACCACCATGCTTTTCCGGAACCTGGCCGCAATGGACACCGAAGAAACCATCCGCGCCAACCCGCTGGACGGGGTGGTGCTGCTCACCGGCTGCGACAAAACCACGCCTTCTACCCTGATGGGGGCCTGCAGCGTGGACCTTCCGACCATTGTGGTGCCGGGCGGCCCCATGCTCAACGGCCGCTACAAAGGCGAGTGCGTGGGCTCCGGCTCCTTCAACTGGCTGCACAAAGAGAAACAGAAGGTAGAGAATTACTCCGACGACGAAATCCATCTCATGGAGATTGGCGCGGCCCGCAGCCAGGGCCATTGCATGACCATGGGCACAGCTTCCACGATGGCCTGCATGGTGGAGGCGCTGGGCCTGACATTGCCGGGCGCGGCGGCCATCCCCGCCGTGGACTCCCGCAAAAAAGTAATGGCGCAGCTGTCCGGGCGAAGGATTGTGGAAATGGTGCGAGAGGATTTGAAGCTCTCCAAAATACTCACCCGGCAGGCCTTTGAGAACGCCATCGTGGTGAACGCCGCCGTGGGAGGCTCCACCAATTTCATCATCCATATGCTGGCCATTGCCGGTCGTCTGGGGGTGGAACTGAACCTGGAGGATTTCGATGCTATCGGCAGCAAGATTCCGCTGCTGGTGAACCTGAAGCCTTCCGGGAAGTACCTGATGGAGGATTTCTACTATGCCGGAGGTCTGCCGGTGGTGCTGAAAGAGATGCAACAGTACCTGCACAACGATGTGATTACGGTAAATGGACGGCCGATAGGCGAGAACAACGCCGATATGGTCTGCTACAACTGCGACGTCATTACCCCCGTAGAGGAGCCGCTGCAGCAGGAGGCAGGCATCGCCGTGCTCAAAGGAAACCTCTGTGAGGACGGGGCCATCATCAAACCCTCCGCCGCCACGCCCGAACTGATGAAGCACCGCGGACGGGCGGTGGTGTTCGAAACCATTGAGGACTACCACCAGCGCATCGACGACCCGGACCTGGATGTGGACGAGACCTGCGTGCTCGTGCTGAAAGGAGTGGGACCGAAAGGCTACCCCGGCATGCCGGAGGTCGGCAACGTGGATTTGCCGGAGAAGATACTGCGAAAAGGCATCCGGGACATGGTGCGCATCTCGGACGGCCGGATGAGCGGCACGGCAGCCGGCACGGTGGTGCTGCACGTGTCGCCGGAGTCGTCGGTGGGGGGCACGCTGGCCCTGGTGCAGGACGGCGACATGATTGAGCTGGATGTGGAGAACCGCAGGCTGCACCTGGATGTAAGCGATGAGGAACTGCAGCGCCGCCGGGCCGCCTGGATACCGCCCGCGCCCATGGCTACCCGTGGCTACGTGAAGCTATATATAGACCATGTGCAGCAAGCCCACCTCGGCGCCGACCTGGACGTGCTGCAAGGCGGCTCCGGCTCCGTGGTCACACGCGATTTGCATTGAGGTTTTGAAAGAAGGGGTTATATATGGGTGGAGCAGGCTGTGTGGTGGCCTGCTCTACCTATTACAGTTTTTTCTGATATTAAATTTGAATAAAGGCTTAATGTACTTGCTCCCGTCAGGTAAATAATAACTATGACAAAGCACAGCAGATATCCACAGGCACTTTAATGGGAAAAACAATAAGAAGAATCAAAACTCATAGAATAGCTAAAGAAACAATCAATAGCTTCTATGATTATAATTCTCATGCACTTATCATCCATTATTCATGTGAGAGCTTTTACGATATAAAGGATGGTCATACTCCTAGAATCACCTCGATTGCAGTAAAATTTCTTGTGTCAGCACAAACTAAATCTTTTTCTATTCATAAAGTTGCTGAACTAAGGAGAGTGCCAATTCATCAAATCGAGTCTCATTATGATGAATTAGAAAAAGAAATGTTAAATGATTTCTTTCTGTTTGCTAAGGCTCATGCTACTTATAGATGGATTCACTGGAATATGCGTGATATTAACTATGGTTTTGAAGCACTTAAACATAGAGCATCAATTCTTGGAGCAGAAACATATGACATAAAAGATGAAAATAAATTTGATTTAGCACGACTTCTGATTGAGAAATATGGTAAGCAGTATGCTAGTCATCCTAGGTTGACATCGATTTTGGAAATGAATGGGATTTCATCAAAGAACTTTTTAGTTGGGGAGGATGAGGCCAAAGCCTTTGAAAAGAAGGAATATGTAAAGCTGCATCAATCAACTTTAGCTAAGGTTGACGTGATGGATAACATATTAAGAAGAAGCGCAGAGGAAGATTTGAAGACAAAGTCAAAACTGAGAGATATCTATGGTTTCAGCATGCAGGGAATATTTGAATTAGCAAAAGACCATTGGTTATATAGTCTGATAATAATGATAATATCTGCGATAATTGGAGTGTTAATTACAAAATTGCTTGAATAGATATTTCAAACTTGCGGCAATTTATCCACTCCGAAAGTAATCTGACTTGGTTTTAATTAAATTAACGCATTTTATTAGGCTCATGAGAAGTTCATGACAGCCGCAGCCAGTAAGACTATATTCCCCTAAAAATTCCTACCTTTGCCAAGATGAAGTACCTGACTGTGCTATGGGGAATGCTTATTTTCCTGCTGGCGTGCCTTCCGTGCACCGACAGCAGTACAGCCTTTGCCGCTGATGCATCCACCACAACAGTACAGGAAGCGCACACCCACGACAGCGGCACAGCACACGGCGACGATGCCTGCTCGCCTCTTTGCGAGTGCAACTGCTGCGGCGGCCTTACGCTGTCCGTGCATTTCCCGCCTATAGCTGAACCGCATAGTGCCCCGCATATAGTATTTCTGAGTACGCATGCCCCTGATGGCGCAGTGTCGCCCTCGTTCCCTTTCTGGCACCCGCCCAAAGCCTGACCCTTTCCCTTTTTTATATATAAACCATGCCCCGTCGCAGCTTTGTGCGGCTGGAAAGGCGTGCGCATACATGCGTGTGTGCGTGATTTTTAACATCAAAAAAGCAGAAAGGTGTTAGACCGGATTATTCATTTCTCTATCTATAACAAGCTCATCATCGGCATTTTCACGTTGGCGCTTGTTATCTGGGGCAGCTATTCCCTCACGCAGCTGCCCATCGACGCCGTGCCCGATATCACAAACAACCAGGTACAGGTCATCACCACCAGCCCCTCGCTTGCCGCGCAGGAAGTGGAGCGGCTCATCAGCTTTCCGGTGGAGCAGACCATGGCCACCATCCCCGACATTGAGGAAGTGCGCTCCATATCCCGCTTCGGCCTCTCGGTAGTCACCATCGTGTTTGAGGAGGACGTGGATATATACTGGGCCCGCGATCAGGTAAGCCAGCGGCTGTCGGAGGCCAGCGACAAGATACCGCCAGGCGTGGGAAACCCGGAAATGGCGCCCATCTCCACGGGCCTCGGGGAGGTGTACCAGTACGTGGTGCACCCGAAGCCGGGCTACGAAGATCAATATACCGCCATGGAACTGCGCACCATCCAGGACTGGATCGTGCGGCGGCAACTGCTCGGCACGCCCGGCGTGGCGGAGGTCAACAGCTTCGGCGGTTTCCTGAAACAGTACGAAGTAGCCCTGGACCCAGACCGGCTGAAGGCGCACGACCTGAGCATCGGGGATGTGCTGGCGGCTCTGGAGCGCAACAACGGGAACACCGGCGGCGCCTATATAGACAAAAAGCCGAACGCCTACTTTGTGCGCAGCGAGGGGCTGATCGAGAGCCTGGACGAGATCGAAAAGGTAGTAGTCGGCAACACCTCCAACGGCACACCCGTGCTCATCTCCGACGTGGCCGAGGTGCAGTTTGGCAGCGCCAACCGCTACGGCGCCCTCACCGACGCGACAGGCGAGGCGGTGGGCGGCATCGTGATGCTGCTCAAAGGCGAGAACACGAGTCAGGTGGTGGAGCGCGTGAAAGAGCGGATGGAGCAGGTAAGAAAATCGCTGCCGGAGGGTGTGGCGGTAGAAACCTTCCTGGACAGGAGCGAGCTGATTGGCCGCGCCATGGACACGGTGACGCGTAACCTGGTGGAAGGGGCGCTGATTGTGATCTTCGTGCTGGTGCTCTTCCTCGGCAACCTGCGCGCGGGTCTGGTGGTGGCCTCCGTCATTCCGCTGTCCATGCTGTTTGCCATCATCCTGATGCACCTTTTCGGCGTTTCCGGCAACCTGATGAGCCTCGGGGCAATCGACTTCGGCCTGATCGTGGACGGGGCCGTGATCATTGTGGAGGCGACGATGCACCACCTCGTGCTGCGGGGCGGCGGCCGGCTCACGCAGGCGCAGATGAACGGGGAGGTGTACCAGTCGGCGCGTAAGATCCGGTCTGCCGCCGCTTTCGGAGAGCTCATCATCCTGATCGTGTACCTGCCCATCCTGGTGCTCGTGGGCATCGAGGGCAAGATGTTCCGGCCCATGGCCCTGACTGTTTCCTTTGCCATTCTGGGCGCCTTTATCCTCTCGCTCACCTACGTGCCCATGATGTCGGCGCTGGTACTGAGCAAAAACACCGTCCACAAGCAGAACTTCTCCGACAAAATGATGGCGTTCTTCCAGCGGATGTACAATCCTGTTATCAGGGGAGCCCTGCGGTTTAAGGCGGTGGTATTGGTTGCGGCGGTAGCGCTGTTTGGCCTGAGTCTGGTGATCTTTAGCCGCATGGGCAGCGAGTTTATCCCTACCTTGGAGGAAGGCGACTTTGCTTTGGAAACCCGGCTGCTGACAGGAAGTTCGTTGTCAGAATCCATCGAGAAAGTATCCCTCGCGGCCAAGATACTACAGGAGCAGTTCCCGGAGGTGGAGGAGGTGATCAGCAAAATCGGTGCGGCTGAGATTCCCACCGACCCGATGCCGATGGAATCCGCTGACGTCACCATCCTGCTGAAAGACAAGGAAGAGTGGACAAGCGCTGACACCCGGGAGGAACTGGCGGATATGATGACGGAGGCGCTGGAGGTCATCCCCGGCGTCACGTTCGGCGTTTCGCAACCCATCCAGTTGCGCTCCAATGAGTTGATTTCCGGGGTGCGCCAGGACGTGGGCATCAAGATTTTCGGTGAGGACCTGCAGGAACTCACCCGGCTGTCAGCAGAGGTGGGCGGGCTGGTGGCTACGGTGGAAGGGGCCGAGGATCTGTACCTGGAGCAGGTGTCGGGCCTGCCGCAAATTGTGGTGGACATCAACCGGGGCCAGATAGCCAAATTCGGGCTGGATGTGGAAACGGTGAACCAGGCCATCAACGCAGCCTTTGGCGGGCAGAGCGCCGGGATGGTATATGAGGGCGATCGCCGCTTCGACCTGGTGGTGCGGCTCACGCAGGAAGAGCGGCAGGATATAAGCGATGTGCGGCAGCTGTACGTGACGGCACCCTCGGGCGTGCAGGTGCCGCTGGAGCAGGTGGCGGACATCCGGTACCGCCAGGGACCCAACCAAATCCAGCGCGAGGACGCTAAGCGCCGCATCATTGTGGGCTTTAACGTGCGGGGCCGCGACATTGCCAGCGTGGTGGAGGAGGTGCAGCAGAAAATAGACCAGCAGGTGCAACTGCCCGACGGTTACTTCGTCACCTATGGCGGCCAGTTCGAAAACCTCCAGGAAGCCAACCAGCGGCTGTCGGTGGCAGTGCCCGCTGCCCTGGCGCTTATCTTCCTGCTGTTGTTCTTCACCTTCGGATCTGTCCGGCACGCGCTGCTCATTTTCACGGCCATTCCGCTGTCAGCCATTGGCGGCGTGCTGGCGCTGTGGCTGCGGGATATGCCTTTCAGCATTTCGGCGGGTGTCGGCTTTATCGCCCTGTTCGGGGTGGCGGTGCTGAATGGCATTGTGCTGATTGCCGAGTTCAACCGGCAACGGAAGGAAGGCGGCATTCAGAACCTGCGGGAGGTGGTGCTGAACGGCACGGCCGTTCGGCTCCGCCCGGTACTCATGACGGCCACGGTGGCCTCGCTGGGCTTCCTGCCGATGGCGCTCTCCAGCTCAGCCGGGGCCGAGGTGCAGAAGCCGCTTGCCACGGTGGTGATTGGCGGGCTGGTGACGGCCACTATGCTCACGCTGGTGGTGCTGCCTGTTTTATATTTACTGGTAGAGAGCTATTATCTGAAAAGAAAGCAAAAGCAAACAGGGGGCTTCTCCGCAGCTTCATTTTTATTTATGATCGCCACCACGGCCCTTGCTTTCAGCAGCACGCAGCAGGCACTGGCGCAGCAGCCCGTAAAGGTTTATACGCTGGAGGAGGCGGTTTCAGCAGCCTTGCATCAGAACCCGGCGGTGGAGGCTGCCAGGCTCAGCGTGAAGCGGAGCGAGGCGCTGAAAGGCACCACCTGGGACATCGACAAAACCCAACTGCAATACTCCACCGGTAAACTGGAATCGGGCATATATGATAACGAAGCCTCCGTGGTGCAGTCGCTGGCTTTCCCGACGGTATATGCCAAACAGGCAAAGCTGGCAGAGGCCCTGGCCGATGTCAGCAGGATTAACCTGAGCCAGCAAGAGCGGGAAATCGTGCGGGACATCAGGCTGAACTACTTCGGGCTGGTATATGCCCTCTCCCGCATCCAACTCCTCACGTACCAGGACAGCTTATATACCCAGTTCCTCCGGGCGGCCGAGGTAAGGCTCCGGACCGGGGAAACAAACCTGCTGGAGAAAGTGACGGCGGAAACGCAACTGTCGGAGGTGCGCAACAGCGCCTTCCAGGCCGCCGCAGACGGAGCAGTGTTTCAGGAGCGGCTGCAGGCCCTGCTGGCCACGGATTCTATTGTCGCCACGGCAGATACGGCGCTTAGCCGCCTGCCTTTGCCATATATAACGGAGGAGATGGTGGAACAAAACCCGCAACTCCGGCTAGCCCAGCAGCAGGTGGCGGTACGGCAGGCCGAAACGGAACTGGAGCGGGCGAAGCTGCTGCCCGACCTGCGGCTGGGCTACACGAACCGGACAATAGGCGACCATGCGGATACTAGAATCTTTGGCATGGAACCGGCGCACGAAGTGATGTTCGGGGTGGCGATTCCGCTTTGGTACAAGCCCTACAAAAAGAGCATCGCGGCGGCCAGGCTACAGACGGAAATCGCGCAGCAGGAGCTGCAAAACGCAGAGAACGAGCTGGCCGCGGAGGCAGCCGCCGCGCTGCAGCAGGCTTTAAAGCTCCAGAGCAGCCTCGATTACTACGAGAGCACTGCCCTGCCCCAGGCGCAGCTCATCATCGACCATGCCACCAAAGCCTACCGGGTAGGGGAAATCAATTACCAGAACTATATCCTGAGCCTCAACCGGGCGCTTGGTATCCGAGCAAATTACCTTGAGGCGCTCTTTGGCTACGACAAAGCCGTCATCAGCCTTCAATTTATGCTGGACAATCAACTTTAAACCGCCAACGCGGCAACAACTGATATGAAAAGGATTTTATATATAAACACCCTCTGCCTCCTGGGCCTTCTGCTTTTCCCCTCCTGCAACCAGGATGCGGAAGTGGCGCATGAAGCGGGCGAGGAGCATGCCGAGGAACACACAGCGGAGCACGAAGAGGAGCAAGACCCCAATATCGCAGAGCTGACGGAGGAGCAGTACCGCGTGGCGGGCATTGGCCTGGGCAAACCGGAGATGCGCCAGTTGGGCAATACCCTCACCGTGACCGGCGAACTGGACCTGCCGCCGCAGAACATGGCCTCGGTAAGTGCCCCGCTGGGCGGCTTCGTGAAAAGCACCGACCTGCTGGAAGGCATGCATGTGCGGAAAGGGCAGCTGCTGGCAAAAATCGAAAACGCCGACTTTGTGATGCTGCAGCAGGATTACCTGGAGGCCAAAAGCAACCTGGACTTCCTGGAGTTGGAGCACCAGCGGCAGAAAGAGCTGTCTGATGAGCAGGTTACCTCGGCTAAAACCTTCCAGCAGACGACGGCGGAGTACCGGGCGGCAAAAGCGCAGGTAGAAGGCCTCGCGGAAAGGCTGCGCCTCATCGGTGTCAACCCAGCCTCTTTGCAGGCGGGCGGGATCAGCCGCATTCTTCCCATCCATTCCCCGATTGAAGGCTACGTCACCTACATTAACGCCAACATCGGGCAGTATGTAAACCCGACGGATGTGCTGTTCCGGATAGCCGACACCGAGCACCTGCACGTGGAGCTGACGGTGTTTGAGAAAGACGTGGCGGCCTTGCAGAAGGGGCAGTTGGTGCGTTACTCGCTGCCAAACGAAACAGTGGCAAACCACAGGGCCACCGTCTACCTCATCGGCAAGGAGATAAGCGAAGACCGCACCGTGCAGGTACACGCCCATATGGAGGAAGAGGACAAAGACCTGGTGCCCGGCATGTACGTGCAGGCGCAGGTGGCCCTGGAGGGGCAGCAGGTGCTGGCCCTGCCCGAGGCCGCCGTGGTACAGGACAACGGCAGCGACTTCGTATTTATATATATGGGGGAGGAGAAAGAGGGGGAAGCAGTGATGAAGCAGTTCCGGATGGTGCCGGTGGAGCGGGGCGTGGAGGGCGGTGGCTACGTGCAGGTGGCGCTGCCCGCCGAGCTGGACACCGCCGCTGCCAACTTTGTGACTAAAGGCGCTTATTCCCTGCTTGCCAAAATGCGCAATGCCGGGGAAGGGCATCATCATTAAGTTTATATAGGATGCATGTCCGCTGCCGGAGATGCCTTCACGTCCAGCCTGCCCCAAGTTATTTTGAGAAGCCCGTCGTGGCTGGGCAGCTCGTTCTATATAAATGGCACTTCACTATATAGGAATTAACTTGTGACTTTTGAAGAAGTTTCGGTCATAGATAACAGCCCCGTTTCAGTAAGTCGGTTTTATAGGGTTGAGCGTCATAAATTTAAGAAGCCCAGGCTGCCGGAGGCGGAAAAAGCACCGGAAACCAGTACCACAAGAACGCACGTATAGTAGCCGTTTAAAACACGATACATATATTAACTTATTTTTATGAAGAAACTGTTTATCGCCTGCGCCTTTGTGCTCGGTACGTTTACCGCCGCCCAGGCTCAGGCTACTTTCGGTGTCAGGGGAGGCGCCAACTTGTCGAACCTTTCAGGGGATTTGCGGGACGAGGAATTGTTCGAGAACAAAGTCTCCTTCCATGCCGGCGTGACGCTGAACTTCCCGGTGGTAGAGGATTTCGTCTCCATCCAGCCGGAACTGCTCTATTCGCGGAAGGGCTTCAAAACCAGCGGGGATGAGTACACCAACCTGCTGCTGCAGACAAGAAGGAGAGAGGGAAGCGTGAACTACAATTACCTCGACCTGCCCGTTTTGGCCAACGTCAACGCCGGGCCTGTATATTTTGAGCTGGGGCCGCAACTGAGCTACCTGCTCGGTGTGAACAACGAAACAGAGGTGTATGACGGCAACGGGAACCTGATTGCCAGCAGCCGCGACGAGAAGAGCAAAGAAGGATTGTCTGAGTTCGAGATCGGCTACGCGGCTGGTGTTGGCTTCAGCGCCCAAAACGGCATCAGCCTGGGCCTGCGCTACAACGGGGCCTTTTCCGATTTTGTGAAGGAGGACGTGAATTTCGAGGGCGACCTGACGAATGCGCGCCATTCGGTGTTCATGCTGACACTGGGCGTGAGGTTTCCCTCCGCGCTATAGGCAACAGCGTTTGCTTTGTTTCCAGCGCGCCCTGCCCCTCGGGCGGGGCGCGCTTTTTCGTGGCCATCGGTGCCGGCGCATATTTCGGCTTCGGAAGCACCGAGTGCAAGTAGATTTTGTCCGGGTGCTTACATAAATTAAGTAAAAAGTATATAGGAGGCGGCAATACAGTTTCCGTACCCGAATGCGTTCAGCTATATATACCAGCAGCCCCGCTTATTTTGCCACTGCCGCTACAGCGCAGCGCCCGCGTGGGCATGTGCCCTGTGGCGGCAGGCAGGTAAATGCCTGAACCGGTGCCGGTTTAAGTCCGCAGGCGAAACCAGAAATTGTACCCTTCAGGGTATTTATATTTCATCTCATATATAAATAGCTTTTGCATTTTTTCAGTACCTTCTGCTTTATTACCTTTAACGTTTATTAACGGCCAGAGCCAGAACGCTACGTTTGCCTTCATCATGAAAAAGAGCACTTTCCTTTTTTCTTCCTTTTTCCTCCTCGCTGCCAGTGCGATAGCCCAGGAAACGACGCCTGTGGCCGAGGCACCTGTCCCCACGGTAGCAGCCCCTCCGATCAAACTCGTTTTCCCCGACCGGCCGGGCTGGAACGTGCTGCAGGAAGGGCAGAAGCTGACGTTCGAGGCCAGCGCCACCGGGGGCTCCGGCAGCCGGTACACCTTCGGCATCACCCAGGGCAGGGTGGAGGGCATCGAGTTTGACTCCCTGGGCCACTTCTCCTGGACACCCAGCTATGACTTCGTGGACCGCCTGAGCGGCCACCGCACGGTGCAGCTGCTGTTCGAGGTCCGGAACGACAAGGGAGAGGCTGTAAGCGAGGTGGTGGAGTTTGATGTGGAGCATGTGAACCGACCGCCTGTTATCGGCGAGCTGAAGCCGCTGTATGTGCTGTATAATACCCAGAACACCTATACCATCGAGTCGTCGGTGGTGAAGGACGAGGACAACGACCCGGTGGTGTTTGTGCCCATCGGGGAGGCGATGCCCGAGGGGGCAAAGCTGTCGGCACAGGGCGAGTTTACCTGGCGGCCCTCACTCACCCAGTTCAGGAAACTGCAGAACAAGCCCATCCTGCTGGAGTTTTACGTGGAGGACCAGCCGCACAAGGCCCGCACCAAGGGCTCGTTCCACATCAAGCCCACCCAGCAGGACCTGCCGCCGAGCATCCAGATGATCCCTTCGCAGAAGCGGTTCAAGTACGAGGAGGGGGCCACCGTCAACATCAAGTTCCAGCTGTACGACCCCAACGGCGAGGGCGACATTACCTCCTTCAGCTTCCTGTCCGACAACCCCGACGTGCCTGCCAGCGCCCTGGTGCAGAACACGCCGTCGCAGTACGAGTTTATCTGGCGGCCGGACTACGACTTTGTGAAGGACCCGCTTGACTCCCTCTCTTTTAACCTGACCTTTGTGGTGATGGACAAATCGAACAGGCAGGAGGAGCGGACGGTGGCTTTCTCGATACGGGATGCCGTGAACGAGGCGGAGCTGGACAGCAAACTGTACCAGGAGTACCGCGCCCCGCTGGTGAAGGCCTGGGACCTGATAGAGCAGCTGAAGGAAGTGGAGAAAGACCTGAAGAAAAAGTACAGGCGGGCAAGCCGGGGCAAGAAGGGCCGCTCGCTCACCAACGCCTCCCTCGGTGCCGTAACGGGCATCTCACCGGTGGTGGTGGAGGAGGCGGCCACCTCCAAAAAGATCACCACCGTCGGCGGCACGCTGGTGATGACCATCGGCACGCTGGAGGCCACCGAAGTGATCGGGCGCTCCACCAAGGACCTGATCGACCGGCTCAACTATATTATCGAGAAGCGGAACGAGCTGCAGACGAAAGGCGATATCTTCGCCCGCAAGTATGCCCTAAAATCCGCCCGCCGCAAGCCGGAGTTTCTCAAAGATGCCGATGACTTTGTGGCGGCGATGAGCCTGAAAGGCCTGGTGGTGCTGGAACTGGACGCCGGCTGGCAGAACAAGCACAAGCCCACCGACGACAACGTGGCCAAAACCTTCAAAGACTTCAGCTCCGAGAGCAAATAGGGCAAGGTTGTCTTCTGAAAGCTGATCTCGCAGGCTTTTATATACTGAAGCGGGTATTGCCTGATTATATATAACCCAATGTCGAAGAAGTTCGGAATACTGACGATTCATGGGATGGGGCGGCAGAAGGCGGATTACGCTGATGCCCTGCAGCAGCGGCTTTACCAGGAGCTTGGCCAGGACACGGTTGCGGACCTCCGCTTCCGGTCTATCTGGTACCACGGCGATTTCCAGGAGTATCAGGACGAGGTGTGGGAAAACATGGTCAGGAGCGGCAACCCGCTGGACCAGCAGCGGCTGCGAAAATTCTTCCTCAATTTCCTGAGCGATGCAGCCACCTCGGAGTTCAGGCCGGATGAAGAGGCGAGCTCCTACAGGAGAATTCAGCGCGTGATCCTGCAACAGCTGGAAGCCCTGCGCCTGGAGATGGGCGGACAGGACAGGCCGGTCGTCATCATTGCCCACTCGCTCGGCTGCCAGATCATCTCCAACTATATATGGGACTCCCAGCGGGGCAAGGGGATATGGCAGGGGCAGCAGCCCACGCCTTTCCAGCAACTCGGGACGGCCCGGCTGCTGATCACCTCCGGCTGCAACATCCCGCTTTTTGTCTCCGGGCTGCAGCGGATCGAGGCGATAACCAGGCCGAACGCGCAGTTCAGGTGGTACAATTTCTATGACCTGGACGACATCCTGGGCTGGCCGCTGAAGCCGCTGAGCCTGGGCTTCGCCAATGCCTACAACGAGGTGGTGACGGAAGACAGGGAGATAAACACCGGCTGGACGCCCCTGAGCCACATGGATTACTGGGAGGATGACAGCTTTACCGGGCCGGTCGCCAGGCTTATCCGGGATATGCACGAGCGCCTGTGATTGCAAGGCCTCTATATAGCAGCCTGCCCGGTTTTTTCTTTGTGGTGCATTACACTTACATGAGAGAATGCGACAAGTAACATTAAGGCTGTGGCTGTTCTTCTGCTGCGTGCCCGGGCTCTCCCCGGTTTACGCGCAAAGTGTTTCGGGGAAGCTGGCCGCAGCCTTCAAAACCTTCCGGGCAGATCCGCAGCTGCGCAACGGCATGGCGGCCTTGTATGTGGTGGATGCCAGATCGGGCGAGGTGGTGTTCGGCGAGAACGAGACAACGGGCCTTGCGCCAGCCTCCACCCTGAAAGTCATCACCAGCGCCAGCGCCTACGAGCTGCTGGGAAAGGATTTCCGGTATAAAACAGGTTTCGCCTACCACAAAAGTGCAACCGGAGCCTCGCTGCTGATACTGCCAGGCGGCGACCCCACCCTCGGCAGCTGGCGCTGGAGCGACACCAAAGAAGACGCGGTATTAGCCCGGATAACGCAGGCAGTTAAAAACACAGGCATCAAATCCTTTGACACGGTGGTGGTGGATGGCAGCTGCTGGGAGGCGGGGACCATTCCGGACGGCTGGCTGTGGCAGGACATCGGGAATTATTACGGGGCCGGGCCTGCCAAACTGAACTGGCGGGAAAACCAGTTCGACGTTATCCTGAAATCCGGCAAAAGGATAGGCGACCCGGTGACGATTGTGGACACGCAACCCGCAGTGAGCGGCTACACGCTGCGCTCGGAACTTGCCTCGGCGGCAGCCGGCACCGGCGACCAAGCCTATATATACTTTCCGCTGAATGGCGCTACCGGCACCATCAGGGGCACCATTCCCGTCAACCAGAGCAGGTTTTCCATCTCAGGCGCCATGCCCGACGCCCCTGGCCAGTTTGTGAGCACGCTGCAGGATGCCCTGGCAAAGGCTGGCATAAAGAGCCCGGCCACGGCAACCGCCGCACCGCGCATCCCGCTTAGCAGCTATACCACTTTCCATACCGTCACCTCGCCCCCGCTGGACAGCATCATCTACTGGTTCAACCGGAAGAGCATCAACCTGTATGGCGAGGCGCTGCTGAAGACCATCGCTTATAAAGGCGAGCGAACAGGCGCAACGGAGGCAGGCGTGGAGCTAATCAAATTGTACTGGAAACAGCAGGGCATCCCTGAAACGGAGCTGAACATCGTGGATGGGTCGGGGCTCTCGCCGCTGAACCGGGTCACGGCGCAGGCACAGGTCAGTGTGCTGCAACACGCCAGGAAGCAGCCCTGGTTCGGCGGGTTCTATGCCTCGCTGCCCGTGCTGAACGGCATGAAAATGAAGAGTGGCACCATGCACGGGGTAAAAGGCTATTCCGGCTATCATCGGGCCAAAGACGGAAAGGAATATATCTTCTCGTTCGTTGTCAACAACTACAACGGCCCGGCGCCCTCCCTGGTGAAAAAAATGTATAAGGTGCTGGATGCGCTTAAATAAAACGGCATACGGCCGCGCTGGCAGCTTCTTTACAGCAGCTTTACGTAGGAATGCCCTATGTAACAGGATACAAGTACCAGGTATCAGAAACAAGACTTTTTGAATGCACTTAACCAAGGGCCAGCTATACTGCGGAAGTGGTGCCAGGCTATTTCCAAATAAGTACGGGTACAAAATCAACTTGCACCATCCATAAAATCACCCCATATAGCAGTCGACTGAAAATCAACAATACATAGCATCAAAAGTCTTATGACTTGATACTTTTGTCCTTTCACTTACCGACTGACAAGGGCAGAGCCCGCCGCTGCCACACCGGCGCGGAGAGCAGGATATTGATAACCAAACCTCCCTTTCCTTCCAAAACCCTGGCGAGCCGCTGCCTGCTGTATGGGCTGCCCCTCTCTGCGCAGGAAGAAATGTAGGCGCAGCTTCCTTTCGTCAATTATTTTCCTGCTATAGCCTAATTATAAGAAAACGAAGAAGCCGACACCGGAAAATATTTGGCATACTTATAGTAATGCTGTGTATTTATACTTACAATAGCGGTTTATATCCGTATTATTCCCAGTATAGATAATTATCTTTCCACTATATATAAATAACTAAAAAATGGGCAACGCGACTGAAGCTGGAGTTTTGATCCAGGTGGACACGAAAATAGAAGACATGCAATCTATCTTTGAGAATGCGACTGTCATAACCGGCGGCCACCATACCCCCCGGCAGGAAGTGAAGTGCCTGCGGATTGAGCGGGTGGCAAGAGACAAAGGGGCCAAGAAGGTCCACTACTATATTAATGAGAACCAGCAGCTCTTTAAGATCAGGTATGCTCCCGTGAATGAGGGAGGGGATGTGATTTGTTGCATTGATGTGATGGAGCACCAGACAAAGGAGGCCCTGCTGCTTCAGCGCGACATTGTCGCCGGAGCCGGCGCATAAAGGAGAGCACAGCATGGTTGCCCCGGCAGGCCAAGGCAACCATGCTGTGCTATATATCGGAACCCGATGTTTTCGGATTTCAAAAACAAATCGACGCTTGACGAGACAAGGGCGCGGTTTGACAACAATGTGGACCGGTTCGCTGATTTGGAGACGGGCCAGCAGTCGACCATAGACGCGCCCCTGTCATTTGAGCTGATAACGGATGCCGCCCGCCCCATATCTATTCCGGTAACAGCTGTGCTTTTGTACTTTAATGTTTCGCACAGACAGGTGAGTGCCCTGTCCCTGGCGGAGAGTATGCCCCAGTCGTTCCTGAACAGATATGAAACAATAGAAGGCTGGCAGGCGCAGGCCCAATCTATATACGCAGCGGACGGCGCTCCCCATACTGTGGAAATATTCTGCGTTCTGTAGCGCTCTTACACATCAAAAGCCTGTCCTTTACCCGGCTATATAATTTCTTTTAATTATATAGTCTATTGTGGATCAAATACTTAATTAAGGCATTCGTATTTTGGCACGGTTCTGAAGGAAGGGAGGTTGTACCAATTTTTTACCTATGAAAAGAGTAACATTTTTAACAGCAGCAATCGCGGTAATGGGTTTAACTTCAGTGGACGCCAGTGCGCAGTCTACAACCCAGCAGGTACCGGCACAGGCTGAGCAGAAGGCCCAGGAGGGAAAGAAAGAGCTCGTGACGCAGGACCAGCTTCCGCCAGCGGTGCAGGCTGCCCTTAAAAGCGACACTTACAAGGACTGGACGGTAGGAGACATATATAAAGTTGTTCCTGCCGAGGGAGAAAAGGCCGTATTTGAAGTGGCCATGACCAATGCACAGGGCCAGACTGGCGTTGTGCGGATGGATGAGGAGGGCGGTGACGCGTCTGCAGCGCCGAAAGAGTAAAACACCACTTTTTAGCCAAAGCAAAAGCCTCCGTTTTGCGGGGGTTTTTTGTTTTGGCATACTTGGTTTCCATACCCAGCGTCCGACACCCCGGTTCTGCTCTTTCCGGCCGTTTCCACGCAGAAAGCCGCCTCTCCGCCCAGGCTGGTTTCCCATCTTTCTTTTAACGTCAAGAGCCATGGCATTCAAAACAGTGTACGATTCAGCGTTCTACAGGATTGAGGTAGACGTGGAGGCCAACATGCTCAGGTCGATGTGGCTGAGGCCAGCGGACGAGGCGGAGATAAAGGCGGGCGGAACAAAACTGTACGAGGCGCTGTGTGACACGGGCATAGAGCGGGCAGTATCCAACGCGGAACGCTTGGGTGCCCTCAACGCTGCCTCAAAGGAGTGGATGTCCACCGTGTTCTTCGAGCTGCTCTCCCGGACGCGCCTCAAAAAATTGGCCCGGGTACTCCCCGACACTCTGTTTCACCGCATCGCCCTGGAGTCTGTCTTGACAAGGGCAGAGGCACTGGGCATGACTTCCTTTATGGTGAAGAATTTCCTGACTCAGGAAGAAGCCCTGTCTTGGCTCCGGATGCAGCTTATCCTGCCGCAACCGGGTGTACCTCCCTCCATATTCCCTGACTGACCACTTTTCTGATCAGGCATATATAGCCTTCGTGGTTTTGCAGATGTCCTGGCTTATCTTCCATATAAACTCCAACTGCTCCAGCAGCAGCACATCCTCTTCCTCTTTCATATCCGCTGCAGAGTGGTTGGCCGGACGTAGTATTTCCGGCGCGGGCGCAGCTTTCTCTTTCCGGAGTAGCAGCAAACTCTCTTGAAGAACGGCCTCCGCCTGCCTGACGGGCTGCCTATAGGCTTCAGGATACGCCAGGTGGGGCCTTGCCAGCAAAGCGGAGGAAGCCGCGGCGATGGTGGAAGACAGGATATGGTTCAGCACCAGAAAGGAGTGCAGGCCCTCGACGTCGTGCTGTTTCCGCTTCGGCTCAGAGACCATCCGCCGGAAGGCGGCCGAGAGGTTGGCCGAACTGACATATACCTCCTTCCGGGCAAGTTTGTATTCGATCGTGCCCACCTCCGCGCCTGCCACACTTGCCGCCAGTTTCTGCAGATAGCTGCTGTTTGCCCGCAGCATCCGCTGCATGAGGTCGCTCAGTTTCTCCGACTCCCAGTTTGGGAACAGCAGGTAGCTCGCCGCGAACGCAATGGCCGAGCCCAGCAGGGTGTCCACGATGCGCTCCTGGGCAATCAGCAGGCCCTCACCCCCCAGAAAGTCGAAGCCAATCAGGATAAAAGGTGTCATCAGGACAACGCTCACCACGTAACTGATGCGCTGTGTGCTAAACGTGCCCAGCATGAAAAGGCTCAGCAGCACGAGCTGCGCGCCCTTGTCCTGCACCACGGCCAGCACCACCACGCCCAGCACGCCTCCAATCAGGGTGCCCACAAGGCGCTGGTAATTGCGCTGCTTGGTGAAACTGAAAGCGGGCTTCAGGATAACGATGATAGTGAGCAGCACCCAATAGCTGTGGAGCCCCAGTGGTATGGATTTCGTGAGTATATAGCCGAAAAGGCAGGCCAGCGCCACGCGCAGCGCGTGCCGGAAGGTGGTGGAGGTGGGGGTGAGGTTTTCCCGGAACAGCTTCAGGTCATATCCCTGCCTGGTGACAAAGCGGGCATATTCCAGTTCGTCGTTTTTGGCTGTGGCAACCGGGGTCCCGGAGGTGAAGTAGCGCTGGATGGCCTCAATCCGCTGCAGCATCTGTTGCAGGTTGGCGTATATCTTCTCCAGCACGGCGCCGCTGTTCTGGTCGCCGCCCGCCGCCACTTCCTTCATCCGGCGTTCCAGCTGTGCCAGCTCTGCAGGCAGCGACTGCCTGCGGCGGAACCGGCTGCCCGACTGGATGGCCCACCCGATTTCATTCAATTCCTCGGCCACAAGCCTGACGACGTTGCCAATGTGCTCCAGTATGCCCGACTGCCCGAATGCCCGGCGCATGGTGGCGTAGTCGTACTGGATGGCGGCCATCTGCTCATACAGGTCCACCACATCCACAAACGTCAGCACCAGCACGCTGGTGCGGTCTGCCGCCTCCCGGTCTTGCGCCCTGCCGCGCAGCAGCAGTTCCCGCACCGCGTCCTGCTTGTCGCTCACCACCGTCTGCTGTTTAATCACGTTGCGGTAGTTCTCGTCCAGGCTGGTGGAGGGGCTGTAGAAATCGGCCTTCAGTTTCAGGAATGCCGCCGTTTCGCGGATGCACTCCCCTAGCGCGTGCTGGGCGGGCCGGAACGGCAGGAGGCGTGAGAAAGCCATGCTCAGCAACAGGTACCAGATGCCGCCCGCCGCCAGCAGGCCGCTGAAGGCCCACACATTTTTGGGGGCCATGCCCAGCACCAGCACCAGCACCAGCAGCCCGGCGGTGCCCACCATGGCAGCACGGTTGCCATATACGGTGAGCATGGACAGAAAGAAGCAACCGGCAAGAATCATGGTGCCCATCAGGAAAACGTGTGAGAGGGCGAATCCGGTGAGCAGGGACACGAAAAAAACCACCACGGTGCATATGAGCAGGCCATTACGCTTGTGTACCACAGGCCCCGGCACATCTGCCAGGCTGGCGGCCAAAGCCCCGATTGACACGGGGATTCCCACAGCGAGCTGGCCCAACTGGGCGAACGCCAGCACAGGAAGCAGGACAGCCAGCGTGGAGCGCAGCCCCTCTGCAAAATACTCGCTCGTAAAGAAGCGCTTCGCCGTCCAGGTTTGTGTGTTCATGTGGGTTTTTTGCCGGAAAGCAGCCGTTTAAGATGGGCGGTGGCCCGGTTAGTTCGAATCAAAGCTTATAGAAATTACAAAGCAGCACGCCTGAAGGAATACCACCTGCATGTACATGAGATGTTCGGTGCAGGCGCAAATATATACATATGGTTGTTTTACCATTGGGTGCTGATGCCTGTGGCGCCCAGAATTTATATAGGGCTACAGCAGCAGTGAGTCGATGCGGTGGGCGTGTACCATCTGCTGCGTCGGGGACCAGGCAAAGACAGTGAAGCGGCCGTCCTGCGAGGCAACCAGTGCCAGGGCATCATGCTGGTCGTGTACAAACTGCGCCGCCGACAGGTGCCGAGTGCCCCCCGACTGTGCCGGGTGAATAACAACTGCGCGCCCGCCCGCAACTGGCTCGGTGGTGACCATCTGCATCACCGGGCTGCTTCCTTCGGGCCGGCCAATCTTCGCCCCAAAGGCGAGTACCTCATACCGGTCGCTGATGATGGTGGCCCCGTCTACCGCCGTGAGGCCGGCTATGCCATATATGGCCCGGTGCAGGTCGCCCTGCCACTGGTTTGTGCTTCTTTTCTCACTGCTTTGCTGCACCAGTTCCGCCAAACCATTGAATGCCGGCTCCACCGCATACGGAATGGGATAGATGATGGACTGCTGCCAGGTCTGTGTGCCGGCCGGCACAACCAAGAGGGAGCCGCCGCGCCCGTGGTCGCGCATCGACACGGCCAGTTGGATGAGCACGTCGGCACTTTGGTCGCGTGAGGCGGCGGAGGCGCTGGTGAAACCGAGCATCGCCGCCAGCAAGTCCGAACTGTCGGACAGGGTCGCGCCGTTGCCGTCCACCATTTTCACCTGCTCGCCCCTCAGCACCGCCACATTCGCAAACTTGCCATATCCGGCTGTGCGCCGGTGCTTGACTACCAGCAGGCCGGGTTCCACCACCTCCAGCACAAAGCAGAGCCCCGGAATGGTGCGCGTGGCCCCCCAGACATACAGTGTGTCGTCTTCGCACCAGACGCCGAGGTGAATGCCGGGGCGCTCCACGGCGGGCGCCAGCTTGGTGAGGATGGCGGGCGTGAGCGGAAGCCAGCGCTCGAACTGCATGGGTTGTTCCGCCTGCGCCGGCGGGAGGTAGGCCAGCGATATTTTAGGGGACCGCCCTTCTTCGCGCAACAGGCTCGCCCAGAAAGCGACATCAATGATGGCCTCAATCTCCTTCACCCGGGGGCAGGGGCCAGCCCCTGCTCGCTCTGCCCCCGCGCAGCCTCCTGATGGCGCGCAAAATGGTCTTCAACGGCTGCGGCAACTGTGCGCGCTGCCTGGTAAGTGATGTGCTGGGTCATGCTCCTGTGTCTGGGTTAGAATCAGTGCTCCGCAGGAACACTGCATAAAGTTAAAGGAAAGCATTTTAAATTGAAGCATGTGCAGCGCAGCCGTTTTCAGCTCGCTTCGTCCGCTGCTGCCCCGGTGAACCCTTGGGCGCACTCACAGCAAAACTCCCCGTGCGCTGGCAGAATCCGATGGCTGCGGCATCTGTATTTGTAGCTGCTGCGGGAGGAGTAATAAGAAACATAAGTATCAAGATACAAGAATTTTGTGGTATATCTTTCTCGTTATCAATACCCTGAGTCGTATAATGCTTGAATGGATGCTGCCTATTAATTCTGTGCGGTCAATAACCTGTACAGGAACTGCTGAAATGTGCAAAACGCTTTTAGGATGTACCAAATGCTTGAAAATACAAAATATTGCGGCGAAAATGCCCTATGCAACTGCAAGTGCCGTACACCATATATACGGCATGAAGGTGTCTGGGTGCGATACAGCACATCAGCAGCCGGTAACGGAAGTGTCACAGGTAGGGAGCTATGTCTGAGGGAAAATTAATCAGGGTAATCATCACAGATGACCACAAAATAATCAGGGAAGGGTTGAAGTCGCTGCTGGAGCGGGACCCCGCCCTGACGGTGGTGGGGGAGGCGGCGAACGGCCGCGAGCTGCTCGAATTGCTGGAAAGTACCCCTGCCAATGTGGTGCTGATGGATATAAACATGCCCGAGATGGACGGCTTTGAGGCGACCCGGCGCGTGCGGGACCAATACCCGGACACCCGTGTCATCGCCCTCTCAATGCTCAACAACGAGCCCTTCGTGCAGAAGATGATGGACAGCGGCGCCTCCGGCTATATACTCAAAACCGCCGGGAGGGAGGAACTCCACTCCGCCATCAAACTGGTGGCAAGCGGCACCACCTATATCTGCAGCGACCTCTCCCTCAAAATGCTGAACAAGGTGATGGAGCCCGTAGAGCCTCAGAAGGCGGAGTCCATGACAGGCAAGCCTCTGTCGAAGCGGGAGATTCAGATACTGGCCCTTATTGCGGAGGGCTTCACCAACGCCGACATAGCCTACAAGCTCTTTACCAGCAAGCGCACTGTGGAGACACACCGGCAAAACATTATTGAGAAGACCCAGACTAAAAACACCGCCAACCTTATCAAGTACGCCATCCAGCACAAACTGCTCAGGATAGACGAAGGGCTCGACACGGCCAGTGAGTAATACTCCTGTAAATGATAGGCAAGGCCTCCGGAACGGATGCCTTGCCGGGGGATATATGCCCGTAACGGTGGGGAGGGGTGGGTTATATATAAAAGGCAAGCCGCCGAAAGCAGTTGCGCCGGGAGGATTCAAAGCCCCCTCGCAGCCCTTATTCTTTTATTTTTCCTTCTTCCGGGCTGGCGTTGAGGAAGCTCTTCAGAGAGGCGTAATCGAAGGAGCCGTATTCGATGCACTCCAGATCGTAAAAGTAGGCGTGCAGCAGGGTCAGCATCTCCTCTATCAGCGGCACCTGCTGCCCCGTTTCCGCGCCCGGCGGCTTTATCAGGATTCCGTCTCCCTGTATGTATACAGCAAAGGTCGTTATGTTGCCTTCCTCTGCCAGTTTTTCGTAATGCCGAAGCGCTGCTCTTATTTTATTTGTCATACTGCTTCACCCTCTCAGAAACCATATCGGGTACCAAGTTAGCGTTATTCCTGACTTTGGCAAAATAACATTTTTCCGTGACATAGAATTTCAGTAGATTGCACAATACCCCCCTGTATTACTACTTATCTTTGTTTAAGGTGTTTGTACACTGGTGGTTAATCGCATATAATAATAACGGGCGGCGTGCCTGCCTGTCAGCAAACAGTAAGCTATATTGTAAACTGCCGCACAGCCCTGTAGCTACACGCATCAAAGCAGAGACAAAAACACCCGCGCCTGGGCAGTGCTGGCAACGATAGATCTGTAAAGGATGGGTAAAACCGCAGATTTTACTATATTACCGGCCACGGCAGTTCTTCGGAACAATGGCCGCCTCACAAAAAAATCCTTTATGAGAGTCTCGATCCTAACCTTACTGCTGTTACTGAACCTGCTGCCCGTGTATGAAGCCAGCTCACAGAAGCTGCCAAAACTGGGCATGATAGCCCCTATCGACCGGGACAGCCTGCTGCACGCCTCCGGCTTCAGCTTCCTCGGGGAGTCTGTGGGCAGGATGCTGTCGCCCTCCCTGACGGAGGCGGAGTTCCGGTCTAACCTGGAGAAGATAAAAGCCACGAAAACCAAGGTGTATGTGTGCAATGTCCTCTTCCCGGGCAGCATAAAAATAGCCGGGCCGGAAGTGGATGAGGAAAGGGTGCTGGGCTACCTCGACACGGTTTTCAGACGGGCCAGCCAGGCAGACATCCCCGTGATTGTGCTGGGCAGCGGCGGCTCCAGAAGGCTGCCGGACAACTACGACACGGCGCTGGCCAAGAAAGACTTTGCCGCTTTGGCGCGCAGGATGGCTGGCGTAGCCCGGAAGCACGGCATCACCATTGCCATAGAGAACCTCAACAGCACCGAGACCAACTTCCTGAACACGCTGCAGGATGCGGCAGAAGTGGTGAGAAGCGTCGATCACCCCAACTTCAGGCTGAACGCCGACATCTACCACATGCTGAAAGAGAACGAGCCGCCGCAGCATATACGCGACGCGGGAGATATTATCGTATATGTGGAGGTGGCCGAGAAGGCGGAGCGCACGCTGCCCGGCGTCGTGGGCGACGACTTCAGGCCGTATTTCAGGGCGCTGAAGGAAATCGGCTACAAAGGCCCCCTGTTTATTGAGGGGAGAGTCAACAACCCTGAGACGGAGATTCCGTTTGCCGCCGGGTACCTGAAAAAGCAGCTCAGAGAGGCATATGCTAAGGGTAAATAAACAGGACATCTGATCTTCGGGCGGCAGGGCAGGGTTTGCGCCAAAACCCGGCCCTGGTGCGGAGGCTATATATAAACTTATATGTTGGGGCGCCCATATATTTATATAAGGTTGAGCCGCAGCAGATCACCCAGCCGCTGCCCACTGCCCCGGCAGAAACTGCTTGTACACTTGTCCGTTTGCTTAAAATTTTGCGCGTCTCTTTTGCAACCATGAAAAAGAAGCTTCTCATCAGCGACATCGCCAGGCAGTTGAACGTCTCCATCACCACCGTGTCGTTCATCCTCAACGGAAAGGCGAAGGAAAAGCGGATCAGCGACAGCCTGGCGGAGAAAGTGCTGAAACTGGTGGAGGATCTGGACTATAAGCCCAACCAGCTGGCCCGCAGCCTTCGCACCGGGAAAACCAAGACCATCGGCCTGATGGTGGAGGACATCTCTAACCCTTTTTTCGCGAACATCGCCCGCCTGATAGAGGAGAAGGCATATAGGGAGGGCTACAAGATCATCTACTGCAGCACCGAGGATGACCCCGAAAAGACCCTTGACCTGATTAACATGTTCAGAGACAAGCACGTGGACGGGTATATCATCACACCGCCCAAGGGGGTGAAAGCCGCCATCCAGGAGCTTATCAACGATGGCTTCCCGGTGGTGCTGGTAGACCGCTACATCACGGGGCTGCACACCAACTTTGTGGTGGTCGACAACATGACGGGGGCCTATAACGCCACGGACCACCTGATAGAGCAGGGGTACAGAAGAATAGCCCTGGTCACGACTGACTCCGAGCAGAACCAGATGCTGCAGCGCCAGGAGGGTTACCGGAGAGCGCTTGAGAACCGGCACCTGGAGCCCACTGTGCTGGCTATCCCGTACCGCGAGAGCGCCGAGCAGATGATCCGGCAGATTGCGGCTTTCCTGAGCGAGCAGAAGCAGGTGGATGCGGTGCTGTTTGCCACAAACTATATGGCTGTCAGGGGGCTGGAGGCAATCAGCCGGCTGGATCTGGCAGTGCCTTCCGACATTGGGGTCGTGGCCTATGACGACCACGACGTGTTCAGGTTCTACAAACCATCCATTACGGCCGTGGCGCAGCCCACCGAGGCGATCGCCAACCAGGTCATCAGCGTGATGCTGCGCCTGCTGAACGATAACAGCAAAACCATGCAGGCAGAAACCTGCACCCTCCCAACCAGCCTCCTCGTCAGGAACTCCACACCTCGCAGGCAACAGAAAACCACAGCGCCGGACTTGGAGAGCGTTTGACGACAGACAGCCCAGGGACGGCTTTGTGCAAGTGCTATATGAATTATTTGATTCCAAGGCTTTTGTTTCCGGATGAAACTGTTAAATTTGAATATATAAAAGTTGGAACTATATAGGTAGAGGTGCGACTGTGTCCGTTCCTTTGCCTCTTACGTGTGTGGCGGCGGTTCGCGTCTAGGGTAAACACATCTCTGAAACCGGCGGCACACCAACAACAGACGGTTGAAAAAGTGAGTGCGCAGGCAGGAATGGTTTTGAAAAGCTAAATCCTTTTAGCAAATTTGTGGGCCCCGTTTGGTCCGGCCAGGAACAGCGCAGAGGGGATCATCTGAAAATTACTAAGCTATACAAGCTAAATATGTCTCATCTAACGGTACTGGGGGCAGACATCGGCGGCTCGCACATTACAGCTGCCCTGGTGGACCTGGAAACGAAGACGGTGCTTCCGGAAACGCAGGTAAGGGCACACGTGAACGCACAGGGGACGGTGCAGGAGGTGCTGGACATATGGGCGGCCGTAATAGAGCAGGCAATGGGCCGTCGCTCTGCCGCCGAAACAAAGCTGGCCATATCCATGCCGGGTCCCTTTGATTATGAGCAGGGCATCTGCCTGTTTCAGAACCAGAACAAGTACGACTGCCTGTATGGCCTGAATGTAAAAGAGCTGCTGGCCTCCAGGCTGGGGTGCGCTGCCGCCGACATAAAACTTGTGAACGATGCCGGTTGCTTTCTCCGCGGCGAGGTGTTCGGAGGCGCTGCGAAAGGCGCCGCCTCTGCCATCGGCCTGACCCTTGGCACCGGCCTGGGCTCGGCCATGCTCCATAACGGGATTGCCGGGGACGCGGACTTATGGCGCGCGCCTTTCCGGGACGGCATTGCGGAGGATTACCTCTCCACCCGCGCTGTCGTGCAAACCTACAAGCGGCTCTCGGGCAAAAAAGTGACAGGCGTGAAAGAACTTGCCGCGCTGTACCCCCACGATGCCGACGCACGGGCGGCCTTTGGAGAGTTTGCAGAGAACCTGGCCCGGTTTCTGGTCCCTTACCTCCGCGAACTGACGCCGGAGGTGGTGGTGATAGGCGGAAACATCGCCAACGCCTGGGACCTGTTTGTGCCGGCGACAGTCAGTAGCCTGGCTTCCATGGGCTTTTGCGTGCCGCTGAAAAAAGCGGCCCTGGCCGAGGAGGCCGCCTTGTTAGGGGCCGCCAGTTATTGGCTCGAGACTCCGCCGGTGCTCCTGCCTGATGCAGAATGAAATTATAGACACCATACAAGCAGTATAACAGGAAGTAAGCCGTAAATTGCCAGAGCATTTGCCTTCACAAAATCCAGGAATGAAAATAAGACAGATTGCCATTGCCCTGCTGGGGAGTTTTATATATACCACCGCCCTTGCCCAGACGGTGCTTGTGGATAAAGTGACAGACCCCGTGGAGTGGGTAAACCCGCTGATGGGCACCGACTCGAAGCACAGCCTCTCGAACGGCAACACCTACCCGGCCATCGCGCTGCCCTGGGGCATGAACTTCTGGATGCCGCAGACCGGCAAGATGGGCGACGGCTGGGGCTATATGTACAGCGCCGACAAAATCAGGGGCTTCAAGCAGACGCACCAGCCCTCCCCGTGGATGAACGACTACGGCCAGTTTGCCATCATGCCGGTTACCGGAAAGCTGCGGTTTAACGAGGATGCCCGCGCCAGCTGGTTCTCCCACAAGTCCGAGACCGTAAAGCCTTACTACTACAGCGTCTACCTCGCCGACCACGACGTCACCACCGAGATTACGCCCACCGAGCGCGCCGCCCGCTTCCGTTTCACCTTCCCCCAGACAGACAGCGCCTATATCGTCATCGACGCTTTCGACAAAGGCTCTTATGTGAAGGTAATCCCAAGTGAGAATAAAATTGTGGGCTACACCACCAAGAACAGCGGCGGCGTGCCCGAGAACTTCAAAAACTACTTCGTCATCCAGTTCGACAAGCCTTTCAGCAGCACCGCCACCTGGAGCGGCGATAAACTGGCTGCGAACAAGCAGCAACTGCAGGATAACCATGTCGGTGCCGTGGTGGGCTTCAAGACGAAAAAGGGGGAGCAGGTGAATGCCCGCGTGGCCTCTTCCTTCATCAGCCCGGAGCAGGCCGAACTGAACCTGAACGAAATCGGCCGCGATGACTTTGAGGCGGTGAAAGCGAAGGGAAAGCAGGCCTGGAACAAGGAACTGGCCCGCGTGGCCGTGGAGGGCGGCACACCCGACCAGATGAAAACTTTTTACTCCTGCCTGTACCGCACCCTGCTCTTCCCGCGCAAATTCTATGAAATAGATGCCGCCGGAAAGGTGATGCACTACAGCCCCTACAACGGCAAAGTGCTTCCCGGCTATATGTACACCGACACCGGTTTCTGGGACACGTTCCGGGCGCTGTTTCCTTTCCTGAACCTGATGTACCCCACGGTGAACGCGCAGATGCAGGAGGGCCTGGTGAACGCTTACAAAGAGGGCGGGTGGCTGCCGGAGTGGGCCAGCCCCGGTTACCGCAACGTGATGGTGGGCAACAACTCGGCCTCCGTGGTGGCCGATGCTTACCTGAAAGGCGGAAAGGGATATGACATCAACACCCTGTATGAGGCGGTGCTGAAAGGGGCCAACAACGAAGGGCCGCTGACGGCGGTGGGCCGCGCCGGAGCCGATTATTACAACAAGCTGGGCTACGTGCCCTACGATGTAAAAATAAACGAAAATGCGGCCCGCACGCTGGAGTATGCCTACGACGACTTTGCCATATACCAGTTGGCGAAGGCACTGAAACGGCCGAAGAAGGAAATCAAGCTATATGCCAACCGGGCGCTCAACTACCGCCACCTCTACGACTCCTCCACTGGCCTGATGCGAGGAAAAAACCAGGACGGCAAGTTCCAGGCACCGTTCAATCCTTTTAAGTGGGGGGATGCCTTTACGGAGGGCAACAGCTGGCACTATAGTTGGTCGGTGTTCCATGATGTGCAGGGGCTGATTGACCTGATGGGCGGCAAAGCCAACTTCACGGCCAAACTCGACTCTGTTTTCATGCTGCCGCCCATATATGACGAGAGCTACTACGGCAGCGTGATCCACGAGATACGCGAGATGCAGATTGCCAATATGGGGCAGTACGCGCACGGCAACCAGCCCATCCAGCACATGATTTACCTCTACAACTACGCCGGGGAACCCTGGAAGACGCAGCACTGGGTGCGCGAGACCATGGACCGCATGTACACACCGGCCCCGGACGGCTACTGCGGCGACGAAGACAACGGCCAGACCTCCGCCTGGTACGTGTTCTCGGCCCTGGGCTTCTACCCTGTAACACCGGCCACCGACCAGTATGTGATAGGGGCACCACTGTTCAAAAAGGCCACGCTGCAACTGGAAAACGGGAAGCAACTGGTGATAAACGCGCCGGAGAACAGCGCCGAGAACTTATATATAAACAGCGCGCGCCTGAACGGCAAAACCTACGATAAGAACTGGCTGAGCCACAGCGAGCTGATGAAAGGGGCCAGGATAGACTTTGAAATGACCGACAGCCCCAACAAGGAGCGTGGAACGAAGGCAGCCGCTTTCCCCTATTCGCTGTCAACCGAGAAATAAAAGGACCTTATATTTTGTACAACTTGGGAAATCCCAACTAAAAACCGGTATATGATTAAACACAAATCCACATCCATGCGGGGCGTACTGCTGGCGGGCGTGATGCTGATGTGCAGCACGGGCATCTCGCTGGCGCAGTCTGCAGAACCCCAGGCGACTGCCATCCCCCTCGATGATTTATCCGCTTTCCAGAATCCGGGCAAGAGCTGGCAGATTGCCGGCGGCGTTACCGCAGAGCTTGACGACGAGAACGAACTGGAGACAGTAGAGGGCAAAGGCGTGCTGGTGAACGAGCCGAGCAGGAGGAATAAAGGGAAGGACCTGGTGACCAACGCGGAGTATGGCGACATGGACCTGGAGCTTGACTACATGATGGCCAAGGGATCCAACTCGGGGGTGTACCTGCAGGGCCGCTACGAGGTGCAGCTGGAGGACAGTTGGGGCGTGAAAACGCCGACCTCCGCCAATAACGGGGCCATATATGAGCGCTGGGATGAGAGCAAGCCTAACGGACAGAAAGGTTACCAAGGCTATGCGCCGCGCCAGAACGTGAGCCGGGCGCCCGGCCTGTGGCAAAACCTGAAGATATCTTTCCAGGCGCCCCGCTTCGACGCCAGCGGCAAGAAAATCGAGAACGCCAAAATCCTGCGCGCCACGCTGAACGGGGTGGTCATCCACGAGAACGTGGAGCTTTTCGGCCCTACGCGCGGCGCGATGGGGAATAATGAAGTGGCCGCCGGACCGCTGCGCCTGCAGGGCGACCATGGCGCCGTGGCCTTCCGCAACATCAAGATAACAGAATACGGCAAGCCCCGTCCTGAGCTGGTGAACCTGGAGTACAAGGTGTACAAAGGCAGGTTTGAGGCTGAGCCGAAGTACGACAGCATCCCGCCGGAGGCCGAGGGAACATCCGTGGCGCTGACCTCGGAAATAAGCCCCTTCCCGAACGATTTCCTGGTGCGCTACACCGGCACGCTCCGTGTAAAAGAGCCGGGGGAATATACCTTTAACCTGAGCACAGGCGGCGGCCGTGGGCTCATGAAGATCAATAACAAAACGGTTATCCCGAATGGGGGACGGAACCAGCGAGGCACCGTGACGCTGCCTGCCGGCGACATGCCCTTCGAGCTGATCTACTCCAAACTGGTGGAGTGGGGCAGGCCTTCTTTAGGACTGGCCGTGGTAGGCCCCGGAATCCGGGAGTACGTGATCGGCGACAAAGCCCAGGGCGGTAACAACGACCAGGGCCTATCCTGGTGCATGCGCCCGTGAACACCATCCTGCGCAGCTTTATGGACTTGCCTGTTGAAAATGAAAAGGGCAGGTCTGGTGTGAGGGTAGTGCATGCCGTGAACGTGGGAAGCCCGGAGAAGGTGCATTATACCTACGACATGGACAGAGGCAACATGGTGCAGATGTGGCGCGGAGAGTTTCTGGATGCCACGCCCATGTGGTACAGCCGGGGCGACGGCTCATCCCGCCCGGTGGGGTCTGTGCAGTACTTCGGGCAGCCGTCTTTTACACTGGCAAAACTCGCCTCGCCGCAAGCCGCCTGGGTAGCCGACTCGGCAGGCACCGGTTACAGACCAGGAGGATATGACACAGACAAAAATGACCAGCCCACATTCAACTACCAGCTGTACGGCGCCAACGTGAAGGACGCCATCCGTGTGATGGAAGGCGGCAAGGGGCTGCGCCGCGAACTGACGGTGCAAAACCCGGTGGCTAACCTGTACGCCCGCCTGGCAGGAGGCAGCACCATCGAGGAGGTGTCCAGGAACCTGTACCTGATAGACGGGAAGTCATACTACATCAGATTGGATGATGCCGGAGGCGCCAAGCCTGTGGTGCGCGATGCCAACGGCCGGAAAGAGCTGATCGTGCCGGTGAGCGGCAAGCTGAGCTACTCTATCATTTTCTAACAACAGACGAATCTTAATATGAAATATACGCATAGAAAATCATACCGCCATGCCGCGCTCAGCTTCCTGCTGACAGCGGCCTCCGTAACGGGTTTCAGTGCCTCCGCCGTGGCCCAGGAATCGCCTATGGAAGAGGATTACTTCAGGATAATGAACGTGAGCTCACCGGAAGGGGCCATGCTGGAGGTGGGCGGCCTCACCGTGCTTCCCTCCGGCGACCTCGGGGTTTCCACGCGGCGCGGGGATGTCTATATCGTGGAGAACCCCACGAGCGAGCGACCTTATTTCCGGAAGTTTGCATCCGGGCTGCACGAGATACTGGGGCTGGCCTACAAAGACGGCGGCCTGTATGCTGCCCAGCGCGGCGAGCTGACCAAACTGGTGGACACCGACATGGACGGCAAAGCCGACAAGTACAAGACTGTTTATGCCTGGCCTATTTCCGGGCATTACCACGAGTACAGCTTTGGACCGAAGATAGCGCCAGACGGAGACTTCTTCGTGACCGGCAACGTGGCCTTCGGCGACGAGGAATGGTGGCGCGGGGAAAGCCGGGTGCCGTGGCGCGGCTGGACGATGAAAATCAGCGAAGACGGAAAGATGCAGCCCTGGGCCACAGGCATGCGCTCTCCGGCGGGTCCTGGTATCATTGACGGAGAGTTCTTCTACACCGACAACCAGGGAGACTGGATGGGCTCCGGCGGGCTCTGGCACGTACCGAAAGGCTCATTTACAGGGCATCCTGCCGGCCTGCGCTGGACAGATATGCCCAACTCGCCTGTGAAACTGAAGACAGAGGAGCTGTATGCCAAAGTGGACCCAAGGCAGGTAAAAGACGAGAACGGGCGCTACATCAAGCCTGAGAATGTGGTGGACGAGGAATTTGTGTCCTTGTATGAAATGAAGAAATTTTTCCCGGAACTGCGCACCCCTGCGGTGTGGCTGCCGCACGGCATCCTGGGTATCTCTAACTCAGAGCCTGTAAAGATTCCGGAAGACAATTTCGGTCCGTTTGGCGGACAGGTGCTTATAGGTGATCAGGGCATGAGCCTTATCTCGCGGGTGTTCCTGGAGAAGGTGAATGGCGAATATCAGGGCGCGGCCTTCCTGTTCCGCACCGGCTTTCAGTCAGGCGTGCTTCGCATGGCCTGGGCACAGGATGGCTCCCTGTTCGTAGGGGAGACGAACCGTGGCTGGGGCTCGGCAGGCGATGCCAACTATGGCCTGCAGCGCCTGGTTTGGAATGGCAGAACACCTTTCGAGATGCGCGCCGTGCGTGCCATGCCCGACGGTTTCGAGATCGAGTTCACCAAGCCCGTGGATAAAAAGACGGCGGAGGATGTCTCTTCTTATTCCGTAACGAGCTTCATATATAAGTACCACCCGGTATACGGAAGCCCGCCCGTGAACACGGAGGAGAACCCGGTCAAAGGCGTGAAGGTGTCGGAGGATGGCATGAGAGCCCGCATCGTGGTGGACAACCTGCGCCCTTACTATATCCACAACATCACCCTGAGCGGCGTGCGGGAGCGTGATAACTCTCACTCGCTGGTGCATCCGACTGCCTACTACACGCTGAATAACATCCCGAAGGGCGAGAAGCTGTCGCTGAGCGAACTGAGCACCAAAAATGCCGCTTCGTCCAAAGCGAAAGCTACTGCGGGCGCATCAACTCAAAAGGCTGCTGCCAAAGCGAGCGCCGCCGCGAAGCCAGCGGCCAAAAAAACAGCGGCGAAAACTGCCGCGCCTACCTACGACGAAGTAAAGGGCCTGCTGGCGAAGTACACCTGCCTGGCCTGCCACAACCCCGACAAGAGACAGGTGGGGCCCGCTTACGTGGACGTGGCCAAGCGCGGCTATACACCAGAGCGCATTGTGGAGCTGATTCACAACCCGGAGCCGAAGAACTGGCCCGACTATGCCACTGAGATGCCCCCGATGCCGCAGGTGCCCAAGGAGGACGCGCTCAAGATTGCCCGCTGGATCAATTCGCTTGCCCCTGCCGCTAAATAAGCAGGGCAGCCCGCCAGACGGCGTTTATACCTATAGTATATGTTCCTTCTGAAGCAGGGGGAGCATATACTATATTTTTTGTGGCCGATTTTTGTCAGCCGCCCAACCATATACAACATCCATCAGATTCACCACGTGAATCCACCAAAAATCAACGCATATGAGAAAAACATATATCCTGCTGGCATTGGTTGCCACCGCCTTTATGGCCTACGCCTGTGCCTCTGCGCCTGGCGGCAGCTCTGCCAAAGCCGACAACACCTTATCGAAGAAAGAAAAAGCCGACGGCTGGGTGCTGCTGTTCGACGGCGAGAACATGGCGCAGTGGAAAGGTTTCAAGAAAGAGGAAGTACCGGCGGCCTGGCAGGTTGAAGACGGGGCCATCGTGCTCGCCGGTGAGGGAGGGGGCGATATTGTTACCCGCAACGAGTACAAGAACTTTGAACTGATGCTGGACTGGAAGATATCCGAGGGCGGCAACAGCGGCATTTTCTTTAATGTGTCGGAAGATCCTAAATTCAGGTACACCTTTCAGTCAGGCCCCGAGGTGCAGATTATTGACGATGAGCGACACCCCGATGCAAAACAAGGCCAGAACGGCAACCGCAAGGCAGGCACCAACTATGACCTGCATCCGTTGTCAGAGCCCGCCGTGAAGCCCGCAGGCGAGTACAACACCGTGCGCCTGGTAGTGAAGGACGGAAACGTGGAGCAGTACCTGAACGGAAAGAAAGTGGTGGAGTACACCCTCTGGAGCCCGGAATGGGAAAGTCTGGTGCAGGGCAGCAAGTTTGCCAGCATGCCCGACTACGGCCGCTACAAGAGCGGGCACATTGCGCTGCAGGACCACGGCGACAAGGTGTGGTTCAAGAACATCAAAATCAGACCTCTTTAAGCAACAGGCATGAGAATATTACTGATTATATGCTTCCTGCTCGGCACCGTGCTGCAGGTGTCTGCCCAGGGGAAAAGCGACGCTAAAAAGTCTGCTGCGGCAAAGCCAGCCAACGGCAAAACCTCCGGCAACCCGGTGTTCCCGGGCTGGTACGCCGACCCGGAGGGCATCATTTTCGGGAACGAGTACTGGATATACCCCACGTACTCTGCACCCTATGAGGAGCAGGTGTTCATGGATGCCTTCTCATCGCCCGACCTGGTGAACTGGACGAAGCACAGCCGCATCATTGACACCGCCAGCATCGGGTGGGCAGACTCGGCCATGTGGGCTCCCTCTATCATTGAAAAGGACAAAAAATACTACCTGTTTTTCGGAGCCAACGACATCCAGAGCGACAGGGCGTTGGGAGGCATTGGTGTGGCCGTGGCCGATAACCCCGCCGGGCCCTTCAAAGACCATCTGGGCAAGCCGCTGGTAGATAAATTCCATAACGGGGCGCAACCCATCGACCAGTTCGTTTTCAGGGACGAGGACGGGCAGCACTACCTGATATATGGCGGCTGGCGGCACTGCAACATCGCCAAGCTCAACGACGACTTTACGGGGTTTGTGCCCTTTGAGGACGGCACCACTTTTAAAGAGGTAACGCCGGAAGGCTATGTGGAAGGGCCATTCATGTTCAGGAAAGACGGGAAATACTACTTTATGTGGTCGGAAGGCGGCTGGGGCGGCCCGAATTACCAGGTGGCTTACGCCATCTCCGACTCGCCGATGGGACCGTTTAAGCGCGTGGACACCATCCTGAAGCAGGACCCGAAGGTGGCGACCGGTGCGGGCCACCACTCTGTGATACACAATGCCGCGAAAGACAAGTGGTTCATTGTCTATCACAGAAGGCCCCTCGGCGAGACTGCCGCCAACCACCGCGTCACCTGCATCGACAAGATGGAGTTTGATGCGAACGGCCATATAAAGCCTGTCAAGATCACGTTTGAAGGCGTGCCGAAACTGAAGGTAAAATAGCTGATTTGCTATTGCCGGTATGTGTGATAGTTGATGAGGTCATTGCATATCCTATATAATAAGGGCGCTGCATCGGATTAGTCTGATGCAGCGCCCTTGTTACTTTATATAACTTACCTCTTATACTACTATCAAATGGATTTTGCTTATCCATCCAACCACCCCTGCCCCTCCTTATCCAAGGAGGGGAGTTGTACTCTCGCGTCTATAATGGCTAAGCGAGGAGCTTCGGCTGCTCCTCGTAGGTCTTCCAAAGAAACTCGCCGAAGAGAGTGTTGGCCCAGGCAAACCAGGCGCGGGTGAATTTCTTCGGGTCGTCCTTGTGGAAGGACTCGTGCATGAAACCCGTGTCGCCGTGCGTGTTCTTCAGCATCGCAATACAGTCTTTGATTTCCTGAGGGTCCGTGCTGGTCAGGCCGCGCATCGCGATGCTCATCGGCCAGATCATGTCCAAGCCTATATGTGGCCCGCCGATGCCTTCGCCGTACTTGCCTTTGAAGAAGAACGGGTTGTTCTCGGAGAGCAGCATTTTGCGCGTGTTTATATATACTGGGTCGGTTGCCTTCACGGCACCCAGGTAGGGCAGCGACAGCAGGCTGGGCACGTTGGCGTCGTCCATCAGGTTGTAGCTGCCGAAGCCGTTCACTTCGTAGGCATACACCTTCCCGAACTGCGGGTGGTCCACTGTGGCGTGCGCCTGCAGGGCTTTCTCCACTTCATCGGCCAGCGCCGTCAGCTCGCCTGCTGTTTTCGTGTCCTTCGCGATGGCCTTCATCATATCGGCTGCCTGCCGCAGGCTCACCACGGCAAAAAAGTTAGAGGGGATGAGGAACGGGTAGATGGTCGCGTCGTCGCTTGGCCGGAACATAGAGCAAATCAGCCCGACGGGCTTCACCGGGTAGCCGTAGCCACTCATCGGGATGCCGTCCGTGGCCCAGGCCGTCTCCCGCTGAAACTTGTAGGGCCCCAGGCTGTCTTTGCGCTGCTGCTCTTTAAACGTTTTCAGCGTCGCCTGAATCGCCTGCTGCCACTGCGCATCAAAGGGCTTGGTGTCGCCGGTGATTTTCCAGTATTCGTGCGCCAGCCGGATAGGGTAGCAGAGGGAGTCAATTTCCCACTTGCGTTCGTGGATGCCCGGCTGCATATCGGTCAGGTCGGTACTCCACTCGCCTACTTTCGTCTCGTCGTTGTAAAAGGCGTTGGCATAGGGGTCGCGCAGGATGCTGTAGGTCTGGCGGTTGATGACGCCCGCCACCAGTTGGCGCAGCGGCTCGTCCTTTTTGATAAAATGGAGGTAAGGCCACACCTGTGCCGAGCTGTCGCGCAGCCACATCGCGTCAATATCGCCGGTGATGACGTAGGTGTCGGGCTCGCCGTCTTTCAGCTGGTAGGTAACGGTGGTGTCGAGGGTGTTGGGGAAGCAGTTCTCAAAAAGCCACGTCAGCTCCTTGTCCTTCACGTTCTTCTTGAATTCAGTGATGGCCTTCTCCACCGATTTGCTCCGGAAGTTGCGCTTGGCTTCGGGCAGGCGTACTGTGGGGAAATCTGCAGCGGCTGCTGCTGTAAGCGGACTCAGGTAAACGCCTGCGCTCAGCAGGGCCGTGTTCTGTAAAAAGGTTCTCCTGTTCATGTGTAATCAGTTGCCACCTTACCGATGGCTGAGTTAGGGGTATTTGGTTGAATTTAGGTAAAGTGCCCGGGGAAAATTTATTTGCGCTATCCATAAAAGCACCACGCATTTTAAATTATTGAAAGCAGGTTTGAGACAAACCAAAGTCTTGTGTCCTTTTATTTATATATAAAATGCTTCTGCCTCAATGGCGTGGCCAGTATATGCGGTTCGAATATACTACAGCAATTCCAGACTGTCGAGCCTGGCCAGCGACTCGAGCAGCATGACACCGCTTAATTGTGTGGAGCTCTCCACCGCGCCTTTCGGAAGGGTGTCCCAGTCAGAGCTGAAAAGGATGGCGGGCTTGCTCGTGCCGCTTTCCCAAAGCGTTTCCCCGTTCTTCTCGAGGAAGGCTATATAGGCGTTGCGCTTTTCCTCACTCACATCTTCTTCAAGGGCCAGCTCGGTGAGGTAGCGCACCAATATGCCTTTGAAAAGGCCGCCGTCTCCGCCGCCCCGTTCTCTCAGCACGCCGTTCTCAGTAAAATGGGGGCTGTTCAGCACATAGTCTGCCGTGCGGGTAGCCTCGTCCAGGTAAGCCTGCTCGCCTGTGATTTGGTACAGCTCCAATGCGGCTCCTATATACACGCCCTGGCAATAGGTGAAGAGCCAGTCCTTGTCAATCTGGTTGTTTCCTTCCCGGTTCTTGCCGTCCCACACCAGGCCGGTGGTGGGGTCCACCAGGTTCTCCTTTTGCCAGTCATATATCTTTTTGGCCCAGGCCAGATTCTTCTCGTCACCGTTGAGCTGGTACAGCCGCGACGCCAGGATGCTGGCGGGGGCATTGGCGGGGGTGTTTTTGTAGTCGCGCTGGTCTTTTTTCCAGCTGATGCCGCCTCCCATGAAATCGCTCCAGCCGGTCTTTATATCCTCCCAGAGCACCTCCGCCGTGGCCTTGTATTTCTCGTCTTTCGTGAGGTCGTAAGCTCGCAGGCAGGCCAGCGCCATCCACTCCATGTCGTCGTAGTAGTTGTTGCTGAACGTGCCTCCGTTCGTTTTCCTCACCCCCTCGAGCAGCTCGCTCATCAGCGTCAGGTACTTCTCATCCTTCGTGCGGCTGTAGGCGTCGCAGAGGGCGTCGAGCGCATGCGCCTGCCACCAGTAGTTGAAAGCCGTGTCGCCGGTATTCGTTTTTTGGAAGTAGCCCAGGTTAGGCGACCAGAAATGGGTGACAAGCGATGCCTGCGCCTTGTCCGCTGCTTCTGCCCAATTTGCCAGCTCATCCTGCGGGGGCGAAGTATCCTGGTTGTTACTTACCGGGCTGGCGCTTTCGCAGGAAGCGAGGAGCGGGCCGGAGGCAAGCAGCAGGGCGTAGAGGAGTCGTTTTGTTTTGTGCATAGTTGACTTGTGAATTGAAAGTATTAGTTTTGGGTGTGGGTTCAGGGTTCCTTTTCTATCGCGATTCGCTTCTTGCGGTGTGTAAGGCATCACTCAGGAGTAGTTTATATATAAGAAAGCGGGATTCGGGGCTTCCTGATGAGGGCAGTGAAAGTCAGTATTCTGGCTGGCGGTTCCTTCTGCCTGTGTTTCGACATCAGTTTCCGGAGCGGTTTCCGGCACGCGCTGTGGATGCGCAGGCCCCTTGCCTGCTGAGCAAATATATAGATAAAACTTTTGCAGAATGAAATTCCATTGCTTAATTTGAGCCATAGAATGATAGAAAGACACTTTAGCCATATAGATGCGCCACAACAATTTCTGGCAGGCCCATCAAGGAGTACTCACAGAACTCACCCGATACAGCCGTGGACCCGAACGGGTAGAAGCTAAATGTCCGACAGGTAGCCTGTTTCACGCAAAAGCCCATGACAGCATCAGCAGAGCAATTCATTGAATTACAGCAACCATTCACTTTTAAATCGCGCTTTTTTGCTAAAACGATTTAGTATGTTCTTATTGTCTAATCTAAGTATAACACTCGTATGAAACACCACTTTACAGGTTTGTTAAATGGCAGGTACGTAAAAGGAAAGGGGCGCTTCTTCTGCACCAGCCTCCTTTCTTTTACCATGTGCGCGGGCATAGCCGCCACACCGGGCCATGCAACTGAGAACCCTCAGTTGAAAATAGTTTCTTCAGCGCTGGCTTCGGCAAGCGGAGTTAGGGCAGGCAATCTTCCTGCTTTTGAAATTCAGATAACCGGTACTGTTACAGACGGGAGCGGCACGCCGCTGCCGGGCGTGACGGTGGTTGTAAAAGGCACCACCATCGGCGCCTCCACCAACGTGGACGGTACCTACAGCCTCACCGTTCCGGATGAGCAAAGCAATGGCACCCTGGTGTTCTCCTATATAGGCTTCGCCACCCAGGAGATTCCGATCGGCAACCAGTCTGTGATTAATGTGACCCTTGCCACGGATGCGGAAGCGCTGCAGGAAGTGGTGGTAGTGGGCTACGGTACCATGGAGAAGCGCGAAGTAAGCAGCGCTGTAACCACTGTAACGAGCGAGGATTTCCAGAAGGGGGCCTTTAACAGCCCGCTGCAAATGATCGAGGGCAAGGTGGCCGGTGTGACCGTGTCCAGCACTGCCGCAGCCGACCCTAATGCCGGTTCGAGCATTCAGCTACGAGGCGCTTCGTCACTTGAATCAGGTAACGGGCCGCTGATCGTGATTGACGGCTTGCCGGGTGGCGACCTGCGCAACCTGGCGCAGCAGGACATTGAGTCTATCTCCATTCTGCGCGATGCCGCCGCTGCTGCCATCTACGGTTCACGCGGTGCGAACGGTGTAGTGCTGGTGCAAACTAAACGAGGAAAAGCTGGAAAAGTAACCGTTACTTACGACGGCTATGTGGAGCACGACCGCGTGGCCGCCAGACCGGACATTCTCTCTGCGGAGGAATTTCTGGAGCGGGGAAGGGATACAGATCGCGGCGCCAGAACAAACTGGTATGACGAGTTGATAAGAGAAGACAACTTCGGGCAGAACCACTCGCTGGCTGTAAGCGGCGGTAACGAGAACACCGTGTTCCGTCTCTCGGGCCAGTACCGCACGAAAGAGGGTATCGACATAGCCTCAGACAGGAAAGAGTATGGCCTGCGGGCAAGCTTCCTGCAGATTGCCTTGGATGGCCGTTTGGAAATAGGCGGTAACCTATCGTATAGAATAGCAGACGAGGAAAGGATAGTGAACGAGGGAGAAGATAACTATGGCGCTTTTCAGCAGGCGGTGAAGCTCAACCCGACCATTCCGATCATGGACCCGAACGATCCGAACATGTTCAATACCTTCCAGGGTTATGATACCTACAACCCGGTGCAGAACCTACTGGCCAGGGAACTAGGGTCAGACCAGGAGTACGCGGTGGTGGACATTTCCACGAAGCTGAACATCCTGGACAACCTGAGCACGGAACTGAAACTGGCGCGCCAGGGCCACGACCGGTTGAGAAGGGAGTATTATACTTCCAAGGCAGCGGAGTCTATTCAAGAGGGCCGCACGGGACGTGCCCGACTGACAAACGATAAGTGGGCAGATTATGTGCTGGAGTGGCTGAACAATTATAACACGACTATCGGCAGCCACAATATAGAGGCGATGGCAGGCTACTCCTATCAGGAATCAAATTTTAGCGGATTTTATGCCGAAAATGCCGATTTTCCGTCTGATGCCTTCGGATACAACAACCTGGATGCTGGGGAGTGGAATGCCGATGAGGGACGTTTGGGGATGGATTCGTGGAGGAGCAAGGAAAAAACAATCGCCTTCCTGGGCCGTGCGAACTACAACTACGCTGACACCTACTTCCTGACCGCTTCGTTCCGTTACGAGGGTAACACCAAGTTTGGTCTGAATAATAAATGGGGTCTTTTCCCGGCCGTATCCGCAGCCTGGCGCGTGTCTAACCTGCCGGGCCTGCAGGGTATCGAGGCCATTGACGACTTGAAACTGCGTGCTTCCTATGGGGAGACAGGGCGCTCCGGATTCCCCAGATACTCGGCTTTGGCTGTTTATACGGGTTATGGCAGATACCCTGATGCAGCGGGAGAATGGTCGCGGGTTTATGGCCCCGGAAACAACTTCAATCCGGATCTGCGCTGGGAAAAATCAATATCCTACAACGTTGGATTGGATTTCACCGTGTTCAACAACAAGTTGAGCGGTAGCATCGATGCCTTCGACCGCAGAAGCAGCGACTTGATTTCATGGTATCAGGTACCTGTGCCTCCATTCCTGCACGATAGAATGTACGTTAACGTGGGAACTACTAGCTCTAAAGGGGTTGAGCTGGCCCTTAACTGGAATGCAGTGAATACCGGAGACTTCTCTTATACAACCTCGCTCACCGGATCTTATACCAAAGCGAAACTGGATTCTTGGTCTAACGATACATATAAGGCAGACTTTTTTGATCTACAGCAACTACCTTCCCCTGGTAACCCAGGCCCGGCCTTCAGGCTGGAAGCCGGTACGGACATTGGTAACTTTTATGGCTACAAATATGCCGGCGTAGACGAAGCCGGAAACATCCTGGTTTGGAAAGAAGGCATCGAGGGCTCTGAGAAACTGCGTGCCAGCGGCAATAACATTGAGGCTAGTTCAGACAGAGACAGAACGTACATCGGCAACGGTGCGCCGCGCTACGAACTGGGCTGGAGCAACTCCCTTGCCTATAAGGGCTTCGACCTGTCGCTCTTCTTCCGTGGCCGCTTCGACTACGAGATTCTGAACCTGTACCAGATGTACTACGGCCTGCAGGGCGAGGCAAGCACCAACCTGCTGACAGATGCCTACGACCGTAACGACCACATCAAGTCAGGCAAAGTGATCACCGACTACTTCCTGGAGAGTGGCGACTTCCTGAAACTGGACAACCTGACCATCGGCTGGACGCCTAAACTGGGCGTGGACCAGATCAGCAATTTCAGGATATATGGCACCGTTCGGAATGTGTTCACCCTGACTGGTTACAGCGGGCTTGATCCGGCGGCAGTGGGCGTGACAGGCTTAACACCGGGCTATGGCAGCCTCGATGTGTATCCTATCACCCGCAACTTCGCCCTTGGCGCCCAGATTACTTTCTAAGTCAACCTTAATCATCACGTAGAAATTACCTATATGAATAAATATAAATCGCTATTCGCATCGCTGCTCCTGCTGGCTGCGGCGCCTGCCTGTACCGACCTGGAAGAAGAGGCGTTCGATATCCTGCCGGCGGGCAATTATTATCAGGATGAGAACTCCATCGTCGCCGCCGTGACCCGCCCCTACGAGCACGCCCACTGGAATGGCTGGGATGGCGACCGCTGGCTGCTAACGGAGTTGACTGCCGATCAGTTTGTATGGGCGCAGAAGGGCCGGCACGGCCAGGACGGCGGTAACTGGGTGCGCCTGCACCGCCACGAGTGGACACCCGACGAAGGCGCTATTTACGGAGGCTGGATAGGACCATACCAGGGCATCGGGCAGGTAAACGTTGTTTCAGAGGACCTGGCTAAGCTGGATTATACGAATTTTGGCCTGACAGAAGCCGACCAAGCCAGCCATATTAATGAGCTACGGGTGCTGCGCGCCTGGTTCTATACCTTCCTGATCGACTATTTCCGTAGCGTACCAATTGTAACCAAGGTTGGTCAGCAAGTGGGAAACTCAACACCTCAGGAGGTGTTTACCTTTATCGAGACTGAATTGAAGGAGGCGCTGCCGAACCTTCCGCAGAACACTGTGCCCGGTCGTTGGGACCAGGGCGGTGCAGCGGCCCTGCTGGTACGCATTTACCTGAACTCTGAGGCTTGGACTGGAACACCGCGCTACGACGATGCTGCAGTTATGGCCCAAAAGATTATTGACGGAGAATATGGTACTTATAGTCTGGATCCTGATTACAGAGGGCCTTTCAGGTCTGGTGTAGACGGTTACCGGTCGCCGGAGAACATCTTCGAGTTTCCACATGCCAGGAACCTCTATGAGTTCGGCTGGATGTATAATGCTATGCAGCACTACCAGGCTAGGTACTCGCTCGATAATAATTACGGCGGCTGGAATGGTATTACCCTGTCTCCGTCGCGCGATCTGGAAGGTAATATTTACGACTATGAGTTAGGCAAGCCGTACGAGCATTATGCCGATGATGACTTACGTAAGCAGCCTTTCCGTACAATTGACGACCCCGAAAAACTGTATGAAGGCTTCTTCCTGATCGGACAGCAATACGGCTTCAACTACGACAAAAAGTACGGCTTTGACAGCACCGTAGTGGTGTTGGGGACAGAAGAGTATATTGGCGATCCATTGTTCTATGTAGACCAGGTAGGCCGTTTCTCTGAGGGCGCCGCTGGTTTGGCCAAGGGCTCTCATGTGGAGACGGGCGAGGAGAACTCCGGTGTCAGGTTGCTGAAGTTTCCATGGCTGCCAGATTCACGGGACCTGTTCATGACAAACTCTGCTCCGGAAATACGCCTGGCCGAAATTTACTATGCCCTGGCCGAGGCTAAATACCGTGCCGGCGACAAGACCGGTGCCGCCGAACTGCTGGATGCCGTGCGTGTGCGTAACTTCCCTGCAGACGAGTGGGCCGAGCACAGCTATGTGCAGAACCCCGGCCTGCTGACTGACGAGGAGTTTGTGGACGAACTGGGCCGCGAGTTCCTGGGAGAGCGCCACCGCAGAACAGACCTGGTACGCTGGGGCATGTTCGGAGACGCCTGGTGGGATAAAGCCGCGGATGCCGCTGACAAAACGGTGTTCCCGATCCCGGCAAGAGCGCTGAACGCCAACCCGCTGCTGAAGCCGAACGGCTACGAATAGCATCCACCGGGGCAGGGGCGCGGCAAATGTTGCTGCAGACTGAGTTCCTGCCTTGCTTCACTTTATATATAAAAAGGGCACCTCCACAGGGTGCCCTTTTTATATATAAGCTACATCCGTCGGGGGAGTTCTCTCTTTTGAATTTTATTAACTAACTTCCTGTCAGGAAATCATTAGAAGCCCCCGCTGCCGGGGCAAGCGTTACCATCCTTTATGAATACACTTTTCCATAAAAAAGTTTTCCTGCTGCTGCCAGCGCTTGCCCTGTTGGGGAGTTGCCAGGAGTCTTCTGAGGTTAAGGATAAGCCCCAAAAACCTGCTTCGCCCGCGCTCTTCACGCGGCTGTCGCCGGAGAAAACCCACGTGACCTTTGCCAACACCCTCACCGAGACGCCCTATACCAACGTGCTGATGTACGAGTACTTCTACAACGGCGGGGGCGTGGCCGTGGGGGACCTGAACAACGATGGGTTGCAGGATATTTATTTTACCGCCAACATGGCCTCCAACGCCCTGTACCTGAACAAGGGCAACATGCAGTTCGAGGATATAACCGAAGCCTCGGGTGCGGCGGGCCGGGGCGGCCCCTGGAAAATGGGCGTGACGATGGCCGACGTGAACGCAGACGGCCTGCTGGACATATACGTGTGCTACTCGGGCAACCTGAAAGCGGAGCGGCTCATCAACCAGCTATATATCAACGAGGGGCCGGATGCGCAGGGCGTCCCGCATTTCACGGACAAGACCAGCGCCTACGGCCTCGACTTCCCTTCCAACAGCACGCAGGGTATCTTCTTCGACCATGACCAGGACAGCGACCTGGACCTGCTGCTGCTCAACCACAACCCGACGCCGCTGCCTCCCGTGGATGCCGTAGCCATCACAGAAATGCTGAAGACCGAGAATCCGCTGTACGGTATCCGGCTGCTGCGGAACGATAGGGGACCTGCCGGGGAACCGCATTTCAAGGACATCACCAAGGAGGCCGGAATCCAGAGCACGCCTTTAACCTACGGCCTCGGCGCGGGCGTATCGGATATAAACAAGGACGGCTGGCCCGATATTTATATATCCAGCGACTACATCGCCCCGGATTACCTATACCTGAACAACGGCGATGGCACCTTCACCGACGAGCTGCAAAGCAGCCTGGGCCATACCGGGCACTTCGGGATGGGCACCGACATAGCCGACATCAACAACGACGGCCTGCCCGACATCCTGGCGCTCGACATGCTGCCCGAAGACAACAGGCGGCAAAAGCTGCTGTTCGCGCCGGACAATTACGAGAAGTTCGACCTGAACGTCAGGAGCGGCCTGTATTACCAGTACATGCGCAACATGCTGCACGTGAACAACGGCAACGGCACCTTCAGCGAAATCGGCCAGCTGGCGGGCATCTCGAACACCGACTGGAGCTGGGCCCCCCTGTTTGCCGACCTGGACAACGACGGCTGGAAAGACCTGTTCGTCACCAACGGCTTCCTGCGCGATTTCTCCAACCAGGATTTCATCAAGTATATGCAGGACTATGTGGGCCGGAAACAGGGCAACCTGCAGGACCGGGACATCCTGGAACTGGTGCATAACATGCCTTCCTCCAACGTGGTGAACTACGTGTTCCGCAACAACGGCGGCCTGACGTTCAGCAAAATGAACGCGGCCTGGGGCATGCAGGAGGCCTCCAACAGCAACGGCGCCGCCTACGCCGACCTCGACAACGACGGCGACCTGGACCTGGTGGTGAACAACATCAACAAACCGGCCTCTATATATCAGAACGAAGCCAACGCGCAATTAAATAACCATTACCTCAACATAAAGCTCAGCGGCGCGGGCGGCAACACCCAGGGGCTGGGCGCGAAGGTATGGCTCTATGCACAGGGCAAGCAGCAATACCTCGAGCAGATGCCAGCGCGCGGCTACCAGTCCAGCGTGGCCCCGGTGCTGCACTTTGGCCTGGGCGGCGAGGCAGCCATCGACTCGCTGCGCATCGTGTGGCCCTCGGGCAGGCAACAGGTGCTGGCAAAGGTGGAGGCTAACCAACTGCTCACGCTGGAGGAGAAAAATGCCGCCGCAGCGTACGAGGCCCCTGACCGGGGTACACCGCTGTTTACGGCGGTCGCATCCCCCATCAAATATCAGCACCCCAAAAACAGCATCAACGACTTTAAGCGGCAGCCCCTGATGGTGAACCCGATGTCCTTTTCCGGTCCGGTCATCTCGAAGGGGGATATAAACGGCGATGGCCTGGAGGATGTGTATGTGGGCGGGGGAAGCGGCGAGCCGGGCGCTATCTATATGCAACAGCAGAATGGGAAGTTCACACGGAAGCCGCAGCCTGCCTTTGAGAGCGGTGCGAAAAGTGAAGAGACGGATGCCGCTTTTTTTGATGCCAACGGCGACGGCCTCACAGATTTATATATAGCCAGCGGCGGCTACCACAACTACTCGCCCACCGACCCGCTGCTGCAGGACAGACTCTATATGGGCGATGGGAAAGGCGGCTTTGCCAGGGCAGAAAACGCGCTGCCGGAAATGCGGACGAGCAAAAGCTGCGTGCGCGTGGCCGATATAAACGGGGATGGCGCGTCGGATTTGTTTGTAGGCGGAAGGGTCGTGCCCGGCCGTTACCCCGAGGCGCCCCGCAGTTACCTGCTGCTGAACGATGGCAAAGGCAGGTTCAAGGATGCCACTGCCTCCCTGGCGCCGGAGCTGCAGCAACCGGGCATGGTGACCGACGCCGCCTGGCTCGACCTGAACGGAGACAGCAAGGAAGAATTGGTGGTGGTGGGGGAGTGGATGCCGGTGACGGTGTTCGCGAGCGTGAACGGTAAATATCAGAACAAAACCAAAGATTACTTCGACAGGGCCTACAGCGGTTGGTGGAACAAACTGCAGGTGGCGGACTTTAACGGCGACGGCAGGCAGGATTTGGTGGTGGGCAACCAGGGAACCAACACCCAGTGCCGGGCGAGCGACAAGGAACCGGCGGAACTGTATTATAAGGATTTTGACGAGAATGGGGCTGTAGATCCCATCCTCTGCTTTTATACCCAGGGCAAGAGCTACCCCTATGTAACGCGCGACGAGTTGCTGGAGCAGATAAGCGTGATGCGCACCCGCTTCCCGGATTACAAGAGCTACGCCGACGCCACCCTCACCGATATTTTCTCTCCGGAGGAACTGAAAGACGCTGGCCACCTGCAGGCAAACTACCTGAAAACCGCCTACTTCGAGCGCGGAAGCGACGGCAAATTCAAGGAAAAGCCGCTCCCCATCCAGGCGCAGTACGCCCCGGTGTTCACCATCACCCCGCTGGACTACGACGCTGACGGCAAGCAGGACCTGCTGCTGTGCGGCAACGTGAACCAGGCGCGCCTGCGCTTCGGCAAGAGCGACGCCAACTACGGCGTGCTGCTGAAAGGCGACGGCAAGGGAGGGTTTGTCTATATACCACAGCACGAGAGCGGTTTTGAGCTGTGGGGCGACGTGCGGAGCGTGGTGGCCATCAACAACACGCTGCTTTTCGGGATAAACCAGCAGGAGTTGAAGGCTTACAAGGCACCGGCGCCCAAAACCGCACTGGCGGCCACAGCCCGCCCATAGATTAATGTGCGGGCTGTGGCCCGGTGCTCGTGCGACTGTTGCCGGAGAAGACTATATCAGGACTTACGCAAAAGGTATAGGCAGTCCCAAAAATTCCCCCTTTGAAGGGGGGCAAAAATTGAATTGCGTAAGTCCTGTATATATAGCCCAGGCACATTTAGAAAGAGATTTACCTGTTGTCCTTCTTTTCTCACCTGCTGTTCTGTTTATATATAACTTTATATATAAAGTAAGTTACTATATATGAAACGGGTTACTCTTGATGACTTAAACCCTACCCCTCACTTTTCATGTGCCTCTACTCCCAATGGCTGTTTTCTGCAAGAGTAGCATATTGTCCACACAGGACACTGAGTGTACAGGTGGAAGCCCTTCGTGCTCTAGTGGGGAACAAATCTAAACTGACCATAATGCTCTGAGGTCCATTTACTGCATATAAGCGTGCTACATTATTTGCAAAGTAAATTCCATTACCCTATTGTGCTGGCAGCCGGGTGGAATACAGTCTGCTTACTGCACATATACCGGGTAACAAAGCCCTGAAAAGCTGATTTCTATAGGAATAACTTTGTTTTTTAGTTTTCGTTTTTTAGTTTAATACATAGGAAAATAAAAAAGTACAAAAGTGTAGAAGCTTTACAAGCTATGTTGAAACACCGTACTTAGCAGACACGAACAAAAGCACCCCACAACACACACCTCCTACAGGCGTGGGCCCAGCCACTTGGGTTGATAAATGACTGAGACCGGGATTAGCACAGGCTATATTCCTTCCATGGCACCTGCAAAGCAGAGAATGCTTCACCAAAAAATCGAGGCATATGTAACTGCTATTAATTTTTGGACACAATCATTCACTATATCTAAGCTATAATCCTATGGAACAAGAAATTACAGGTTTGTTAAATGGCAGCTTTGTAAAACGTAAGGGGCGGATGTGCTGTACCGGTCTCTTCTGTTTTACAATGTGCGCGGGTTTGGCCGCCACACCGGGCCATGCAGCTGAGAAGTTTCAGCTGAACACACACATTTCGGCGCTTGCCAATGACAACGCAAGCGCATCATCGGTTCTCTCTGCATATCAGATACAGGTGACAGGCACCGTGGTAGGTGAAAACGGTACTCCGCTGCCGGGCGTGACAGTCGTGGTGAAGGGCACCACTATCGGCACCTCCACCACCGCAGACGGCACCTACAGCCTCGCCGTCCCGGATGAGCACACCAACGGCACGCTGGTTTTCTCCTATATTGGATTCGCCACTCAGGAGATACCGATTGCCAACCAGTCTGTGATAAATGTGACTATGGCCACCGACGCTGAGGCGCTGGAAGAAGTGGTGGTAGTGGGCTACGGTACCCAGAAAAAGTCTGATGTGACGGGGTCCGTGGGCGTGGTAAACTCGGAGGAACTCCTCAGAGCGCCGGTGAATAATGCGCTTCAGGGCCTGCAGGGGAGAGTGGCTGGCGTTAACGTGAAACTGAACTCCGGCTCACCGACCAGCAGCCCCCGTGTCATCATCCGCGGCGTCGGAACCATCAATGCCTCCTCAGGCCCACTATATGTGGTGGATGGGGTGGTGATGGAAGATATCCAGTTCCTGAACCCGAATGATATTGAAAGTATCGAGGTGCTGAAAGACGCCTCTTCCACAGCCATATATGGTGCGCGCGGAGCCAACGGGGTTATCCTTGTCTCTACCAGGAGGGGCGCTCTGGTGGAAGGCCTTACCGTAGGGTATGACGGCTGGCTGAGCGTAGGGCATATGCGCAAGAAAATGGATCTGCTGAACGCCGAAGAGTGGCTGCAGGTGGTGGAAACAGGCATGGCGAACACCCCTAAGTACAGGCCGGACGCAAATCCTGTCTTCACTACAGACGACCCGCGGCTGTTCGACGCAAACGGCAACCCGCTGTATGACACAGACTGGCAGGATGAGGCAACGCGCACGGCCCTGTCGCACAACCACCAGATATCCGTGCAGTCAAAGTCAGAGAAGTCGTCTTTCGGAACCTTCTTCAACTATGCCAGGCTGGAGGGCATCATGCTCAACAGCTGGCTGGAGAGGGTGAATGGCAAAATAGCCTTTGATGCCAATCCGAAGAAGTGGTTTTCGGTGGGCACAAACCTTCTGGTGAACTATACCACCGAGAACGAGGCGGAAGAAGGGGGCGGGCACCAGATGCCGCGCCGCACCATGATCGAGATGCCGCCTATCTTCCCGGTTCAGTTTCCGGATGGCACCTGGAGCAACAGCAGCATGGTGAGCGACGCCTATAACCTGGAGGGGATGGCCAACCCGGTGCATGTGCTGGAAACGCAGGACCGTCTGCGCGAGCGCACGCAGCTTTTTGGGAACGTTTACATGACGTTTCACCTGTTGCCTGGCCTGGACCTGCGCACCCAGTTCGGCTTCGACAGGCACGACAGAAACTTCCAGGAGTATTACCCCACTGACCTGATCAACATCTCCTCCCCACTGGGCAGGGCCTACGTGCAGGATCAGAAAGTCAATTACTGGCAGGAGGAAACGTACCTGTCTTATAATAAGGACATTGGAAAACACAGCATAAACTCCGTGCTGGGGCTGAGCTGGCAGGAGCGCACCTTCGAGGCGAACTGGGTGGAGGCCCGGGGCTTCTCAGACGATTTCTTCCGGTTTAACCGGCTCCAGGCGGCCAGCCAGCCGGGCGCGCCGCAGTCTGATTACGAAAAGTGGGCGATGAACTCTTACTTCCTGCGGGGCAGCTACGCGTACGACCAGAAGTACCTGCTGACCCTGACCGGCAGGGTGGACGGCTCCTCCCGCTTCGGAAAGGATAACAAGTACGGCTATTTTCCCTCCATTGGTCTCGGATGGGTAGTATCGAATGAGCCGTTTCTGCAGAACGTGGACCAGCTGAACCAACTGAAGTTCAGGACAAGCTTTGGTTTAACTGGTAACACCGAAATCGGAACATACCTCTCGCTGGCGACGGTAGAATCTGGTACGGTGCTGATTGGCGGGGAGCGTGCCCCCGAGAGCTACCTGAGCAGGCTGCCGAACCCCGAGCTGCAATGGGAAAAGACAAAGCAGTTTGACATCGGCTTCGACAGCAGGATGTTCAATAACCGCGTGCAGTTAGAGTTCGACTATTACTACAGGCTTACCACCGACCTGCTGCTCGCCAGACCAGTGCCACATACCACAGGCTATACTTCTGTCTTTGACAACATCGGATCTGTGTCTAACAAGGGGGTAGAGATGTTGCTGACCACCACCAACATCCAGACCAACGACTTCAACTGGGAGACTACACTCAACCTGAACTATAACAAGAACAAGGTAGAGGAGTTGGGCGAGAACGATGAGGACATCGAGCCGGGTCCCTACTGGGTATCCGGAAGCCAGACCATCCTGCGCGTGGGCGAGTCATTGAGCTCTTTCTGGGGCTATGAGCGCCTGGGCATCTGGGGAACAGACGAGGCGGAGGCCGCTGCCGAAGTGGGCGCCGTGCCGGGAGAGGCCAAGCGGTCCGCAGAGAGACAGATTCTGGGCAAAGGCCTGCCGGACTGGACCGGAAGCTTCATCAACAACTTTACCTACAGGAACTTTGATTTCACCGTCGACCTCCAGTTTGTATACGGGGTAGATATTCTGCAGCAGTTCTACCACTCCACCGAGGACAGGTCCGGTATCGCGAACGGCCTGCGCACCATCCTGACCGAGGGCTGGACACCGGAAAACCAGAACACCATGGTGCAGGAGATCAGGAACCAGGCCTACGCAGGCCAGAACAGCGAGGTGGACAGCCGCTGGGTAGCGAACGGGTCCTACCTGCGCGGCAACCTGATCTCGCTAGGGTATAACTTCGACAACACCTTCCTGCCAGACCTGAACCTGAAAGCACTGAGGGTATATGCCAGTGTGCAGAATGCCTTTGTGGTTCATTCCGACGAATTCCAGGGGTATGACCCGGAGGCGACCTCCTGGGGCGGCAACCAGTGGGGACAGAATATTTTCTTCTTCCAGTATCCCAAGCCCCGCACCTATACGTTAGGGCTCAGTGTTAAATTCTAATTCACGGATAGACGCAAAAGACATGAAAAAGATAAATGCAATTATACTACTGGCCGGTCTGCTGTGCTTCGCTTCCTGCAAGGATTTCCTGGAAGAGGAACCAAAGGACGAACTGGCCGCCAGCCAGAACTTCACGCAGCCGGCGCATGCCTATAACGCCGTTAACTCCCTCTACAGGACGGGCGCGCCGCAGATGTTTGACGGTGGCGTGTACAACGGCGCCGAGGCGATGCTGGGCAACTACATGTCCGGCTTCTTCGACAATGAGTACAAAGGCCAGGAGGTGCATGTGCAGCACGCCCAGCAGCTCACCCTGAACGGGAACAACCTGAACGGCTATCTAGGAAGCATCTGGGACGACATGTACCGGGGCATATCCCGGGCAAATAATGCCATCAAGTATATACCCACCACTCCGGGGCTGACGGAGGAAGAGAGCAGGCGGCTCACAGCGGAGGCCAGGTTCTTCCGGGCATACGCCTACTTTAACCTTGTCAGGATGTTTGGAGAGGTTCCTTTGGTGACGGAGCCCTACGAATCGCTTGAAGGCCTCTACGTCGAGAGGAATTCTATCAAGGAGGTATATAACCTGATAGAAGAGGACCTGCTGTACGCCGTGAACGAGGGCGGCCTGCCGGAAATCTCCATGGCCAACAACGGGGGCCGGGTAACGGAGGGGGCGGCAGCCACCCTGCTGGCGGATGTTTACCTTACCATGAGCGGGTTCCCGCTGCAGGAAGACCGGTATGCGGATGCGGCCGCTATGGCAACGAGCGTCATCAACAGCGGTACCTACAGCCTGACGCAGCACGACAGGAATGGAAGCGAGGTGACGAACAGCGCCTATAACAAACTCCGGTTGGGGGATGCATCCCCCAATGAGTATGTCTTCTACCACGAGTACGCCATCAACATTGCCGGCAACAACTACCCGCAGTGGACCTACCCGGTATCGATGGCGCAATATGTGGCTTACGCCATCACGAACAACGCCTACGAGCCAGTTGACGAGTTCCTGTGGGGCTATGACCCGGAGCAGGATCTGAGAATACAGGAGAAGCAGTATTTTCATTCTTCTCTGACATTGGATAACGGCGAAGTGAAAACTTTCGAGACGGCGCCCTATATGTGGCACGATGACCAGGCCGTGTTCGAAACCGCCAGTTCCGGGAAGGATGCGGTAGCCTACAGTTACTCCGATGTGCTGCTGATAGCCGCCGAAGCGATAGCCCGCTCCCAGGGTGTCACGGCCGAGGCGGTGGATTACCTGACCGAGGTAAGAAGCAGGGCCTACTGGAAAATGACTCCTGCTCAAATCGAAGCCGAGCTTAGCGGCCTCTCTGAGGACGAGTTTGTGGAGGAAGTCTGGGGGGAGAGCTTCCGGGAGCTCGTGTTTGAGTTTCAGCTGTGGCAGGATATCGTCCGGACCCGGAAATTTCCGGTGACGTCGCAGACCAACCGGGGAGAAATAAATTTTGTTGATGTGGTGGGGTATGAGAATTATTGGGGCAAGCGGTTTGGAGAGCAGCACCTGCTCTTCCCGATCCCCGAATCGGAGCTGCAACGAAACCCAAGCCTCGGGGGGCAGAACCCAGGGTATTAAAAAAAGATGTAAAGTAGAATGAGGCACCTGGCGAGCATATAGCCAGGTGCTTTTGCTTTTACATATAGGTTGTGGCGGGTACAGAACTGCCATGGCAATGGAGCTTGTATAGGGCAATCGCTTCACGGGGATGCTGGTGCCTGTTCGGGTAAACGGTAATATCCCTTACTTGCTGGGTAAGGGAAATAGCGTTAAATTACCTCAGAAACCTTTTCTTTGGAGGGAGCACTTCTCATCACAAAACCATATACCGCTCCCGGTAAAACTAACAATATGAGGAACACATGTACGAAGGCGCTGCTTCGGCCAGCCTTTTTCCTGCTGGTATGGCTGCTGCACTCTTCTTTCCAGCGCTCCGGCCCCGGCGATATGACCCTGTGGTACGACGAGCCAGCCTCTAACTGGAACGAGGCGCTGCCCATCGGCAACGGCAGAATCGGCGCGATGATTTTCGGGAACCCGCAGCAGGAAAAGCTGCAACTGAACGAAGAGACGGTGTGGGCCGGAGGGCCGAACAACAACGTGAAACCCGATGCGCGGGAGGTGATAGACAAACTCCGGGCGTTGCTCTTTGCCGGGAAGTACAAGGAGGCGCAGGAGCTGGCGGATAAGGAAATGGGCCCTCACGGCAACAGCGGCATGCCCTACCAATTGGTAGGCGACCTGCTGCTGGATTTCCCCGCGCATCAGAATTTCAAAAACTACTACCGCGACCTGGACATCGCTAAAGCCGTGGCCACCGTTACCTACGAGGCGGATGGCGTGACGTACAAGCGCGAGATGTTCACCTCCTTTCCGGACCAGGTGCTGATTGTGCGCCTGACAGCCGACAAACCAGGCAAAATCTCGTTCGATGCCAGCTTTGATAGCCCGATGCAGCACGAGTTATATATGGAGGACGGGAAACTGGTGCTTTCCGGAAACTCAGGTGACCATGAAAACCAGAAAGGGCGCGTGAAGTTTCAGGCACACCTCAAGGCCACAACGGATGGCGGCAAGGTGACAACAGCGGACAACAAGGTGAAGGTCAGCAAGGCCAACAGCGCCACGCTTTACCTCTCAATGGCCTCTAATTTCAAGAACTACAAAGACCTGAGCGGGGATGCGAACAAAAAAGCAGCAGCCTCTATAGCGCAAGCGGTCAGAAAAAACTATGCCGCCGCTCTGAAGGCGCACATAGCCGCCTACCGCGAATACTTCGACCGGGTGAGCCTGGATTTGGGCGTGACAGACGCCGCAAAGAAAACAACCGACACCCGGATCCGGGAGTTCAGCAAAGCCGATGATCCGCAGCTGGCGGCCCTGTATTTCCAGTTCGGGCGCTACCTGCTCATCTCTTCTTCCCAGCCGGGCACGCAACCCGCCAACCTGCAGGGCATCTGGAACGACCACGTGTCGCCACCGTGGGACAGCAAGTACACCATCAACATCAACACCGAGATGAATTACTGGCCGGCGGAAGTCACCAATCTGTCGGAGTTGCACGGCCCCCTTTTTGATATGCTGAAAGACCTGTCGGTGACGGGCCGGGAGAGCGCCAGCCGGATATATGGCGCCAAAGGCTGGATGCTACACCATAACACCGATATATGGCGGATTACGGGCCAGGTAGACCCGGCCTACTACGGCTTGTGGCCCATGGGCGGCGCCTGGCTGAGCCAGCATATATGGAAGCACTACCTTTACACCGGAGACAAGGAGTTTCTAAAGGAATACTATCCGGTGCTGAAAGGCGCGGCGGAGTATTTCACGGATGTACTGCAGGAGGAGCCAACGAATCACTGGCTGGTAGTGGCACCGTCCATTTCTCCCGAAAACGGCTACGACCCGGAGAAGAAGATATCCATCACGGCAGGGGCTACCATGGATAACCAACTGATCTTCGACCTGTTCAACAAAACCATCAACGCGGCGCAGGTTCTGAATACCGACAAGGCCTTCCAGGAGGAACTGAGGAAAAAACTCGCCCGTATTCCGCCGATGCAGGTGGGCCAGCACGGGCAACTGCAGGAGTGGCTGCACGACTGGGACGACCCCAACGACAAGCACCGGCACGTGTCGCACCTTTACGGCCTGTACCCCAGCAACCAGATATCGCCTTACCGCACGCCCAAGCTGTTCGAGGCCGCCCGTACCTCGCTCATCCACCGCGGCGACCCGTCCACGGGCTGGTCGATGGGCTGGAAAGTGAACCTGTGGGCGCGCCTGCTGGACGGCAACCATGCCTACAAACTGCTGACAAACCAGCTGCAACTGGTAACCGAACGCGCTGGCGCTGGCGGCACCTACCCGAACATGCTGGACGCGCACCCGCCTTTCCAGATAGACGGAAACTTCGGCTGCACGGCTGGCATTGCCGAAATGCTCGTGCAGAGCCACGACGGCGCGCTGCATGTGCTGCCCGCCTTGCCGGATAACTGGCCTGACGGCAGTGTGAAAGGGCTCTGGGCGAGGGGAGGATATGAGGTGGATATTTCGTGGAAAAACGGGAAGATAGACAAGCTGACTGTCACATCAGAACTCGGCGGCAACTGCCGCCTCCGGGTATATAGCCCTATCAAGAGCGACGGCCCGTTGAAGTTGGTGAAGGCAAGCGGCAAAAATCCCAACCCGTTTTACGAGGTGCCGGACGTGAAAGAGCCGCTCGTGTCGCCAAAGGCAGACCTGGATGGCATAGAACTGAAGGAGACCTACCTCTATGATTTCCCGACAGAGGCAGGCAAAACATATGCCTTCAGCCTGCAGTAGGCGGGGCTTTTAGAATTGTGCATGAAGCTTGCTGGAATTCACGGGGTGCAAAGCGCGTGACATGAAGGAGTATTATATATGACCCTAAGTTTTAACAGCAGGTTTGCCGCATCCTAAAGGCAAGGCACTGTTAAATAATGGGTGGGAATGTTACGTTTAAAAAACCATCTACATATAAAATGCTCTGTCAAAGCCATATATAAACAAAGCGCAGAACCCTGGCTATATATAGATGTACCTTTTTTCATTTATAATGCCGATATTAGGTTTCATTAATTTAAAAGCCTTTCACTTTTCAATTAAAGGCCTGTTGGCATCGCATTATATATAAACCAGGATAATCATGAACAAGGAGCAGAGCAACTCGAGACGCGACTTTTTGAAAATGGCCGGGATGGCCTCCATCGGATTTATGGGGCTGCAATACTTTGTGAACACGCCCGCTGCGGCCTCCTCCAGCGCCCGCAACAGTTACAATGTCGGCTACGGCCCGCTGCTCCCTGACCCGAAGGGTATTCTGAACCTCCCCAAGGGATTCTCCTACAAGATTATCTCCCGCACCGGAGACCCTATGAGCGATGGCCTGTTTGTGCCCGGCGCGCCGGACGGCATGGCGACTTTCCAGGGGCCGAAGGGGAGGGTCATACTGGTGCGGAACCATGAGTTGCAGAGCAACAGCCTGTCCGGAAGTCCGTTTGGGGCGCAGAACGAACTCCTGTCGAAAGTAGACAAAGACAAATTCTATGATTTCGGTAAGGGCGTGACACCCGAACTGGGCGGCACCACCACGGTGGTATATAACCCCGCCACCGGCGAGGTCGAGAAGCAGTTCCTGAGCCTGGTGGGCACCACCCGCAACTGTGCCGGCGGGCTCACCCCCTGGAACACCTGGATTACCTGCGAGGAGTCTGTGCTGAAGCCGGGCGAGGCGAACTCCTGCGAGAAAGAACACGGCTACAATTTTGAGGTTCCGGCCCGCACGAAGGTGAAACTTACCAAGGCAGAGCCCATCAAGGCCATGGGCAGGATGAACCACGAAGCCGTTTCGGTGGACCCGCGCACAGGCATCGTGTATATGACTGAGGATACCGGCGACAGCCTGATTTACCGCTTCATCCCGAAAAAGAACGGCAAGCTGCTGAAAGGGGGCAGGCTGCAGGCGCTGGCCATACGGGAGCAGAAAAGCTATGACACCCGCAACTGGGCAGACCTTACCACGCCGGAGTTTCCGGTGGGGCAGCCCTTCGAGGTGGAGTGGATAGACATCGATAACGTGGAATCGCCGGAGAACGACCTGCGGCTGCAGGGCTTCGACAAAGGGGCCGCCCGCTTTGCGCGCGGCGAGGGCATGTGGTTCGGGAACAACGAGGTCTTTTTTGCCTGCACAAACGGCGGCAAGACCATGCACGGCCAGGTGTTCCGGTACGTGCCGAGCCCCTATGAGGGAAAAGCAGAGGAAAAGAGCCAGCCCGGAAAGCTGGAGCTTTTCGTGGAGCCGAATGACTCGACCATCGCCAATGCCTGCGACAACATGACCGTGTCGCAGTGGGGCGACTTAGTGCTGTGCGAAGACAATCCGGCCCCCTATGTGGTGGGCATCACCCCAAAGGGAGAGTTCTACAAACTGGCGCAAAACGTGGGCTTCAAGAGCGAGTTTGCCGGAGGCGTGTTCTCGCCGTCTGGCGACACCTACTTCGTCAACCTGCAGGGCGCGGGTATAACCGTAGCCGTCACCGGCCCCTGGCGCAAGGCGTAGGCTATATATGGCATACACGGCGCATGGCTATATATAGCTTTGGCGCCCCGCTTCTGCTATTCTGATTTTTTACAAAGCCTTATGGTTGCGATACCGCCCGAGAAGGGTGCCGCAGCCATAAGGCTTTTTTCTGACGCTGCTCCTCACGCAAAGCAATTCTCTCCATTACCCACTCATGATTGTTTCCGAAACTCCTGCTTCTGCACCCCATTCTTTTATATAATAGAACTTATGCATACCCGGCAAATAGGTCGCGGTATGGTAGAGAAGCGTGCAGGACGGCAATCTCACCTATGTCATGCGTGCCATACACTGTGGAAATAGCACGTGACCTGAACCGTGACATTGCACGTTCAGAGTGCGACGGGAATGGAGTATGGCATGTATGGTTTATAATATTTCTGTGCCTCCCCTAATAAAAATATTCTACCTAAAGGTGTAGAGCAGGCAGCTGATGGTAAAATAACTTAATAGTAGGATAACATTAAGCGCTGAAGTAATTGTTTTAAATCATTTCTTTGAAGCTGTGTATAAGTGAGGGGTCACTCTAAATTATATTTCGGCAAGCACTGTTTACATCAGCCTATACGCAACTGCTGATACTGCAAACAGTCCTTGACTCCGACTTGAATAAAGCGATTTTAGGTGAATGCCTCCCCTGTTGCCGGCCTGCCTTCCGGGTCATTGTAGCATTTAATTTTGTCTCTGAAACGAATTTTAAACAGTCATATGGAAAAAAAGCTACACCACAAGAAAAAGGCTTTAGAAGTCTTTTCAGGCATGAGGAAGAGCAGGGGGAGGCTATCGCTGTTGCTCCTGGGGTTATGCGCCATGCAGTATCCCGTGCAGGCGCAGGAATACCCTGGAGCTGGCACGATGGTAGTTGCTGCTGCCAACCCTCCCCAAAAAGCCGCTGAGGCGAGCACCCTGCTGGCGCTGCACAACAGGGCCGTTTCCGCGCGAAAGAGCACTTACCAGGCTGTGACCGTTTCCGGCACCGTCACCGATGAGAACGGGGAGGGCTTGCCGGGCGTGACAGTATTGCTAAAGGGAACCACCACCGGCACGGCAACAGGTGCGGACGGGAGTTTCTCCCTGGCCACCCCCGACGGCAACGGCACCCTTGTCGTCTCCTTCATTGGCTACACCACGCAGGAAGTGCCGATAAACAACCGGGCTGTGGTTGATGTGGCGCTGGTGCCGGATACCGAGGCCCTGGAGGAGGTGGTGGTGGTGGGGTATGGGACACAGAAAAAAGAAAACCTGACGGGTTCTGTAGCAAGCGTAGACGGCGAGGTGCTCACCAGGCGACCAGTCACGAACCCCGTTTCTGCGCTTCAGGGCCGAATGCCTGGTGTAAGGATAGTGCAGAACTCAGGAGAGCCAGGCAATGAGGGCTTGTCTGTGCGCATCAGGGGGATCGGCACTTTCAGCGGCGCCGGGTCCAACCCGCTGGTGCTGATAGACGGGGTGGAAGGGAACCTTGCCAACCTGGACCCCAATAGCATCGAGAGCATATCTGTTTTAAAAGACGCTGCTTCTGCTTCCATATATGGCTCCCGTGCCGCAAACGGGGTTGTCCTGGTCACTACCAAAAAAGGAAAGGCAGGCGAGCTCAATTTCGAGTACAGCGGGAACTATGGGGTACACACTCCCACGAAGATGCTGGACCTGATTACCAACTCCGCAGAGTATATGGAGTTGTGGAATGAAGCCAAGCTTAATACCGGCATCACTTCCGGCTTGTACACGCAGGAGCAGATCGATCTCTACCGCAACGCGACAGACAGAACCCTCTACCCGAACGCCGACTGGGTGGATATCATGTTCAATCCTGCCCCCACCTTCACGCACAACCTGAGCTTCAATGGAGGCAGCAAGGACACGCATTTTTATGTGGCCCTGGGATATGTGGACCAGGAGGGGGTCATGAAGGGGTTTGACTATAAGAAATACAATGCCCAATTCAACATAGGGTCGCAGATCAGCAACAGGGTTCAGTTCGGGGCGAACGTCTCGTTGATGAAAGGAGACAGAACGGCTGCACGGCAGGGCTCCGGGGACACTTTCCTGGCAACCCTGTCACAGGCGCCTACCTACCTTCCGTGGCTGCCGGACGGAAGCGGCCGCTATACCTTCAAGGCATACGACTTTGAGTCTAACAACAAAAACCCTTTTGCCATAGTTGAAAATGATGTTCTGAGGAATACCGTTAACTATAATGTAAATGTGCAGGGTTGGACGGATGTGAAAATATTCGAAAACCTAAGCTGGTATACAAAGGCAGCCATCGTCGGCGACTTTGGGAGCTGGAGCGACTGGAGACCCCAGGTACCGCTGTATAATTATCATTCAGGAGAATTTATGTCCGACCTCGATGTGGGTGGCAGAGGGCTGGTCAACCAGGAGGAGCGAAACATCTACACCAACTTGTTCACCTACCTCAAGTATGAGAATGAGATAGGTGCAGGGCATCTGCTGAATGCACAGCTTGGGTTCAGCCAGGAAGAGAACACGTTCAAATACCTTTACGGATACCGGAGGGATTTCCCCAGCAATGTATTAAGAGAGCTGAACGCCGGGAGCCCCGCGGTACAGAACTCCAGCGGTTCAACCAACGAGTGGGCCCTGCAGTCGTTCTTTGGCCGGTTGGGATATAACTACAGGGAGCGGTACCTGGTGGAATTCAACCTCCGGTATGACGGCACTTCCCGTTTGCACACGGATAACCGATGGGGGGTATTCCCGTCCTTGTCAGCCGGGTGGCGCTTAAGCGAAGAAGAGTTCATAAAGAACGCAGGCTTCAATTGGCTGGGCGAGTTCAAGATCCGCGGCTCGTACGGGGAGTTGGGCAACCAGAACATCGGCATTTATCCCTACCAAAGTATTCTTAGCCTGACCGGCAACTACCCGTTTGACAACGCGAACCTGTCCTCCGGCGCGGCCCAGACATCGCTTGCAAACCGGAACATCACCTGGGAGACCACCAAAATTGCGGACGTCGGGGTTGACATGACCCTGTTCAGAGGCCTTTCAGTCACTTTCGACTGGTATAAAAAGACCACTACGGATATTCTGAGAAGTTCGCAGATAACCGGGATAGTAGGTTTGAGCGCCCCCACCGTGAACAATGGAACAATGGCCAATACAGGGGTGGAGTTGGGCCTCGGGTACCGGAATGAGATCAAGTCCGGGGTGTTTGAGGGGCTTACTTATAACATAGGACTCAATGCTGACCACTTCAGGAACGAACTGACGGAGTTTGGGGAGAAGGAGATCGGGGGTATAACCATTAAAGAGGAGGGAAGGCCATGGGACACCTTCTATATGCTTGAGTGGGATGGGATATTCCAGAGCGCTGACGAGGTGGCGGCTGCTCCCAAGCAGTACAATGACAAAACGGAGCCCGGCGACCTGCGGTTTAAGGACCAGAACGGAGACAATGTGATCAATGACGATGACAGGGTTCCTGTTGACGGTAGGTACCCGGACCTCAACTACGCGTTTAACTTGAGTTCCTCCTGGAAGGGGTTCGACTTGTCCTTCTTTTTCCAGGGAGAAAGCGGCCGCAGTGTTTTTGTCAACAACTGGGGAACCATACCCTTTATACAGGGAACCCCTCCAACGACTGACTGGAGAGACCGCTGGACACCAGAGAACCCGTCTGCCACCGTACCTAAAATGTACTGGGGATTCAGCGCGCCGAGTAAAATCAGCAGGAATTCGACTTACTTCCTGCAGGACGCCACCTACCTCAGGCTAAAGAACCTGACCATAGGGTATACCCTGCCGGGGTCCCTGACGCAGCGGATAAGTGTAAAACGGCTGAGGCTATATGTTTCCGGCGACAACATCTGGACGATTACCGACTACCCTGGACTGGACCCGGAAAGAGCGGACAACGGGAACTTCCTGAACTACCCTCAAAACAAGATTTACTCTGCCGGGCTTAACATTCAATTTTAGACATAAGGTTTATGAAAAAGTATATATATAGCCTCTTAAGCGCTATGCTTCTTGTCTCGAGCGGCTGTGAAAAAGATTTTCTTGAGAAGAACCCACTCGACCAGATATCCTCTGCTAACTTCTGGCGATCCAAGTCGGATTTTGATATGGCCTTGGCCGCAAGTTACGCAACGCTGCAGAATGGAATGTTCTCCGCCGGAATGCCTAACATGGATGCGCTGACTGATAATGGCTATGGGCAACATAATTACTGGGGGAGTCAGGCCATCGTTCAGGGCAATATCTCTCCTTCCACCGGGGGGTACATTTCTGATGTTTACAATGCGAGCTACCAGGCCATTGCCCGCTTTAACATCTTTCTGCAGCAATTAGATGCATATAAGGGCGCAGATATTGACGACGAACTTGGGGCACGATATGAAGCGGAGGTCAGGTTCCTGAGAGGGTATTTTTATTTTCAGCTGTATTCCAGCTACGGTGCCGTGCCTTTGGTTACCGAGCCCCTGACGCTGGAAACGCAGGTACAGCCTAAGGCGCCTGCCGAGCAGGTATTGGGCCAGGTTATGTCTGATCTGGATTTTGCCATACAATCGCTGCCCGCCGAGCCCTACTACACCAACAACGGGCATGCCGTGAAAACCTCAGCAGAGGCTTTGAAGGCTCGGGTGCTGCTATATGCCGCCTATGATGAAAACGGGCAACCCGATCCTGAAATGCTGACCCAGGCAAGAGATCTGCTTCTATCGGTGATGGGGGCCGGCTATGAGCTGGACCCGGTATACGAGAACGTGTTCAGGGATGGAACGCAGGAGGGAAACAAGGAAATAATTTTCTCTGTTAAATTTCTGGCTCCGGACAATGCCACCGCTATGGACCAATGGTACGGTGACTGGTTGGTGGTGAGCCCGCTGCAGGACCTGGTGGACGCCTACGAAAGCATTGACGGCCTGCCATGGGGCATTTCTCCTCTAACCAATCCAGAGGATCCCACAGAGAACCGGGACCCGCGCCTGGAGACGACAGTATTCTTCGATATGGTAACAATCGATGGGGAGGTACACTCACCGTCTAATAACAGGCCCACAGGCTATGGGGTAGCCAAATTTCTCAGCCCGGGCCTGATGCCCTATGGCTATTCTACCCAAAGCCAGCAGGACTGGGTGATGCTCCGGTATGCGGAGGTGTTGCTCATGTATGCGGAGGCACAAAATGAGCTCATTGGGCCTGATCCGTCGGTTTATGAGGCAATTAATGCCGTTAGATCCAGGGCAGGCATGCCCGATATCCCAGCGGGCCTGAATCAGGAGCAGATGCGAGAAAGAATCCGCCACGAAAGAAGGATTGAACTGGCCTTTGAGGGGCTGCGGTATTACGATCTGAAAAGATGGCGGACAGCGGAAACGGTACTAAACGGAGTAACGGACGGTATCCTGCCCTATCATTTTGAAGAGCGGTTCTACCTGTGGCCGATTCCACAGACTGAAATCGATAAAAGCCAGGGAGTACTCGAGCAAAATCCGGACTATCTGTAGCCTGAAAGCAACCAGAGGTTTCTTAGGAGCGTCTGGTTGCACTTTTAGGTTTCCGGCTTAGAACAGCTTTGACCAGAGGAAGAATCAAGGGCACGCAGGGTTGCTACAACCGATCTTCAATGTATACTACTTTGCCTATGAATGGCAAGCAGTAGAAGTACTATCAGCTTGTTAAGCCCCAGAGACAGGTGTGGAAGCGATGAGCGTTCCATGGGCTTCATCTCCAGCATGCTTGAGAGAGTATTGGGCCTTAATCCAATGTGCTGGAACAATAATCTCTGCATGTCGTGCAGAAGAAATTAACGGAATAGAATCAAAACAGCCTCCATGTATGATAAAAGTTCTATTGTTTTTTGTTTCTTCTTCCTTCCTTTTACTCTCTTGCGCCGAAATGGTAAACGAACAGGAAAGTGACGATGCCTTGCAAGGGTATAAGAGGAATGATTTAACTTATGACTACCTACCTCAGGTATGGGATGAAGGTATTCCTTTGGGTAACGGGCACATTGGGGCTTTAGTCTGGGAAAAGGAGGGTAAGCTAAGGCTCTCCCTCGACAATGTGAACCTTTGGGACTTGAGAAAAATGGAGAACCTGGAGAGGGAGGAATGGAAATATAGGTGGGTAGTAGACCGATGGGAAAGCAATGAATACCAGAAAGTACAGCAGTTGTTTGATGAACCCTACGACCGACTTCCTGCCCCGTCTAAAATCCCGGGTGGCGCTTTGGAATTCAGCACCGAGGGTTTTGGAAAGGTAATCAGTAGCAGCCTGTCCTTAGGAGAGGCCACCTGCAAAGTAGAATGGGATTCGGGGGCGACACTGACCACTTTTGTCCATGCCGAAGAGCCTATGGGGTGGTTTCAGTTCCAGGGAATCGACGCAAATCACTTCAAGCCCGAACTGATTATCCCCGCCTATAACCTGGAGGGGAAATCACAAGAAAATAACCCGGTTACCGGACAGGATCTAAGGCGGCTTTGTTATCCCAAAGGGGAAATCATAAAGCAGCAGTCATCCATCGTTTACACCCAGCCGGGGTGGGAAGACTTTGAATACCAGATTACGGTAAGGTGGGAAGAGACTCCTTCAGGCATAGAGGGTTGCTGGAGTATCACTACCAATATGACAACCGAGGCTGAAGCGGTCTCCTCAGCGGGTTTTTCAGAGTATAGCTTCAAAAAGGGGTTCCAAGATGCCTTTACTTCCCACGTAAGCTGGTGGGAGCGGTACTGGTCAAAGTCATCGATCAATATTCCTGACCCAGTTCTTGAAAAGCAATGGTATTTAGAACAGTATAAATTCGGGGCAACCGCCAGAGGATGCCCCTCCCATATCCTTACAGGCCGTTTGGACAGCGGATAATGGCAAGTTGCCCCCATGGAAAGGTGATTACCATCATGACCTGAATACACAATTAAGCTACTGGCCCTGCTATACATCCAACCATATAGACCTGGGGGAGGGATACCTTAATTGGCTCTGGGATAATTATCCTACTTTCGTAAAATATACGAAAGCCTACTTTGGTACCAAAGGGCTAAACGTTCCCGGTGTGACGACCCTTACTGGTGAACCCATGGGAGGTTGGATTCAATATGCGTTTGGTCCAACGGTATCAGGGTGGTTGGCACAGCATTTTTACCTTCATTGGCGCTACACAATGGACCGGAACTTTTTAGAGGAAAAGGCATACCCTTGGTTTAGAGAAGTAGCTATTTACCTGGACGAAGTATCTGAGACTGGAGAAGGTGGATACAGAAAGCTGCCAATCAGCTCCTCTCCTGAATTTCACGATAATAGCCGGGAGGCCTGGTTTGGAAGCACAACCAATTTTGACCTGGCTATTATAAGGTTTGTTTATGCCAAAGCAGAAGAGTTGGCTCTTGAACTTGGCAAGAAGGACGAAGCGGCAAAATGGAAGGCCCTGCTTTCCCAGTGGCCGGATTTGGCTGTTGATGGCAAGACCGGCTTGATGGTTGCCCCAGGAGAGCCCTACTCGGTATCACACCGGCATTTTTCTCACCTTATGGCGATTCACCCGCTGGGATTAATTAATTGGTCAGACGGAGAGAAGGAGCGGGCCATCATCCGCAACACTATAGAGAACCTCCAGAAGCAGGGAACTTCAGCCTGGGTGGGATATTCCTTTAGTTGGCTGGGTAACTTACAGGCAAGAATGCTGGACGGAGAAGGGGCCGCAGAGACATTGAGAATCTTTGCGACAAGTTTCTGCCTTCCCAATAGTTTCCATGTCAATGGCGACCAGTCTGGAAAGGGTTACAGCAATGCCACCTACCGGCCATTCACACTGGAGGGAAACTTTGCCTTTGCCGCAGGACTTCAGGAAATGCTGCTGCAAAGTCATGAGGGTTTCATCCGACTCTTTCCTGCTATTCCAGATGATTGGGAAAAGGCCTCTTTCGAAGGATTCAGAGCCCAGGGAGGGGTGTCTGTTTCAGCCAGCATAAAAAAAGACACTGTTGTCGAAACGACACTACAATCAGAAAAGGACGTGGTGGTAAGATTAATGAATCCTTTCGATGGCGATTGCTGGGTAGAGGGTGTACACTTATATGATGGAGAAATCTATGAAAGAACCATCAAGAAAGGTGAAAAGGCCCGTCTTAGTTTTAAAAACAGTAGATAGGACCGGGACAATCTGGTTTAGTAACTGGCCCTCTGTTAAATTCCTCTTGACTACCACACACTTCCGCTTTGTAAACCTTAAAAAGATGACGTATAAATATTTCCTGCTCAGTTTCCTGATAAGTCTCTGTTTTATTCACTACGGCTATGCTCAAAACGGACCCCGGCTGTGGTATAAGCAGCCAGCCCAAATATGGGAGGCGTCTCTTCCCCTGGGAAATGGCCGGTTGGGTGCTATGCCCGATGGGAATATACTGAACGAAAACATTGTGTTGAATGACATTACCCTCTGGTCGGGCGGGCCCCAGGATGCGGATGACCCGGAAGCCGTAAAGTATCTGCCTGAGATACGGCGCCTGCTTTTTGAAGGAAAAAACGATGAGGCAGAGGCGCTGATGTATAAAACTTTTGTGAGTAAAGGACCAGGATCGGGGCAGGGCAAGGGAGCGAACGTGCCTTATGGCAGTTACCAGGTATTAGGGAACCTGCACCTGAAACTCGACTACGGCATTGATACCTCCCTTATCCAAGTCTCAGGCTACAAAAGGGCATTGTCCCTGGACAGTGCCATCGCCAGCAGTAGCTACACTATCAACGGCGTAAACTATAAAAGAGAATACTTCAGCAGCTTTACCGACGACGTTATCATCATCCGACTTTCTGCCGACCAGCCCGGGAAGCTGAATCTTACAGTTAACTTGGACCGGCCTGAAAGATATAAAACGACTGTAGAAGGAGAGGAAATGGTGATGCGTGGGCAGTTAAACAACGGTACCGATGGAAACGGAATGCGGTATATTACGAAAGTCCGGCTGAAGCCGGAAGGGGGTAATATCATAGCAGACGACAGCACGCTTCAGTTGCAACAGGCGAATGCGGTTGTTTTATATGTTTCTGCCGCTACGGATTATAAAGAGGCGGATTTTGAGAAGAAGGCTTCTGATTTGATGCGTATGGCCGTTCAAAAGCCATATGCGACGCTGAAAACGGAGCATGTCAGGGCTTTCCAGCCACTGTTACACAGCGCGACTCTTGATCTGGGCGTGAACCCGAAAGTGGAAGGCTTACCCACCGATGAGCGGCTGAAAGCTTTTGAGAAAGAAGCGGATGACCCTGGTTTAGCCGCCTTGTATTTCCAGTACGGGCGCTACCTCTTGATCAGCAGTACCCGGCCGGGGTTATTGCCCCCCAATTTACAGGGTTTGTGGGCAAACACTATCGATACGCCCTGGAACGGGGACTATCATCTTGATATCAATATTCAGATGAACCACTGGCCTTTGGATGTGACCAACCTGCCTATGTTGAACCAGCCCTTTTTTGACCTGGTGGAAAGCCTGGTGGAGCCAGGGGAAAAAACCGCGAAGGTCTACTACCAGGGGGAAGGCTGGGTCGCCCATGTCATCACGAATGTGTGGGGGTATACTTCTCCGGGGGAACACCCGTCCTGGGGAGCCACAAACTCCGGTTCCGGGTGGTTATGCCATATGCTGTGGCGGCATTACGCCTTTACGCAGGACACCGCCTACTTGCGAAAACTATACCCCGTCATTAAAGGTTCTGCTGAATTTTACCTGAGCACTTTGGTGAAGCATCCTGAGCATGAGTGGCTGGTAACTGCACCTTCTAATTCTCCTGAGAATGCCTTTCGCCTGCCTAACGGGAAAACAGCCCACGTGGCCATAGCCCCCACCGTTGATAATCAAATCATCCGGCAGCTATTCTCTCACGTAATTGAGGCCTCTCAGACGCTTGATATAGATGCAGGCTTCCGATCAAAGCTGAAAGAGGCCAGAGCGAAGTTGCCACCAAGTAGGATTGGAGCGGATGGAAGGCTGATGGAGTGGCTGAAAGAATATGAAGAAGCCGACCCGCACCACCGCCATGTTTCTCATCTGTGGGGAGTATATCCGGGCAATGAAATTACCCTATCCGGTACCCCTGAACTTGCTAAGGCCGTCGAGGCTTCCCTCGAGAAGCGGGGCGACATAAGTACCGGCTGGTCTCTTGCCTGGAAGATCAATTTATGGGCACGCCTGGGTGATGGAGACCGTGCCTTCAAACTGCTGCGGGATTTATTAAAGCCCACAAATTATCAAGGATTCAATATGAACGATGGAGGAGGCACTTATCCGAATTTATTTTGCGCGCATCCGCCTTTTCAGATCGATGGTAATTTTGGGGGAACGGCGGGTATAGCTGAAATGCTCGTGCAAAGCCACGCCGGGTTCATACAGTTTTTACCTGCTTTGCCTCCGCAATGGAAAGACGGGAACTATGAAGGTTTACGTGTGCGAGGCGGCGGGGTAACGGGTGCTAAATGGAAGGACAATGTCCTGCAGCAGGCATCCCTGCAGGCCGATATAACCAATACATTCAGAGTAAAAGTTCCAGAGAATGCCAAGGGGGTGAGGGTAAAGATAAACAAGTCAAACAGGAAAAAGAAAATGCAGGGAGGTGTTGTTGAGGTAGCCTTGGAAAAAGATCAAAAAGCTATCCTGACATTTATATATTAAATCACACCCATAAACTGAGACTACTGGCTGAGCAGGTACCATAGAATAGCAGCAAGAGTGGGAGGTGTTCCAGTACGGAGAGACACCCTCTGATTTCGAAGCTGAGACGGGAGCGGGTAGCCTGGAGCCGCTCACCTTGGATATCCACATCAAGGACATCAAGTAGATGCCCGAGGAGAGACACATTCAGGTTGCCTGCAGGCGATGCAACTCCCGTGACCCGAGTCTGCCTAGCACCATCGAATAACCGTACGGTGAAGAACATCGGCACCTTCGCTTTTGAAGTGGGCAAGGGCAGTACTGATAATGAATTTTCTTACAACACCATCAGCCACATCGGGGCGGGAGGGTCCCGGGTAAATGGAGGCACGGACGAGGTCCCGCCCGTGCTTTGGAACGGCAACAACGTCATCTCCGACAACGAACTGCACCATTTCGGCGAGGTATATCCCTCGGCGGTGGGGCTGCTGCTGATGCAGACTTACGGGAACAGGGTGGCGCACAACAACATTTACAACGGCTGGTATCAATTCAAAGATGCCTGTTTGAAGAACCATCCTTGCTCAGTAAAGCTAATTTCCCTCCTTGGAGGGGGAGTTTAAAATTGAACTTTTCAAACGCGCAGAACTCATTTGATATTGGTATTATATATACCGGCCGGTGCAGACTCGCCCCTGCGCCTAGGGTATATAAATTCACGCTGGAGCAAACTTGCGCATCAGGCCCAGTCTCCGAGGTTACTCGTCTTTGCGTATATAGGGGTGGCTGTAACTGCGGGCGGCGGCTTCGTCCAGCTGCTCAAAATGCGTGAGCATCACTTCGCGCTCGCCTTTGTTAAGGCCTTTCACAAAGTTGCCCTCCGGCGTTTCATAGATGGCGAAGTTGTGCTGGCCGAACGGGTACAGGTTGTTGCTTTTCAGGATGACGGCGTGTGTAAGGTCTACTTGCTGCCCGCCGGGGGTGGTGACGATGTATCTGCTCTTGCTCATGCGCTTGCTAAAATTTTGCGCAAGATAGCACTTATTTCATCGGCCCGGTCCATGACCATCAAGTGTTCGCCCGCTGTTACCTTGATGAGGCCCGGCCTGTCGTTGAGCGGCAGCACCCGGTCGGCGGTGCCGTGGATCTGCACCAGCCCCGGCAACACTTCCTGTTGCGGCCAGTCCAGCAACTGCCCCAACGACCAGCGAAGGTACGCGGCATCTACACCTAGTATAACTTCCTTCAAAAGCGTCTTCTCTGGTCGGGTGTGTGCCCCAAAGAACCAGGGCGCGAAAGGCAGGCCACTCTGCAGCACCCGCAGCGGTACCCATTGGTGCAGCCTCAGCTTACCCAATGCGCGGTAGTACCACGGCAGGTCATGGCGTGTGGCGAGGCTCGAGATGATAATTGTTTTACCTGGCTGCAGGATTTTGGCCAGTTCAATGGCCGCCAGTCCGCCGAACGACAGCCCGATGAGGATGGGGTGCGGATCGGTTATCTGCTGCTTCAGGCGCTGCGCATAAGCAGGCAGGGGCTCGCTGATGTGCTGGGGAGGCAGCCATTCCACGTAATGCCGCTGCAGGTGCGCCGGCAGCTTCAGAAACCGGAACATGCGCCAGTCGGCGCCCAGGCCGCTGATCAGGTAAACAGTGCTCATGGGTAGCTATACGCGGGAAGGAAAGCTTGTTTGTGCTTCTGCTTTCTAACCGTGTGGCAAAGCCTGATGCCATATGCGGGACATAAGCCTGCCTATGCTGCTGCAGCACATCCCACCTTCAAAGCGCTTCGAAAGCAGGGGCGTTTCATTCCGCTTTTTGCTGGCGTATGTTTATCGTCTATATATCCATATATGGGCAGGTTTTTAAACCTTTATCCGAATGCGCTGTCCGGGTTGTAGCCGTGAGAGAAGTCGAGAGCCGGGGCGAACTTCATGTCTTTTTTGAACGAAACGGCTCTTCGCCTGAATGGGGATGGGTTTTCAGCCACCCCGCATCGATCAGTTTGACATAGCACCGCTCAAGCTATATAGGAGGAAATGTAGATACGCTGCTGTCTAAGGATATGGGGATGCAACTCCTTATCTTTAGACAGGCCCTCTATGCCTCCTTCCAATGTTTTCGGTGCTTTGCAAAAGCGCGGTAACTCTTTTTGGCTTCCTCTATTGCCCAGGGGAAAGCGTAAAGCAGTGGATTCAGACGATGTTCAAAGCTTTCCAACCGGCGGGAGAGGCCTTGTAGCCGAGTACCGAAAGGCAGGGGGCTAATGCGCCCTAAAACGTACAGGCCCCTTTTCAATATGCTGTAAGGCCAGTGAAAGCGCTCCAGCAGCCTACTCGCCTTATAAGGAGGGGTTTTTCCTTTGGAGGCCCAAAGGGAGGAGTGGGAGCGTAGCCATTGGTACAAGGCATCGCGCGTGGCAGGAGAAAAGGAATCCTTGCGCTTTCCATACAGCACCGAGGCCGCCTTTTTTGACGTTCCGAACATCCCTCTGGACACACCGGCTCCCTCTACAATCCGGCGGCAGATGGGGCGGCTGTAGTCTCCCGGAATATCCCAGGGAGCCATCTCCGGAGAATCACTGATGGCATTAATATCGCCAAGCTGCCGCACGCCCATGAAGGGAAGCGGAAGATGTATAAATCCTGCCCACAGACGGTATTCTGTAAGAGACAATCCTGCGCGGTCTCCCCGTACCACCGTCGGGTCTGGCTGGAGGTTTCCCCTTGCCCATACTTTGTCTCCATAGAAGCCTGTCAGCAGCACGCGGCCCTGCAACAATTCTTCCGCAGCGCTGAAATAGACGTCTTCTCCCTTAGCGTCAGAGGCAATGAAGGGCACTTCTGCCAAATCAAGCGACTTCCAGCCGCTGCGTGAAATCGTGGAGTGCCTGATGCCCAGTAAGTCAGCTATATCCTTTCCATCATCCGCCAATCCGCCCCGGGCATTCGAAAACGAGATCACCTCCCGCAGGCCTACCTTGTGTGCCAGCACGGTGGTGGTGGTGGAGTCATATCCTGAGGAGAGGGTGCCGAGCATCTGGTAGGGGTTCCGCCGGCCGGGTGCAGCCATATTGGAGGCAATGCTGCCAAGCGACCCCAGCAGGAAATCGTTGTATTTGGCGAAGGTGCTGAAATCGCGCCTGTCGTCCGGCTTGTCCAGGTCAGTTAATGTAGTGCCGTCCCACCTCAGGTTGTTGAAGTACATGAAGCGCACGGTGCCCGTTGATACGGCCAGTTCGCGCTCGTACCTTCTAAAGCCCTTTGCGATGGTGCCTATATGGGGCAAATACTCGGTGCTGCTGGGGTCCAGTTTCGCATCTGTGATTGCCAGAAGGCAGGCCAGCGAGTTAGATACCCAAACCCCTCCCTCATAGTGCACCGCCTGCAGCCGATCCAGCGTGGTGCCCGATGAAACGAAAGTCGCCTGTTCGTCCCGAATGCGGGCTCCTGAACCGAAAACAAGGTCTGTCTGGTCAAAGCCGCCCGATTCGTAGTCGCCGTCCCACACGGCCTCGCAGAACCAAGCCTCCCTAGTTTCTACCTTGGAGCCGTGATAAACGGTAATAACGGGTGAAGAAGGGACACACTCAGCCGCCCAAGCAAGCGGCGGCCATTCGGCAAGCAGGCAGTAGTCAAAGCTTATCATATGAGTTTTCTATTTTACAATTTCTGCCTTTTACAGGCATGTTCTCCCCAGCCAGTATCCAGTTTTAAGGGAGCTGACGGGGTGAAGCACTTTTAAAGCTCGGATTCGCCGCCCTCCTTGTTCACAATGGACACCTGGGCATTATGCCTGGCCAGGTATCGCAGCAAAGCGTGCATGAATAGGATGGCGCCTGTCATTTCCATCAACTCTTCGATGGTATAGGGTATGCTGTTGTAGTCAATGCTTTGCCCGCGTTTGGCCATAAGCCTATTCGCGGTAGATATTTCTATCATAGAAAGTTTGAAGAGAGGAATTATAGCTTTTAAACAATGTAAACATAGCAATTAAAAATTGAACTATTATATCTTACTGCAAAAATTATTATTTTAATAACTGGTTATATACAAAAACAGGTAGGACTGTCGACACTATGTGTGATGGCATCAGGTGGGGAGGGTTTGCAATGTTTTCAGGCAAAAGCCTTTTCCTAAGAGATTCAGGGGCTTCTCTTATTTACCAGTTATAGCTCACCTTGATAATTGATCTCTGGTACACTACAACCAGCAAGGCTGCCCAAATCAAGGGGGTGGGGCTAAAAAGCTGCGGGTTTGATTTTACGCATGTAGGGATGTTACACTGCTCCGTCTGTTCTGTTACCTGCGGTGCTGCGCTCTTAGATGAGGGGGGAGATGTTTTGATTTATATATAGTGAGCCGCCCCAGGAACAGCATCTGAGGAGACCGAAGCATTGAAAGTCTATTTTCGGGGATGAGAGTACCGAGCCTGGTGCAAGGGCCGTTCAAATTCACATATGGTGAAGCCCCCAGTTATCGCTCCGGGTACTAATTGTGCGATGAGAGGCGCTACGGGCGCTGGCAATGCTACTCCATCTCCGTCCGCGGCTGCCTCCGGGCCTCCTGCGCGTGCGGCGAGTCCGATTGCCAGATGGCGGACCAGCCACCGCCGAACTTTTCTGTTATCCTGCCCTTCACAAAGCTGAGACCCAGCACTACTGCCCCAACCAGCATGTCGTTTACGAGGGCGCTCGTGCTCTCGTAGCCCAGCACCCACGGGGCCAGCAGCAGCCAGGCGGCGGGGGGGATATTGTACAGCCGGACCACCCGGGTAGCCTCCCACCACGAGATGACCGCAAACGAAGCGATAATAGGCCCCACGATGTGGCTGTTGTCGGCGGCGATGCCTTCAAACCGAAGAAGGGCGGGCGAGGCCATGAGCCAGATGCCCAGCAGTGCGTTTATAATTTGTGCCCACATAGTCAGATAACTTTTCCCTGTACTTCCTTATATCCCCAGAAGGCTTTCCAGAGCGATACGTTGGCGTCCTTTACGCGCTTCATGTACTGCATGCTGGCCATAAACTCATCCATGGCCGGGCCAATCATAATCACGGATATGGCAGCCGAGCAAAGGCAGAGGGTACACCAGGCATCGAACAGCACCGGCTGCAGAATCACGAGCAGGATGCTGATAAACCCGAGCGGGCCCACCGCCAGACCGAACATGATCACTATCCAGGGCATGGTGCGCCAGCGGCGGGTGCCCCCGACCGCGCCCGTCACGGCGTCGGCCAAGTAGCCGATGGCCCCCAGCGCGGCGTCCGGGATAGGCAGTATTTTCGAGACGCTGGAGGTAAGAATCTTGCGGCTGTCGTTGCCAAAAAACGGCTCCCAGACAGTGTCCAGTATCTTCAGTTGGAAGAGTGCCATGTAAGTGGCAATGCTGAAGCCAATCATGGCCAGTCCCACAATGGGCAGGCGCTGCCCCCACGCAGCCGGGTTATAACTCCATCCCGGTGGGATACCTTCGTTTTTGCTCATAGCAGTCTCGTTATGATATATGCCTGTTATATATAGTTCAGGACTTTACTACGTGGCTGAACGCATAGCGTTATTTAGGGCCGCGCAGCCCCTCCGGCAAAGGAACAGCAGGACGGGCCTGGTGATGGCTTCGGAAACACCCATATATAGAGTCCGATATAAACAAAACCTTGCAGCAGCAGCTTTGGCCAGACACGAACATATAGGAACTCTGACAGTGTAAACTACATCCTGGCTGTCTTGCTGGAGTTCTTAGCTCTTTTTCTGCCGAAATAGCCAACGCCAGTCTGCCACAAAAGGAACCGGAGTTTTCGAGCAGAGTTACAGTAAAAACTGATGTGGGTTTAGTCTGATTTATCAGGAAGTTGGGAGACAGAAGGAGGAGGTTGGTATAAGAGGCGGTGATGTACGCAACAGTACTTTGCAATACATAGTACTATATACTATATTTGATGCAGTGAAAGACACTCAAAACACTTTAAATTTTACTACTATGAAAATCGTCGTTCTTCTTTTCGCCTCTTTTTTCGGTTTTGGCCTTGCCGTGCACAATACAGTGCAGGTTCCGGAGCCGCAGCGTGCAGTGGCTGCCCACGAAGCCATATCTTACCCGGTAATGGAGCAGCCTGTAATGGATGTGATGCTGGATACGGTGGAGGTAACTGCGGCGGCGCCTGTGGCAGTGGCGCTCCGCTAGCGGCAGGCTTAGGCTTTATTGATCGGCAACAGGTTCCTGGGCATCTTGAGCGGTAGGGGCGGAAAGCAGCCAGGCCTCGGCGGCCTCGCGGTCGCTGAAGGTGCGCATGCTGATGCGCGGGCCGAGGCGCAGGTACAGGTCGCGGGCCGAGAGCCTGCTGAACATGTTGTTGGAGTAAACATGAGCCAGGCGATGGAACCCTGCCTCCAGGGCTTTCGGCAGCCACTCAAACTCCAGCCAGTCGTTCGCCTCAGACCAGTCTCCGGAGGCGTCCGTCTTGTTGTTCAACAGCTTCGGCACAGCCGTTTTCTGCAGCAGCAGGAGGAAAACCTGTGCCGCCGTAATCACATCGTCGGCCGTGATGTGCCCCGCCCATTTCGCCTCGATGTAGTCCGCGTGCAGGCTCAGCGTCACAAACAGGTCGCCCTCCAGGTGCGTGAGCCGCACCGGCGCAGGCCATGCCGCCACCAAATCATCGAAATCAGTTAGAACTGGTGCCATAAATACGCGCTGGCTTGTAGATGTGGACTGGTGCATATAGGATACCGCCTTGCCGCCGTGCCCGGGAAATGCGGTGCTGGCAGAGGTAATACGGAAAAACGACGGCTGGAGGTGAGGCAAAGCGGGAAATATCAAGCGGAAGGGCGCGGACTTATTTTTGCTGCCCGGCGGGTCGCTGGCGGATGCCTATATAGACCCCGTCGCTGCGCACCTCAACAGGATATATAGGGGCATCCCGGGTGCGGTAATCGCGCTCGCGGCCGCTCCCCAGGCTGTAGGCGTAGCTGTGCCAGGGGCAGATAACCTCGTTCAGGCAATTGGTGGTGCCGTGGCTCAGCGAGCGGCCCATGTGCGGGCAGGCATCAGCCACCGCAAAGAAGCCGGCGGCGGTGTGGGCAAAACAAATGTCCCGGCCATCCAGCTGCAACTGGTGCAGCTTCCGCAGCCCCACCCGTGCCTTGGCCTCCCCCTCCGAGGAGAACACCCGGTGCCAGGCATATATAACATCGGGCTGTGGCATAGGCGCTAGTCCATTACCCGGATGGCCTTGGCATATCCCTGCACCGGCATCGACTCCAGTACGCCCCCCTCCTCGAACCAGGCCTGTATCTCGTGCCCCTCGCGCAGCTGTTCCAGTTTCAGGGGTTTGCCGGCTGCGTCCTCTATCTTGGTGTCTTCGTCTATCCTGATGCTGGCGTCGGGGTAGTCTGCTTCCAGGCCCTCTATCGCTTTCACCATCACGATGGCTTTTACGGCTTCGTCGTTGCTGGCGGTGCGCTTGATGCTGCCGATATAGCCATGCACATCGGGCAGCGTGTCGGGGATGCGCTTGGGCTCGTCGCTGCAGCCGCTCAGGAGCAGCAGCGTGAGGCACGCAAAAATCAGTAGGGGATTCTTCACTTATGTTTCTTCAGTTACAGATCGGTTCAAAAAGTCGTGCAGGGGCTTCACTTGCCTGTAAAGCAGCGTCAGTTTATTGATAAAGTCCGGCGAACAGACCTCCTCGTCGGAGAAATAGCGCAACACCTGGAAGCCTGTGTGCCGGAGCAGGGCTATCTCCGGGTGCGCCTTGCCGTAGCCCTTGGGCGCTGATTTGCGCTGCACGCCCCGCAAGTCTCCAAAGGTGGCATAAAAAGCCGGTTCCTGCAAAATGCCCTGCAGTTCGCCGGGGCTGTAGTCAATTTCCTCCCGTATCAGATCCAGTTGCTTGGCCCCGGGCTTCCGTATGCCGCCGCCCGCCCTCGATTTTCCGCCTGGCTCCAGCACCAGGACATAGTTGGCATACGGCGAATGGCGGCCTCCCGGCGACATGCCCGCCCCAAAATGTCCTTTATACGGCGGCTCTCCTTTTTTAGAGAAATCATTCTTGTTTATTCTGAACAGGCACTCGGCAGCCGTTACGCCATGCAGGCCGGGGTCGGACTGCTGAAGGCCGGCCAGCAGTTGTGAGATAAGGTTTGCGAACCCGGCTTTCGCCTCCAGGTACTCCTCCCGGTGCTGGTCCATCCACGGTTTGCTGTTGTGCTGCTGCAGCGCGCGCAGAAAGCCAAGTATGGCAAAATTATTCATAGTGGCGGCTTAGTGGTTCGGGGTCTTCGACTTAAACCAGATCACGCCGATAAGGATGATGAGGGCAAGTATGATTAACAGGAAGAATGTCATGGCTATTTGATGAGATAGCACGGGTACTTCGGTCTTTTACTAAAGACACAGCCCTTCGGTTGCAGGCCGATTTGCAACCGAAGGGCTGTGTCTGCCTGTCAGGGGTGGTGCAACTTAGGCTACACGCAGGAAGGAGTCTCCGAGCAGGTTCTTCCGGATGCGCGCCTCCGCCTCGTACTGCGACAGGAAATCGCCGCGGCGGCAGGTCTGGGTTTTGGGCTCGAGCAACTGCACCACCTTGGCACGCTTGCCTACCGTGATCACCCCGATGCCACGGCGCTGGCAAACGGCCAGCAGATGCTTTGCCAGGGGATTATGGCGAAAGGCAAGGCTGCTGATGGACAAACCCAGCCATTGCTCGTCAGCGGGAGCCTTCTTCAGGTCGTTGAGCAGCGCCGTCAGTTTGCGCTTCAGATTCCTGATTGCCAGGGCGCTGTGCAGCATATAACCGGCCGCCGCAACGGCAGCCGCCGCAGGCAGTGCATACAGGTAAGGCAACTGGGCGAGTATGACACCTATATAGAGAGAGGCAAGCAGCAGCAGGCCCGCTGTAATATAGCGCGTTTTGCCAAGGCCTTTGCTTTTGTAAGTAGTCAGGAGGCTGGATATCTTCAGCGAGTTGCCGGTGTGGAGGGAGGCAATAAAAATACTTTTGTCAGGGTTCAACAGAGAGAAGAGGCCGTCCGCCAGTTGCCCCTGCTTCGTGCGCTCGGCTTTGTCTGCTAAAATTCTGTTCGATCCGGTGCGGGTGGCATAATAGGATTGCAGGTAGTCGAAGGCGAAGTCCTCAATCAGACTCTCTTTTTGGTTCGGCATAGGGCTCACTGTCTTTAAATAGCTGAAGGTTGTGTAGCAGAAAGCTTGAGTTACAGGATAAAGCTTGCTGCTGACACGCCATATCCGCCGTTAGGTCTGAGTACGAACATCAAAAAGGGAAACGACACCGTGCGCCAGGCACCCGACAAACATATATGATTTTTTATATAGATACAAATATATATGAAATTAAAAATAGAATAAATTATACTAAAATGCTACACCCGGCATTGTAGTTCTTATAACGCTCTTTTTATGAAAAAAATTTTCTTTCGGGCGCACATAGAGGGCAGACGGCCGTTTGTCCGGGTACACTGACTTTCTGTAGGCACGGCAAAACGGCTGTGGTATGGAACAGGTAAATTTTATAGCTTTACAGAATGAGTTGTTGTGAAACGGCGGCTCCCGGAAAACATTGACCATACTAACGCTCCATGCATAAAACCCTCATCTTCCGAAGCAGCCTGCTTCTGTGGCTGGCACTGTGCATCACCCTGCCTGCCGCCTGGGCACAGGCACCGGCCAAGCCCTCGGCTGCCAAGGTGCTGCAAGACCTTAAAAAGCTGAATGTGCTCGGGTCGGTCTTATACGTGGCGGCGCACCCCGACGATGAAAACACCCGCCTGATTGCTTATTTCGCAAACGAAAAGCTGTACAATACCGGCTACCTGGCCGTGACGCGCGGCGACGGGGGCCAGAACCTGATAGGGCCGGAGATACGGGAGGGGCTGGGCCTCATCCGGACGCAGGAACTGCTGCAGGCCCGCCGCACCGACGGGGGCAAACAATTCTTTACCCGCGCCAACGACTTCGGCTACTCCAAAAATCCGGAGGAGACCTTCAACATCTGGGACAAAGAGCAGGTGCTGGCGGATATGGTCTATGTTATCCGCAAGTTCAGACCCGATGTGATGGTGACGCGGTTTCCGCCGGATAGCCGCGCCGGGCATGGGCACCACAGCGCCTCCGCCATCCTGGCGGAAGAGGCCTTTGATGCCGCCGCAGACCCGAAGCGCTTCCCGGAGCAGCTGAAATATGTGGCCGTTTGGCAGCCGAAGCGCCTGCTTTGGAACACGGGCGTCTGGTCGTTTGGCAGCCAGGCCGAGTTCGACAAATATGTGGATGAGCTGCTCAAGATAGATGTGGGGGGATATAATCCGCTGCTGGGCAAGTCGTACGGGGAGATTGCCGCCGAGAGCCGCAGCATGCACAAGAGCCAGGGCTTCGGCTCCTCGGGCTCACGCGGCACCTCCCTGGAGTACCTGAAGCACACCAAAGGCGGGCGGGCAGAAAAAAACCTGTTCGGGGGTATCGACACCAGCTGGGGTCGGGTAAAGGGCGGTGAGAAAGTAGCGAAACTGATTCAGAAGGCCATTGACTCCTACAACCCGGCGGAGCCCGCAACGGTGGTGCCCACGCTGCTTGCCGCTAAAAAGGAACTGGAAAAACTGCCGGACGGCTACTGGAAGCGCGTGAAACTGGAGGAACTGCAGGACGTGCTGCAGCATGCCATGGGCCTATATATAGAAGTCACGGCAAGCGATTACGCAGCCACACCCGGCCAGCCGGTGGCGCTGCGGGTAGAGGCCATCAACCGGTCTGAGGTGCCCGTTACGCTGCAAAGTGTCATGTATAGCTTCGCTGCAAAAGACACCACCCTCAACCAACCACTTAAAAACAACGAGCCGCTCACCTATACCGCCACAGCGAAACTGCCTAAGGATATGGCTTACTCCCAGCCCTACTGGCTGCGCAAGGAGGGCACAGTGGGCATGTACGCTGTGGAGAGCCAGCAGGAGGTGGGCATGCCGGAGAACGCCCCTGCTGCGCAGGCTACTTTCTCGCTGCAGGTGAGCGGGCAGCCGCTGGAGGTAACGGTGCCGGTGGTGTACAAGCGCACCGACCCGGTGGAGGGCGAGGTGTACAGGCCGTTCGTGGTGACGCCGCCGGTGTTCGTGAATCTGCAGGAGAACGTGTATGTGTTTGCTAGCCAGGAGCCGAAGCAGGTGCAGGTGCTGGTGAAGTCAGGGAAGGATGATATAGCCGGAAAGGTGCAGTTGCAGTTGCCGAAGGGCTGGCGCGCAGAACCCGTCTCCGTGCCGTTTGACCTGAAAAACAAAGGGGCCGAGCAGCGGGTGGCTTTCACGGTGTATCCGCCGCAGGAGGAGCAGGAGGCGGCGCTCCAGGCCGTGGCCACCATCGACGGCGAAAGCTACTCGAAGGGCCTCAACGTGATTGACTACAGCCATATACCGGCACAGGTGACGCTGCCGGAGGCCGCGGCCAAAATCGTGAAGCTGGACCTGAAGACGAAAGGGCAGCACATCGGCTATATCATGGGCGCCGGAGACGAGATACCGGCCAGCCTCCGGCAGATTGGCTACAACGTGACGCTGCTGCAGGAGGGCGACATGCGCCTGCCCCGTTTGCAGCAGTTCGATGCCATTATCGTGGGGGTGCGCGCCTACAACACCGTGGACCGGCTCCGTTTTTACCAGCCCACGCTGCTGGAGTATGTGAAGAACGGCGGCAACCTGATTGTGCAGTACAACACCAGCCACAACCTTGTGCTCCCGGAAATAGCCCCTTACCCGCTACAGCTTTCGCGGGAGCGGGTGGCGGTGGAGGATGCCCAGGTGCGCCTGCTGCAGCCAAACCACCCGGTGCTGAACACGCCGAACAAAATCACGCAGAAAGACTTTGAGGGCTGGGTGCAGGAGCGCGGCCTGTACTTCCCGACCGAGTGGAGCAAAGAGTATGCGGCCATCTTATCCTCTAACGATCCCGGCGAGCCTGCCCGCGACGGCGGCCTGCTGATTGCGCCTTATGGCAAGGGGAATTATATATACACCGGGTATTCCTGGTTCAGGGAGTTGCCGGCGGGGGTGCCGGGGGCTTATCGGCTGTTCGCCAACCTGATCTCGCTGGGGCAGAACACCACATCCGGCGGCACCTCATCTAAGGCCTCCGGGTTAAAGTAGCTTATATATAGCTCACGCGAATTTATACAGCATCATCATATATGGCAGCGGCAACCTGCCGCTCGCTCAACCCCTTACCCGATGGAAGACACAAACCCTGTGGACGAAGAAAAGCCACTCACAAAGCCGCCGCTTTTTAACAGCTGGGCGGGCATGTACTGGCTGGTGCTGGGCAACCTGGCATTCCTGATTCTCCTGTTTTATATACTCACCAAAATCTACGAATGAGGCCGCTGGACTGGATTGTGCTGCTGGGCACCCTGGGCTTCATCGTGATATATGGCGTCTGGCGGACACGCGGCAGCAAAGACATTGAGGGCTACCTGAAGGGCGACAACAGCATGAAGTGGTGGACCATCGGGCTGTCGGTGATGGCCACGCAGGCCAGCGCCATCACGTTTCTCTCCACGCCGGGGCAGGCGTACGAAGACGGCATGCGCTTCGTGCAGTTTTACTTCGGCCTGCCCATCGCCATGGTCATCATCTCCATCACCATCATCCCTATTTTCTACAGGCTGAATGTGTTTACGGCCTACGAGTTTCTGGAGAACCGCTTCGACCTGAAAACCCGCTCCCTGGCGGCGCTGCTGTTTTTGGTGCAGCGCGGGCTGGCCGCCGGCATCACCATCTACGCGCCCGCCATCATCCTGTCCACCATGCTGGGGTGGAGCCTGAACGTGACGATCCTGATCATCGGGGTGCTGGTGGTGATATATACCGTATCGGGTGGCACCAAGGCCGTGAGCGTGACGCAGAAACAGCAGATGGCCGTGATGATGGGCGGTATGCTGCTTGCCGGCTATATGGTGGTGTACTACCTGCCCGAGAGCGTGAGTTTCGGGGAAGCCGTGGCCGTGGCCGGTAAAATGGGAAAGATGAACGTAGTGGATTTCTCCTTTAACTGGGACGACCGCTACAATTTCTGGTCGGGTATCACGGGGGGCTTGTTCCTGGCGCTTTCCTACTTCGGCACCGACCAAAGCCAGGTGGCGCGCTACCTGGGCGGAAAATCAGTGGGGGAGAGCCGGCTGGGGCTCCTGTTCAACGGCCTGCTGAAAATACCGATGCAGTTCCTGATCCTGTTTATCGGGGTGATGGTGTTCGTGTTTTACCAGTTCAACCAGCCGCCGGTCTTTTTTAATGGCGCAGCGAAAGCCAAGGTATATGCCACTCCATATGCCAACGATCTGCGTGAGCTGGAGGAAGAGTACACTGCTGTTTTTGATCAGAAGCAGCAGGCGGTGCATGGGCTGGTAAAAGCCATCCGCACAGAGGATGAGGCCGCCATCGAAGCTGCCCAAGACCAGGTGGCAAGCCTGGCCACCGCCGCAAAGGGCGTGCGGGACGAGGCGAAGGAAGTGATTAAGCAGGCTACGCCGGAGGCCGAGGTAAAGGACACCGACTACGTCTTCATCTCTTTCGTGATAAAGTACCTGCCGGCGGGTATGGTGGGCCTGTTGCTGGCCGTCATCTTTTCGGCGGCCATGTCTTCTTCTGCCTCAGAACTGAACGCGCTGGCCTCTACCACCGTGGTGGATATATACAAGCGCTCCATGCGGCGGCGGGGCAGTGCGCAGCATTACGTCACGGCCTCCAAGATGTTCACCATCCTCTGGGGGGCCATAGCGATTCTTTTCGCCATGTTCGCCTCGTTGCTCGATAACCTCATCGAGGCGGTGAACATTGTCGGCTCCATCTTCTACGGCACTATCCTGGGCATCTTCCTAGTTGGCTTTTACTTCCGCTATGTCCGGGGCAACGCCGTGTTTGTCGCCGCCGTGCTGGCCGAGCTGGTGGTGCTCTACTGCTTCTACTTCACCGACATCGCCTTCCTGTGGTTCAACGTCATCGGCTGTGTCTGCGTGATTATATTCGGCTTTATCCTGCAGCCGTTTGTAGGGAAGAAAGGGGTGAAAGTTTAAAGTGCTGGCAAGACACTCCGCTGCGAGGTCTTTAGTTCTGAGCGCTCAGCCCGATTTCCAACCAGCCCTACGCCCCCAGGAGGGGCAGGGGTGGTTGAGCGCGGCACCCTATATATACTCCGCCTATCTTGGCTTCTGGGCTGCCACGATATAGACCAGGCTTCCGCCCGCCGAGACGTACTCCTCGTTCTGCAGCTTCTCCTTCAGCATGATCTTGTTGTAGAGCAGCGTCTGCCAGTAGGCATCGAACTTTTCTTTCTGGCCGCCGCCCGCCATATAGTAGTTCAGGTTGTCCTGGTAGTCGTAGCCCATCGCCTCCGACTCCACCCACTGCAGCATCTGTTCCACGCGCAGCATCTTTTCCTGCGTGTCGTAGGGCGGGATGATGGAAAGGGCCTTGTCCGAGATCCAGACTTTTATATCCCGCAGGCCCGCTTTCAGGAAGAGGTCGGGGATTACGTCACCCAGTGAGTTGAAGCCCTCGCCGAGCTGCTTTTTGCCCTTCTCGATGCGGAGCTTCACCTCCAGCACGTCCAGCATGCTCTCCACGTTATAGTCTGTCTCGCCGTAGCGGTCGAACATGAGGTTGGGCACCAGGTTGTTGGGCTCCAGCGCCAGCACCCAGCCGCCCGGCTTCGTCACCCGGATCATCTCCTGTATCACGCGCTGCGGGTTTTTCACGTGGATCAGCAGCGTCTGGCACAGCGTCACGTCGGCGGTGTTGTCGGGCAGCGGAATATCGGTGGCGTTGCCGACCCTGAACTCATAGTCGATGCTGTTGCCGCCGAACTGGCTTTGCGCCCGCTGCCGGGCCTCCTCTATATAGCCCGGCTCGTAATCCACGCCATATACCTTGGCGCCGAGGGGCATATACTTCGAGAACTTGAAGCCCATCATGCCTTTGCCGCAGCCGATGTCCACCAGCGTCTGGCAGTATTCTATATATAAACGCTTTGCCAGCAGCTCCAGGTAATCCTCGTTCCACCAATACTCCCGGGCCGGGCCCAGGTGCTCCTCCGAATGTTGTTTTTCCTCTTGCACGGTAGCTGTGGTCTTAAATATAAAGGGATAAAAAAGCCCCCGGGAAACACTTCCCCGGAGGCTTTCTATACGTTAAAAGCGGCTTAGGCTTTATTTCATCTTCTTCCAGTCGGCGATCGCTTTCTGGTTCAGGGCCACGTAGTCCTGGTTCTTGGCCTGCTGCGCCAGCTCGATAGATTTCTCTGCTGTCTTGATGGCGCTCTTGTAGTCCTTCATCTTTGCCTCGATCTTGGCCTGCGCGTGCATGTTCCAGAACTTGGGGTCTTTGGCGTTGGCCTTCTTCATCCAGGCCAGGGCCTGCTTCAGGTCGCGGTTGGTTTCGAGGTAGTAGTTGGCGGCGGCGGCGTACACGTTTGGGTCGGCGTTCGCGTTGTCGATTGCCTCCTTCTGTATCTGGGCCATCACTTTGTTGTCTACGTCCGTTTTGATGGTGAAAGGCACGATGGTGTTGTCCCACAGGATCTCCACATCCGCGGCATCCGCCTTCAGGTTGGCGAAGTTGATGGTGAAGGACTCTACCTTGCGCGGGTTCTGCTGCGGCTTCACCGTGAAGCGCGCCTGGTCTTCCTCCTGCTTGTAATCGGCCACGTTGCCTCCCAGCTTGGTGTTTTTAGACAGGATAACCGTCCACTCGTTCTGGTTCGGGATGGTGAGGATGGCGTACTCCCCGGCAGGGATTTTCTTCCCTTCGATGGTCACCTCGTCCGAAAACTTGATAACCGTGGAGTTGTTCGCGCCGGTGCGCCACACTTTTCCGTAAGGCACCAGGTCGCCGAAAATAGTGCGGCCTTTGGCAGAAGGGCGGGAATAGTCAAGGGATACCGTGGAAAGGCCTACTGCCTGCTCCACTTTCTGGGAGGGGCTTGCTGCCGGCATTTGGATGCCCTGTGCCTGCGTTGCTCCGGCACCGAATAAAAGGGCAGCGGAAAGTACAAAGCCGATAAATGTTTTCTTCATGGGTGTGCGTCTAAATTAAGAGTGTTTTGCTGCTGCAATATTACGCATTAAATCAGGATTTAGCCAGCGTAATTTGCCGGCAGCACCGCTTGAAATGTCACCTATCAAGTATCTTTTCAAACCTGGGCTTCCACTGTGTCCGCAGGCTTTTCCATATAGGAGGCAGGCGCGGCAGGCAGGTGCGGGCATTATATTTAATTCGCCTTTTTATAAAAATTTCATACCTTGGCCCATCATACAAGGGGTGCTTGATATTACATCAGGCTGAGATCATACCCTGCACCTGATCTGGATAATGCCAGCGTAGGAATGTAAGTCATCTGAGCACCTCTTGCGGTGCTCTCCCGCCATTCCCTATCTGCTTTTCTCGTCAGGCTATTTTTAACCTTAAAAATACCTGCCATGAGCAACCTTCAACAACAAAAATTCGACCTCGTGACACAGGACCTGCGCAAGTGGCAGGGCCGCGAGGAGTGGTTCTTCAACCGCGACCACACCGACACCTACGAACTCTGGTACGAGGGGCGGTACAAACGGGCGGAAGTCTGGCAAAAGAAAGTCATCGGCGATCTTATCAAAAAAGACGGGCGGGTGAAAACCCTGCTGGAGTTCGGCTGTGGCACCACCCGCTTCACACGCTGGTGGAAAGAGATCGGCATCGAGGCCAGCGGGGGTGACCTCTCTCCCTTCATGCTGGGGCAGGGCGCCCATCTGTTCGACGGCGACCTTGTGCTGGCCGACTCACACCACATGCCGTTCAAGGACCACACCTTTGATGCGCTCGCCTTCATCACCACGTTTGAGTACTACAAAAACCCGGTGCAGGTGATCCGGGAAGCGGTGCGCGTCGGGAAGTACGGCATCGTGTTCGGGATGATGAACCGGAACTCCCCGAAGGTGGCCAGAAGGAGAATCCAGGAGCTGTTCGGCAAAAACCCTTTTTACGTCACCGCCACCTTCTACACGCCCGATAAATTGAAAGCAGTAATAGCGGAAGCACTGCAGGGGCGGGACTATACGATAACATGGACGGCAACCGGCCTCCCTGCGTGGTTTCCGGTGCAGCAGTGGAGCCAGCCCTACGGCGATTTCTTCGGTTTGCATGTACGGCTAAATGATGCGAAATGAGCGCTTTCGAAGACAACTCCGGAAAAATAGCCGCCAATACGTTCAAGGATGTGCTGCTCCCGCAACGCGGCTACCACCGGGAGGAAGTGCTGGTAGGGCCGAAGTTCGGTGTGGATACCGCCGTCATTGACCTGGGCAATAACCTGGGGATGGCTGTCTCCAGCGACCCGCTCTCGCTCATCCCTTCCATCGGTATGAAAGCGTCTGCCTGGCTGTCGGTGCATTTGCTGGCCAACGACATGGCCTCCACCGGCTTTGCGCCCATGTATGCGCAGTTTGTGCTCAACCTGCCATCTACTCTTTCTTTGGATGCCTTCAAAGAATACTGGGCCTATATACACCAGTTCTGCGAGGACCTTGGCGTTTCCATCACCGGAGGGCACACCGGCCAGACTGAAGGGCTGAATTCCACCATCTCGGGCGGGGGCACGATGTTCCTGACGGCCCCGCTGAACGAGATTCTGACAAGTAACTGCGCCGAGCCCGGGGATGTGCTCGTGGTAACGAAGGAGACTGCGCTGGTGGCATCTTCTATCCTGGCGATGAGTTTCCCGGAGACGGTGAAGAACAGGCTGGGCAAAGAGGTATATGAACGAGGGTGTGAAAACTTCTACCAGACCTCTTCCCTGAAAGATGCCCTTGCTGCCACGGAAATACTACAAAACAATGTGGAACTGAAAGCCATGCACGATGTAACGGAGGGCGGCGTGGTGGGGGCTATCTGCGAGATGGCGCAAGCCTCCGGCTGCGGTTTCCGGCTATATAACGAAGCGCTTCCGGTGGGGGAAGCACAGCGCCTGATAACACGGCTGTTTGAGATTGACCACCGTTATTGCGTCGGGGCAGGCTCCATGATCATGGCAGTGCGCAGAGGCCGGGAAGAAAAGCTCATCAGCCATTTGCAATCCAAATCCATCAAAGCCACCGTGGTAGGGGAGATGATCCCGGAGGAGGAGGGATTCAAAATCGTGGATGAGGGTGAGGAGAAAGCACTTTCATGTGATGGAAAGGACCCTTATTGGGAAGCGTTCTTTAAGGCCCTGAAAGCAGGTTGGAGATGAAGAAGCAGGATATGATAACCGGCGGCGTTTACCTGGTGCTGGACCCTGGTATGGATACCCCCACGCTGCTGCACAAGCTGAAGGAGGCGCTGAAAGGAGGCGTCCGGGTGTTGCAGATCTGGAACAACTGGCCCGCTTCTTTTGACTTGGCCGATAAAGCATATCTCATCCGGGCCGTGCTTGCTGTCGCTTCGGCATATAAAGTGCCTTTGCTGATAAATGAGGAATGGGAGTTGCTGAAAACCACGGGGCTGGCTGGTGTCCATTTCGACAACATCCCTACAGATTATGAGACCATCAAAGCGGAAATCAACCGGGACTTTATCTGCGGCATAACCTGTGGCAACGATCTGCAGGTAGTCCGGTGGGCAGAGCAGAACCAACTGGATTATATCTCCTTCTGTGCCATGTTTCCCTCCACCTCTGCGGGCAGCTGTGAAATCGTGACTCCGGAGACGGTGAAGCAAGCGCGGGAATTGACGCACATCCCCTTCTTCCTCTCAGGCGGGATAACAACAGAAAATATGAAAACGCTGCAGGACCTGGACTTTGCCGGAGTGGCTGTTATCTCAGGCATTCTGAACGATGCCTCTCCGCAAATGTCTGCGGCGGCATATATACAAACCTTACACAAATTGAAGACATGAACCCATCGCTCCTGAATAAACTGTGCTGCCCCCTCGACAAGCAAGAACTCGAATCCAAAGTGTTTGTACAGCACGAAAACGGGGATATTATCGAAGGACTGCTTACCTGCCCTGCCTGCAGGAGGTACTACCCGATCATATATGGTATCCCTATCCTGACACCTGACGAATACCGGGAAAAGGCGCTGGAGGAGCCGATCCTGAAAAAGTGGGGTTTGGCCTTGACGGAATCCGGGGCCGGTAGTTTTCTGCTGAAAGCGTAGCGTCAGGGGAGTCTATACATAACCTGGCCCTACTCGTGGCGCGGAGTTGTAGCTATATCTTTCCCATCGTTTCCGATGCAATCTGTCTGAATCAGGATTTACAGGATTGGAGGATGAACAGGATTGGCTGAAAAATGAAACAGGGAATTCGCTTCCAGACTATACTAGCAGACCATGTTCGTATCTACTATCCTTGGCCCAGCTACTGTGGCAGTATATATAGGTACAGGCACTTAACATCAGCATTTTAGAACACATAATTCCCGGCCCGGATGCCCGAAGAATTGACTCAGAAACTCTTGCCTACGCTGACCCCAAGCCGGGGAACCACCCCGACGCCGGGCGTGCGGGAGTCTTTATCCGGCGAAATGAAAGGGGTGACGGCCACCCGCACCAGCAGCCCGCCGCGCGGTGCCTGGTAGCGGAAGCCCAGCCGGGCGAAGTACATCTGTTGCAGCAGCTCGGGGTTGTCGGTGAAGCGGTGCGTGTAGCCCAGGCCTCCCTCAAAATGTTTCTTTCTGCGCCCCACCAGCGCCAGCGCCTCCACCGGCACGATGGGGTAAACCGTTTCTTCGCCTTCCATAAAAAACAGGTTGGTGCCCACGCCGATGCGGACAGCCGCTTTAAACACCCGCTGCTGGTACACCACACGGTCGTAGTTCACGGAGTAGGTGTCGCTGTTGCCGCCAGCTTCTATATAGAATGCGTTCAGTGCCCGGAAATTTTGGGTGAATTCCTGCGCCAGCACCCGGCCCGGAAGCAGGAGCAGGAAGAGGCAGAGGGTGTAAAGCGCCTTTGAGTGGTGTTTCAGCATCATGCATACGCAACGGCAACAGAACGCCGCTGCAGGTTTGGGGTCAGATTCTTCGGTGTCGCGCCGTGTAGGCGTAGTAAATGTATAAAATAAAAAATCCTGCCGGTTCAGCACGGGCAGGATTTTTTAAAAATCATATATAAATCTGTTTAGCTTAGCTCAAACTGCAGCTTCAGCAGGTTGGCATATATGCCCTCGGGGTTCATGGAAAGCATGTCGTGCGAACCTTCCTCCACAATCGCGCCGCCGTCTATCACCAGTATCTTGTCTACCTTGCGGATGGTGGCCAGGCGGTGGGCGATAACGATGGTAGTACGGTTTTGCATCAGCTCGTGCATGGCCTGCTGCACCAGTTGCTCCGACTCGGAGTCGAGGGCGCTGGTGGCTTCGTCGAGGATGAGGATGACCGGGTTTTTGAGGATGGCGCGGGCAATGGCCACGCGCTGGCGCTGCCCTCCCGACAGCTTGATGCCGCGCTCGCCCACCAGGGTGTCAAACCCTTCGGGGAAGGACCTGATGAAATCATAGGCATTGGCTTTGCGGGCCGCCTCCACAATCTCCGCCTCGGTGGCCTCGGGCCGGCCGTAGGCAATGTTCTCCCGGATGGTGCCGCCAAAAAGCAGCACTTCCTGCGGCACGATGCCGATGTTGCTGCGCAGCGTGGTCAGATTTATATCGCGGATGTCCCTGCCGTCCACTGTGATGCTGCCGCCAGAAACATCGTAGTAGCGCATCAGCAGCTGCACGATCGTAGACTTTCCGGCGCCGCTCGGGCCAACCAGGGCCACTTTCTCGCCGGCGCGCACGGTAAAGCTGATGTCGTTGAGCACCTGCACATCGGTGCGGGTAGGGTAGGAGAAAGCCACATTACGGTAGGCTATATCCCCATGCAGTTTCAGGACTTCGCTCAGGGTTCTCGCGCCTTTATCGGTCGGCTCTTCCTGCTCCTGCAGTATCTCCAGGATGCGCTCTGTGGAGCCAAGCGCGGCCTGCACCTTGCCATATATCTCGCCGAGGCCGCCCACGGAGGCGCCAATGAACACGGTGTAGAGCACAAACGACATCAGGTCGCCGAGCGCAATCTCGCCGTTGGCCACCAGCGTGGCACCATACCAGATAACGAGGATAATGCCGCCGAACAGCCCGACGATGATGAACGTAATGAATGCACCGCGGTAGTAGGCGGCCGACAGGGCTGTGGTCACGGCCCTGCCCAGGGTGGCTTTGTAGCGGGCAATCTCAAACATCTCGTTCGTGAAGGCCTTCACCGTGTTGATGGCCTGCAGCGTTTCCTCCACAATCACATTGGTGTTGGCCAGCTCGTCCTGCGTCTTTTTGGAGAGGCTTTTGATCTTGCGGCCAAACACCAGCGCCAGCGCCACCAGCACCGGAAAGGTGGCCAGCATGAACAGCGACAACTTGACTGACACCAGCATGATGATGACAGTGCCGACGAGCAAAGTGGTGGTTTGCCGGAAAAGCTCCGCCAGCGTGATGGACATGGCATCCTGCACCTGCGCCACGTCGGTGGTGATGCGGCTGGTGATTTCTCCCACGCGCCGTTTCTCGAAGAACGGGATGGGCAGCAGCACGAATTTGCTATATAAATCGCGGCGGATGTCGGCCACGGCGTTTTCGCTTACCTGCGCAAAGAAGTACACCCTGAAAAAGGAAAAGATGCCCTGCAGCACGATGACGCCAAACAGGCCCATGGCAATCAGGTTGATGTCCTGCAGCAGCCCCTCGGTGTTGCCGACAGCTGCGTCCACGAGTTTGCCAACCAGGTAGGGGAAGGCCATGAACGTCAGGCTCGAAAACAGCAGGAAGACGAGGCCCGTGATGAACTTGAATCTGTAAGGCAGCACGTAGCTGAAAATCTGCAGCCCCCGGCGAAAGCTTTCCTTACTGATTTTTTTCCTGCCTTCGTTTTCCTGCGCTGCACTCGGCCCGAATCCGCGTTTTGCCATGGATGATACTCTGCTTTATATATAAAATGCGACAGTCTGCAGCCAAAGCCCGGGTCGCGACAACGGTATTGTGGTGCAACATTAAAGTCTCGCTGAAAATGCCACAGCCCCGCAAAATCTCACAAAGGTACGTATTCCTGCGGATAAAGCGGCCTTCGGGCAGGCGGATTATGTGCAGCGGCTTATATATAGCTTTTGCCGAGCGAGTGCTTTTTTACTTCCTGTTGTCGCCGCCGTGCAGCATGCTCAGGTAGCTCTCGTAGCGGGTGAGGGAGATTTCGTTGCGGCGCACGGCCTCTATCACGGCGCAGCCGGGCTCGTTGAAGTGGGTGCAGTTGTGGAAGCGGCACTGGTTCAGGCGCTCCCGCATCTCCGGGAAGAAGTGGCCCAACTCTGCCGCAGGTATATCCACGATGCCGAGTTCCTTGATGCCGGGCGTGTCGATGATATAGGTGTCTTTGCTTACCTCGAACATCTCGGCGAAGGTGGTGGTGTGTACGCCCTTGTCGGAGAAGTCGGAGATGCCGGAGGTTTTCAGTTCCAGGTCCGGCACCAGCAGGTTGATGAGCGTAGACTTGCCCACGCCGGAGTGGCCGGCAAGGAGCGACGTTTTACCCTGCAGCAGCGCCTGCAGCTCGTCCATCCCCTGGTTTTCTGAGGCGGAAACGGAGAGGCTGTCATACCCGACCTGCTTATACATATGGCTGATCTGGCGCTGGTAATCGCGCACGTCCTCGTCGTACAAATCGGTTTTGTTAAAAATAAGAACCGTCGGAATCTCATAGGCCTCGGCCGTCACCAGGAAGCGGTCGATGAAGCCGAACGAGGTACGGGGCGACACCAGCGTCACGATCAGCAGCGCCTGGTCCAGGTTGGCGGCGAGGATATGGGCATGGGCCGACTTGTGGGTGGACTGCCGGATGATGTAATTGTCGCGTTCCTCGATTTTATATATAACGGCCGTTTCCTCGCCGGTGTCCTCCACGTCAAACTCCACGCGGTCGCCCACGGCCAGCGGGTTGCTCACCTTCATCTCCTTCAGCTTGAACTTGCCGCGCAGGCGCGAGCGGTGCAGATTGCCTTCCGCGTCGCGCACCAGGTACCACGAACCCGTCGATTTTACTACTACTCCTTTCATGCCCCTTAATGAAGCAGGCGCTTTATATCCGCCATTATCTTGGCGGTGGCGCCTGCCTGCTGTTTTACGTATTGTTTCTCGTTCTCGGTAATGCGTTGCCGGAGGCCGGGCGTGGTGTGAACTTTCCCGAAGGCCTGCAGCAGTCCAGAGGCATTCTTTACCGGGAAAGCGCATTCCAACTCCACCAAATCCTTTGCCTCCTGAAATTTGTCGTAGCGCGGCCCGAAGAAAAGCGGCAGTCCGAACACGGCGGCCTCCAGCGTGTTGTGCAGGCCCTTGCCGAACGCGCCGCCGATATAGGCGTAGGTACCATAGCTATATAAAGACGACAGCATGCCGATGTTGTCGATCACGAGCACGTCATATTGTGGCACATTCGCCTGGTTTGCCTCCGAAAAGCGGATAGCGCCGTCGCCCACGGCCTGCAGCACAGCGCTGATGCTGCCTTCGTTCACCTCGTGCGGCGCGATGATAAATTTGACGCTGGCGCGGTACTTCCGGATAAGCGGCAGCAGCACGTCTATATCGGGGGGCCAACTGCTGCCCACCACAAACACCTGTTGCTGCTGCACAAAGGCCTCCACCAGCGGCAGAATTTTAACGGAAGCCGCCGTCTGCAGCACCCTGTCGAATCGCGTGTCGCCGGCAACGCTTGCCTGTTGCACATCTATACTTCTCAGAAGCTCCAGCGAGGCCTGGTTCTGGGTATATATATGAGTGAAGCGGCGCAGAATGTCGCGGTAAAACCGGCCATACGGTTTGAAGTAAAGCTGCTCTTTGCGGAAGATGGCGGAAACGGAGAGCACCGGAATCTGCCGCCGCTGCAGTTCCTGCAGGTAGTAGTGCCAGAACTCATACTTCACAAACACCGCCAGCCTTGGCTGCACAAGCTGCACAAACCGGGCGGCGTTCTCCTTGCTATCGAGGGGCAGGTAGTATATATCATCTGCTCCGCTGTAGTTTTTGCGCACCTCATAGCCGGAGGGGGAGAAGAAGGTGAGCAGAATTTTATATAGCGGGAACGCTTCCCGAAACGCCTCCATCACCGGCCGCCCCTGCTCAAACTCGCCCAAAGAGGCGCAATGGAACCACGCCACCGGCGACTGGTTGCCCTGCATGGCCCGCTGCAGCCGTTCAAACTGCCGTTCGCGCCCCTCCAGCATCAGACTTGCCTTCCCGTTGAAAGGAGCCGCCAGGGCAATGGCTGCCCTATATGCCTTCAGGCCGATGTCGTAGAGTAGCTTCAAATTATATATAGGCGCTTTAGGTAGGGTGCCTCCTGCCTGCACACCCTGCTGCAAATATACGGGATTGGCTTGTTCCGTGGCGCTTTAGTTTTGGGATAGCTGCGGTGGGACAACCCTGATAGGCGGGCAATTATATAATATTGAATCTATATAGGACATTTGCTTGTGCAGTTGCGTTTAGCCGCCTATATTAGGAGGCTAAACGAAATACTCTGCGTTTAGCCGCACGTTGGCAAACACTCAAAAAAATGAAATATATTTTACCGGCAGTAGTATTCTTGCTGCTAAGTTGTAACAAGCAAAATCTATCAGGTTCAAAAACCACTGAAACATACGAAACTGTTCTTTCTCAGGCAAACGAAGCGTATGAGAGAGACAACTTCAAGCTTGCGGCTGAAAAATATAATGCGGTTTTAGAAATTGACTCACTCAATGCTGAAGCATTCTACAGAAGAGCATTTTCAAAAGTAAAGTTGGATGATTTTGAAAGTGCAGCAAAAGATTACCATAGGGCAGCAGAGCTTGGTTTTAGACTTGCCGACTGCTATCATAACTTGGGACTTATTTACATGATTGCATTTCAAAACCATGAAAAAGCTCACTTCTACCTCAAAAAGGGATATAAACTGAATCCGACTGTTGATAATAAGGAGCTTATGGAATTGGCAGAAGAAGAACTCTTAAAGGCTCAAAAAAAGAGTGGTAGCTAACCAAACCTATATTGCATGAACGCACCATAGCAGAGCCCTTGGTGCCAATACAGAAAAACCTTACCCTTTAAAGACCGAAACTAAGGTAGAATTGTTATCTTGACTAAAGAACTTTACATATGATAACAGTAATAAAAAAAGGGACTCCTAAAGAGGAAATTAGAAAACGGATTAACGAGGCGATTTCAAAAGCGCCTAAAAAGGGCATCCTGAAATATGCTGGAAAACTTAAGACGGCTATTGATCCTTTAGAATATCAAAAGCAGATGAGAGATGAATGGGAATAGGCTTTGTGTAGACACTAACATCCTGCTCTATTTCTTAAAGGGAGATCAGGAGGTAATAGAAATGATTGCTGACAAGGATCTGGTTATTTCTTTTATTACTGAACTTGAACTTCTTTCCTTCCCTAAAATTTTGTCGGATTCAGAAGAAACGATCAAAGGCCTTTTAGAGAATTGCCAGATAGTAGATATAGCCCCTGAAATCAAGGATGTAACTATAGAATTTCGTCGGAAATCAAAACTGAAGCTGCCCGATTCTATTGTAGCTGCGACTGCATTTAGCTTAAAACTACCCTTGCTGACAGCTGATAAGCAATTTCGGGTCGTTGAAGAGCTGGAACTAATAATATACGAAATATAGGAAGTACAGGCGTCAACAACACAAAGGGGTTGTTGTATAGACTTTTACTGGCAAGTTCAGACTTTACAGCTATCTATAAACTCAACAGCAGCCTAAAACACATAGTATTTATATGTCCGACACTCCGTTTTCGGGCCGATATAACCTATCAATAAATCAGCCTATATATAAACGCTAACCTTTCCACTATGAGATTAATACTATGCTTACTAGGGATTCTATGCAGTACCTTCTCACTTGCCCAAAGCAACTACCGGGAGTTGCCGGACCCGCACCCGGCGGACCAGGCCCCGTGGAAAAACCTGAAAGACGGCACCTATATACGCTTTGCCTCACCCGATATCCGGTATGGGAAGAACGAGGTTCCGACAGAATCGCTGAGCCCGTCCGGCTGGCAGGGCAAGGCATGGAAAGGAGAGAAGGTGCATACCCAGCTTGTTATCTGGACCACCCGCCCGCTGGAAAAGGTGAGCCTTGAAGTGGGGGCGCTGACTGACGGAAAAGGCAACCGCATACCGGCCGAACAGATACAGGCTGACTTTGTCCGCTACGTGATGGCCGATGGGCTGAACGACAAGGGCAGCGGCTGCGGCATCCCGGATAACCTGGATTCCACGTTGGTGGCAGACGTGATTGATGTGGCGGATGATTTGCCTGTGGCCGCCAACACCACCCAGCCTGTGTGGCTGAGCATCAACGTTCCGGAGGATGTACCCGCAGGCACTTACAAGGGGAAAATCAACGTGAAGGAGGGGAGCAGGCGCAACCTGGGCACCCTGAATTACTCTGTAGAGGTGGTGAACCGCACCTTGCCGGCACCGAAAGACTGGGCATTTCATCTCAACCTCTGGCAGAGCCCGGATGCCATTGCCCGGGTGCATGGTGTGGAGAAATGGTCGGATGAGCACCTGGAGGTGATGAAACCCTATATGGAGATGCTGGCCGACGCAGGGCAGAAGGTCATCACCACGACCCTCATTTACGACCCCTGGAACAGCCAGACCCACGATATATACAGCTCCATGATTAAGTGGACAAAGAAAAAAGACGGCACCTGGAGCTATGATTACACGGCGTTCGACAAATGGGTGTCTGCTATGATGGCGCTCGGCATCGACAATATGATTGAGTGTTACAGCATGATCCCCTGGAACCTCAAGTTTTACTACTACGACGAGGCGCTGGGGAAAGACACCGTGCTGGTGGCGGAGCCGGGCACACCGGCCTACAGGGCGCACTGGCAGCCGATGCTTAATGATTTTGCAAAGCACCTCAAGCAAAAGGGATGGTTCGATAAAACTCTAATCGCGATGGACGAAAGGCCGATGGAGGCCATGCAGAAGGCCATTGCGGTGATTAAGGATGCGGATAAAGACTTTAAAATATCGCTGGCGGGGAATTACCACCCGGAGATTCAAAAGGATTTATACTATTACACCGTCGCCTCGAACCAGGCAGTGGAGGCTGCAACCATGCAGGAAAGGGAAAAGGCGGGCTATGTCACCAGCTTCTACACGGCTTGCCCGGAGGCCTACCCGAACACGTTTACCTTCTCACCGCCAGCTGAGGCTGCGTGGATGGGGTGGCACGCGGCCAACAAAAACTACGACGGGTACCTGCGGTGGGCATATAACAGCTGGCCGCCCAACCCGCTGCAGGACAGCCGCTTCAGGAGCTGGTCATCCGGCGACACCTACTTTGTCTACCCCGGCTACCGATCCTCCATCCGGTTCGAGCGCCTGATAGAAGGCATCGAGGATTTTGAAAAAATAAGGATACTGCGGGAAGAATTCAAAAAGAACAACCAGCAGGACAAGCTGCGGAAACTGGAGGCAGTTGTGGGCGCGTTTAAGTTGGAGGCCCTGAAAACCACCCCGGCGGCAGATATGCTCCACAAAGCCCAGCAGGCCCTGAACGCGTTTTAACTTAGACGCTTGCTTTATAAGAAGAAGTAAAAAGGCTGGTGATGGCAAGGCAGCAAGGGCGACTTTGCGTATTCCTAAAAGAATCAAAACCCGCAGCGGCACCATATAAAATCGGGAATTTACGTTTACTGTGTAGTACCTAAAGCAGGGTCAGGATATAACCCAGGAGTGCGCCGCCGCCAACAATAAAGGCACTGTTCAGCTTCTTGTATCCGAACGTCACGGCAAGGCTCACTACGGCGATAACGATGGTTCTCCAGTCTGTCAGCGTGTCCCTGCTCATGGTTACAGCCACGGCAACAATGACGGCAACGGATGCCACGTTCACATGATTGAGAAAGGCAGCCATAAGGCCCGAGTTGCGCATTCTGGGGATGAGCGGGTTCAGGAGCAGGACGAAGAAAAAGGAGGGAAGAAAGATGCCGAGGGTTGCAAGCAGCGCACCGGGCAAGCCGCCTATTTGCCAGCCGATGAAAGTGGCGGTGGAAAGCACGGGCCCGGGCGTGAATTGCCCAACCGCAACGGCATCTATCAGCTGTTGCCTCGTGAGTATGCCTGTTGCCACCAACTCTCCGTCAAGGAGTGCGAACAGCACGTAGCCACTCCGATACAGCACTGCGCCTACTTTCAGGAAAATCCAGAACAGTTTCAGTTGGGAGATATCAGCCAGCGAGGACCCGGCCACATGCAGCAGGGTATATGGCAACAGGCCCCTGGCTGTTTGCTGCCCGCTGTTCCTTATCAGGTAAAGGAGGATGCCTGCCACGCCAGCCCCCAGCAGTGCGGCAATTTCGCTGATGCCCAGCAGCGTGACGATTAATACAACAGCCCCGACCATACCGAGCTGTACAGACTTCAGGGCTTTTTTGCCTAAAGCATATATGGCCCCTACAATAATGGCAATCACAGCAGGCTTGATGCCGTATATATAGGGCTCCACCTCCGGGAGCTGGCCATATAGTTGGTACAGCCAGGCAAAAACAGCCGTGATAACGACGGCAGGCAGTATAAAGCAGAAGCCCGCGACGAAGAGCCCTTTCACACCTGCCCGCTCATGTCCGCAGTGCATGGTCATTTCCGTGCTGTTCGGTCCGGGTATGAGGTTGGTGGCCCCAATCAGGTCCAGAAAATGCTCAGGCGTTATCCACTTTCGCTTTCGCACGACTTCATCCTCCATCATGGCGATGTGAGCGGCAGGGCCTCCAAACGATATGAAGCCAAGTTTCAGGAACAGCTTGGCCACCTCCGCTAAATCTTTTCCACCATTCATTTTAGTTTGGCTGCACATCAGGCGTTTTCAAAAGAAGATTCGCTTTTGCAAGCTGTAATTTACGATTGATTATATAGGAATGGGTGCTTTGGCTGCAAAGTCGGTTCCCTCACGCAGCACCCTGTTATCAAGCTATCCGGGTGAAAAAGGTAGGCAAAAATATACGAATGCGGACGCATCGCCGGTAAAAATCAGTCCGACTTATATAGGAGTGGACCTGTCATATGGGGATAAGGGGTGTATAATTCAGAGGAAGGCTAAACACAAAGCGCTGGCCATATATAGCCAGCGCTTTGTGATGTGTGCACCCGAGAGGATTCGAACCCCTAACCAAACGGAGCCATTATCAACGTCTTATGAAAATGTCTTGTAACAAGGTCACTGATTAGTTCACAAACAAACAACAGTCTAAAAGTATTGTGGTCTAGTGAATGATGTATTGCGTCACTAAGATAGCGGATTGAAAAATAAATAGCAAGTTGATGCCCTAAGGCAACGGTATATATTAACCTCTGCCCCTGAGGTTAAGATGATACTGTGAATGAGCTATTTACCTATTGTGAGTAACATTTCAGTTACATATCATTTCACAATATATGTACTAAGTTTATTGATTACCTTCATTTGTGATTCATTGATAACAATAATATGTAGATTCAAAAAGAATCCATACTTAAAAAAGTAGAGAACCTCCAGTCTGGACTTGCTTTTTCAAGTTTATTTATCATTTCACTATTAATAGGTTTCAAACCTCCTCTGGTGGAATAGGTACCAATAAATATTTTATTTTCTGCGTTATCTCCTGTAAGCTTCATGTGTGTGATACCCAAGGTTACAAGCTTGAAAGCTAATGCTTTAACAATATCGATAGTTACATTTTTGCCAAATGATATTGCGTGTACTTCAGGGACTTTATCTGTACCAAACTCTTTAAAATTTGTAAATCCAATTTGGGTAACAATGGGTACTATGTTTTGATAGGAGGGTAAATTCCTATTAATGTTTAATGAGATTGTGGCAATATTTGCAATTCTTTTAATTTCATCTAACCTATTATCGGAATTAACTATGATTGCTTCAATTTTCTCTTCCTGTTCAGACTTAATAGAATCTACATTAATTATTTGCCTTATTGCCTCTATTTCCTTTTTAGTTGCTTGTGATAAAAGCAGAATCTCTTCTTTTAGTATTTTTATTTCCACTTGCTTTTCATCTTCCTCTTTGAAATACTGAAAGGTTAAAGAATCTTTTTCTAAATATTTGGAATAGAAAGAATCTTCTTGCATTTCAGGTCTAAACTTTGTCTGTAAAAGGAATATTAATGCCAAAAACACAGGAATTGTACAGACTGCAGAAATTGCAAAGAAAGCGGGTAACCAAGAAGGTCTATCTATTGTACCAGCAGCAGTTAAGAGAGAGCCAACTACCAAAATAAGCCCAATAAGCCATGCTGCAAGCAATTGAATCGGCTTGGTGATTCTTTCTGGATTTATTCTATGCTCTTGCATGTATATAGCTGAAAATTTACAAATGACCGTCTAAAGGCTTTGACCTTATCAGGACTTACGAATATAGTCTTCTAATCTTGGTTGCACACTAAAGATTTAGGTTAAAGCTGCTGCACTCTTTCCTCTTATATTGAGAAGATATTGATAGACTAAAGGACTGTGCTTAAAACAAAAGGCGGCTGCTTCTTTTCTGGATTGCCTTTGCTGATGTAGATTAAGTCAGGATGCAGGCTTGCCTCATGCTCCTTTTGCATGTTTATGCGAAATATATAATCTGCCAGTATACCAAGCAAGGAAATGAAGCTGCTCCCGCCCGAAAGTTTTTCCCTTTTGCTGCGGTCTGCATACAGGGCATAGTATCCGTCTATGTACTCCAGCACTGCGCCTTTGTCAATCACTTGCTGGAAAAGCAAAGATGTAAACGGCCAAGGTTCCGTGTGCTTGGTGTCAGGTTCAAAGTACACCAAACCTTCGTCAATCCTGACCTTCAGGTTTACCGCTTTCAGGTGCAGGGCAAATTTTTCCGCTTGCTTAATTTTAAATTTAAAGTCTTCCTGCTCCTTTTGTAGCTTGTCGTGGCGGTCAAGCAGGCGCTTCACGCTCATTGCCCTGAACTGTGCCCCTGTGCTGGTGGTTAAATCCATGCTGTTCAGCTTATCGGCTATCTGTTGTAGTGTCATTTTTTCTTCGCCTTTCTTCGCCTTGCACTCCAGCGCCCAATTCAGGGCGTTCTTATTCGCCTTGTCCTGCATAGCCGCCGTTTGACGGGCTTTTGCGCCCTTCTGACGGCCTTTTTGTGTCAGGTTAGCCCTGTTGCCTACTTCCTCGCCGCGTGCCTTCTTAGCGGCCAATGCGTCCTTTGTGCGCTTGCTTATCAGCTCCCGTTCGTGCTGTGCCATAACCGCAAATATGCCTATTGTCAGGGTGTTTGCGTCTGGCATATCGGCGCAAATGAAGTCTACTTTTGAATCCCGCAAGGCAAAGATGAAACCAGCGTTGCGGCTAAGGCGGTCAAGCATTGCAATGATAAGCGTGGCTCCTGCCTGCTTTGCGTGCGCTATGGCTTTCTCCAGCTCTGGCCTGTTGTCTTTCTTGCCGCTTTCCACTTCCACGTACTCTGCCAGCACTGGAGCACCAGCCACAAAGCCAGCTACGGCTGCTTTCTGTGCCTCCAGCCCAAGTCCTGAAGTGCCCTGCTTCTGTGTTGATACGCGGTAGTAGGCTATGTACTTTTTCATGCTCCAGACAGTGTTTAATATCTTATATTACAAATATACGATGTATTTAACACTCCTGCAACGTTCCTTCCTGAATAGATATGAAATTGATTAGCCCTGTTTGGAGCGGTAAGGCAAGTCTAACCCACATATACTGCTGCCATGGAAGAAACTAAGACATGGTGGGAGTACCTGCTGCTTGCCATCATTACCATTCCCCTGTTTGTAGCGCTGGTAGCTGGCATGATTCAGCAAGTGAAGATGAGATATGGCAGTAAAAGGCGCAGGAAACGCTGGTAAAAATGGTATAAATGTAAGGCAGGACGCGTTAAGGTGTTTCTTTTATGAGCGGTGGGGGGAGACACGTTTTGCCCGAAAGAATAAATTATATAATAATTCCAATGACTTCCTCATGCCTTCAAAAGTACTTAATAACACTTACAAAATGCCTTTTTGCTGTTTCTATTATATATTACTCCCTTCATATAAATCTAATACCCTTTCTTGTAATTGCGCTTTATAATGCTGTATAAATGTGGGGTATTCACCCCTCTCTTAATGTAGCTATATCTTTATTAGTGCTTTAATATTGCCTATTCACATGTAGTTCGTTTCGAATCAAGTAAGTAGGGTTAGAATTGTACCGTACTTAGCTTGATGTAACTTGTAGTTTTTTTGGTCGGTGAATGTAATTATTAATGTTTGCAAATAGCAAACAAGCAATTAATGCAGGTTTGATATTGTATTAAATTTATTTGATATCTAAAAATAATTTTGATTAAGTCTTGCATATTATGTTTCAAAGCGTATACATTTGCAGTATCAATTTAGCGCGAGATTGTACTTATCCAACCTAATTAAATTAACTACACTTTGTTACGTCAAAAGGCATCTTCCAAGTCTTTCAATTCTAAATAAGTATTTACAAAATATTCTAATTCATCTAAGAACAATGAACAATATCAGCTTTAATACAACCGCACAAACGCCTTTTCCTTATCCTGTAGCCAGTAAAGCCGCATTGGCTAAAAAATTAACCAAAGCTGAGAAAGCCAAGCAGTTAGAACCTAAAAGAATTTATACTGCTGATGAAGCCTGCATTTACATTGGCTATTCAAGAGCGGTGTTAAGGAGAATGGTTGACTTGCGCTTGATAAAACCAACCAGTAGGAGAGTATGGGGCGTCATTATTACTGGACGGAGCAATTAGATGCGGCTAAGGAGAAATACGAACTTTTTAAAAAGGAGAAAATATTGAATAAACTACCTGTTTGTCAGTGTATATAGATGTATAATTTGACTTTTTACAGATGAAGATGGATAACATATTTACAGGTAGGAGTT